>JBKPDU010000128.1:0-21055 GCA_046728055.1 Actinomycetota bacterium | reverse complement strand
GCCCAGTACCTCCAGGGCTACCTGCCGATCGTCCTGCTCACGAAGTACATGGAGACCGGGGCGCTTCCGCTGGGGAGCGTGGATCGGGTGATCCTCACCGGTCCCCAGATCGTGACGCAGGAGACGGCAGCCGACGTCATTGACTACTCGGCGGAGGGATTGCGGTAAGAACGAGGATGATCGGGGCCTGCCGTTCTGCATCGGCAGGCCCCGATCACTAGGCTCGTCCTATCGCACGAAGGAGAGGAGGCCCCGATGGCCACGGAGACGGCCCGCCCGCCCGCCGTTGCGCGAGACGAGCGGGTTCGCCGCGTCCGCCTGGTCTCCAGGCTGCTGTCCCGGCCAGAGCTCGGCGCGGTGGTGGGCCTCGTCGTGGTGTGGACGTTCTTCGCGGTCGTCGCCTTCGACAACAACTTCGTCAGCTGGTCTGCGACCGCCGCCGTCCTGAATCGGGCGGCTCCTCTTGGGATCCTGGCCGTGGCGGTGGCGTTGTTGATGATCGCCGGGGAGTTCGACCTCTCCATCGGGTCCATCCTGGGGTTCTGCGGCATGGCCATCATGCTGCTGGTCACGCCGGTGGCCGCCGGTGGATTCGGGTGGGCTCTGTGGCCGGCCATCCTGGTCGCCCTCGTCCTGGCGGTCCTCACCGGTCTGGTCAATGGGTGGCTGGTCATCTCGACGAAGCTTCCCTCCTTCATCATCACCTTGGGGACGCTGTTCATCTTCCGAGGGCTGACCGTGGCGATCACCAGGCTCCGGACGAACCGGACGCAGCTCGGCAACCTGGACGAAGTCCCGGGGTTCGATCTGGCAAGGCAGCTATTCGCCTCCAAGCTCACGCTGTTCGGGACCCCCTTCAACGTGTCGATCCTGTGGTGGGTGGGGCTGACGGCGCTGGCGACATGGGTCCTCCTCCGAACCCGCCAGGGGAACTGGATCTTCGGGACCGGCGGCGCGGTGGACGCAGCCCGCAACGTCGGCGTCCCGGTGCGAGCGGTCAAGATGACGCTCTTCGTGACCACCGCGTTCGCCGGGTTCCTGGTCGCGGTGATCCAGGCCGTCCAGTTCACGGGGTCCGATACGCTGCGCGGCCAGGGCCAGGAATTCGAGGCCATCATCGCCGCCGTGGTGGGCGGATGCCTTCTCACGGGGGGCTACGGCTCCGCGGTCGGCGCCGCCGTGGGAGCGCTCATCTTCGCCCTCGTGCAACAGGGCATCGTGATCACCGGCATCCAAGGTGACTGGTACCAGGTGTTCATCGGAGGCGTTCTGGTCGTCGCCGTGATCCTCAACAACTTCGTCCGGCTGCGGGCGGCGCGCCGATGAGCACGAATGGATCGCCGCTGCTCGAGGTCAAGGGCGTCTCGAAGTTCTTCGGGAGCGTCATCGCGCTGAAGGACGTCTCGATGTTCGTCCGGCCGGGGGAGGTCACGTGCCTTCTCGGCGACAACGGGGCCGGGAAGTCGACGCTGATCAAGACCCTCTCGGGCGTCTACCGAGCCGACGAGGGCGAGTACCTGTTCGAGGGCCAACCCATGGATTTCCGGTCTCCCCGCGACGCGCTCGAGCTCGGGATCGCCACCGTGTACCAGGACCTGGCGATGATCCCTCTCCTGTCGATCTGGCGGAACTTCTTCCTGGGGTCGGAGCCGACCAAGGGATGGGGACCCTTCCGCAGGTACGACGTCCAGTACGCGACGGCCACGACCCGCGACGAACTGGCCAAGATGGGGATCGACATCCGCGACCCGGACCAGCCGGTGGGGACCCTCTCCGGGGGCGAGCGCCAGTCGGTGGCCATCGCTCGAGCCGTTCACTTCGGCGCGAAGGTGCTCATCCTGGACGAGCCCACGGCCGCCTTGGGCGTGAAGCAGGCCGGCGTGGTGCTCCGGTACATCGTCCAGGCCAAGCAGCGAGGCATAGGGGTCATCTTCATCACCCACAACCCGCATCACGCCTATCCGGTGGGCGACCACTTCGTGATCCTTCGGCGGGGGCAGGTGTATGGCGACTTCACCAGGCAAGAGCTCGCTCTCGAGGGCCTGGTGCAGATGATGGCGGGGGGCGAGGAGCTCGAGAACCTGGCCCACGAGCTCGAACGTGCCGCGGCCGGGGGAACCGCCGCCGAGGACCTTCGCAGGGCCGCCGCCCTGCTGGAAGCTGAGACCGGGATGCGGGAGGATCGCGGGCCCGGCCCGGTCCCCGGTCCCGGCGGCTGAGGTGCCGGGGACGCTCGACGTCCTCACCATGGGGCGGGTCGGGGTTGACCTGTACCCCGAGCAGAGCGGGGTTCACCTGTCCGGCGTCCGCACGTTCGCCAAGTCCCTGGGCGGGAGCGCCACGAACGTGGCGGTGGGAGCCGCGCGCTACGGGCACCGAGCCGCGGTGATCACGAAGGTCGGCGACGACGGCTTCGGGGACTACGTGAGGGCGGCGCTTCGTTCCTTCGGGGTCGAGGATCGCTACGTGGGCACCGATCCTGACCTTCGGACCCCCATCGTCTTCTGCGAGCTCTTCCCTCCTGACTCCTTCCCCCTGTTGTTCTACCGCGAGCCGAAGGCGCCGGACATGAACCTGGAGCCCGACGACCTCGACCTCGACGCCGTCCGCACGGCTCGGATCTTCTGGACCACCGGCACCGGCCTCTCGGACGAGCCCAGCCGGTCGGCGACGATGGCCGCCTTGGAGGCCCGGGGGCGTTCGGAGACCACGGTGCACGACCTGGATTTCCGTCCGTCGTTCTGGGCGACGCCGGAGGAGGCCGGGGATCGGCAGCGCCGGGCGTTGGAGAAGGCGACGGTCGCCGTGGGCAACCGGGAGGAAGTGGCGATCGTGGCTGGAGAAGGTCAGCCGGAGGCCCAGGCCGAGCGGCTGCTGGGCCTGGGCCTCGAGCTGGCGGTGGTGAAGCTCGGACCACGTGGCGTGTTGGTGGCGTGGGGAGGCGGGACGGAGCGCATCCCGCCGGTACCGGTGGACGTGGTGAACGGCCTCGGCGCGGGGGACGCGTTCGGAGCGGCGCTCTGTCACGGCCTCCTGGAGGGATGGGAGATCGTCTCGACGGTCCAGTTCGCAAACGCGGCGGGGGCCTACGTCGCCACGCAGCTCGCATGCGCGGACGCCATGCCGGACGAGGACCAGGTCCGCGCCATCATGAGCCATGCGTGAGGTCGGCCCGACCCCACTCCCGCAGGAGCGCAACGCACCCCGGGTGGATCACCACCGCCGGATGGGCGGGGCGTCCCACGACCATCTGGACGACCGCCTCGGCGAACTGCTCGGACGGGGTGGTCTCCCAGGACGGTCCCTCGAACCAGGACGCGGAACGTGGAAGTTCCTGGACGGCCAGGAACGGTGCCCGGACGTTGCGCTGCTCCGGGCAGCTGAACTCCATGTGGTGGGCGAACTCGTGGACCAGCGAGGCCCGCAGGTTCGGAGCGGTCCCCGGGATGCGGACCGTGACCAGACGCCGACCGGGGTCGTAGGAGGCCCGGTCGTCCAGCTCCCACGCCCCCCGGACCGTGACGGGCCCGAGGCAGCTCCGGCGGGCCGGGAAGGCGTCGACGAATCGGCCCCATGTCGCCACGACGAGCGCCCGGAGATCGGAAGGGGACCCACCGATGACCGTCAGGTCGGAGACGCGGGGGGTGCTGCTCGGCATGGCCATCGCCAGCAGGAGCAGGAGCGCCGGGAGCCTTCTCACCGCAGCCCGAGGGTAGCGGCCCCGGGGTCCTGCCGTCGCCGGGAGCTCGCATGGTGAGCGGCCTGTTCCGTCCGGCCGGGACGCTCGCCCTCGGTCCGGATCCGGTGATCCTCACGCCGGACGCCGCTGGGTGGGGATACGCCGCGCTGCGCGTGATCGCCCTCGCGCCGGGCGAGCGGCGAGTGGTCACCGTCGAAGAATTCGAGGCTGCCCTCCTCCCACTCTCCGGCTCCTGCCGGGTGGAGATCGGATCGCATGCATTCGAGCTGGAGGGGCGGGATGACGTCTTCTCCCGGGTCAGCGATTTCGCCTTTCTCCCAGAAGGGAGCGAGGCCGTCATGATCAGCCGCGGTGGTGGCGTGTTCGCCCTCCCAATGGCGCGCGCCGAGCGGGGGCTGGAACCAGCCCACGTGCCGGCTCGAGCGGTGGCCGTGGAGGTCCGTGGAGGTGGGGCGGCCACCCGGCAGGTGAACAACTTCATGTCCGCGGACGCCTTCGAGGCGGATCGGCTCATCGCGGTCGAGGTGCTCACTCCCGACGGGAACTGGTCGTCCTTCCCACCGCACAAGCACGACGAGCACACCGATCGGGAGGTACCGCTCGAGGAGATCTACTACTTCCGGATCCTGGGTGACGGCGGGTTCGGCATGCATCGCACGTACACGCGCGACGGCGACATCGACGTCACCGTGACGGTACGGGACGGGGACGTGTTCCTGGTCCCTCGGGGCTATCACGGGCCGTGCGTGGCCGCGCCGGGCCACACGATGTATTACCTGAACGTCATGGCCGGGCCGGCCGAACGGGCCTGGCGCGTGTGTACAGATCCGACGCACGAATGGCTGTGGGACCACCTCGCGGAGCTCGGCCCGGATCCCCGGTGCCCGCTCACGACGGCGGACGGCCCGCGACCCTCGCCTTCATAGCGGATCAGCCTCACCGGATGATGGTCAGGCGGTCGAGCTCGTCCCGGCTCGGTCAGGAGCTTCGGGGGCGGGCCGCCGGGGGGCCCGCCCCTTCACGGATCTCGTCACTCTTTCCCCTTTCCCTTGGCGCCGGCCACCTCAACCTGGACGCGCTGC
Organism: Actinomycetota bacterium; assembly: GCA_046728055.1. Lineage (GTDB taxonomy): Bacteria > Actinomycetota > UBA4738 > UBA4738 > HRBIN12 > AC-69. Next base: position 16,273 of record JBKPDU010000128.1, on the reverse strand, counting down.
GTGGGGCGCTTGCCCGCCCCGGGGACGACGATTTCCAGCACACCCTTCTCGTAGGTGGCCTTGATGTCGTCGGTCCTCGCACCGGCGGGCAGGGCGAGCGTCCGCTCGAACGCTCCGTGGGAGCTCTCCCGACGGATGTACCCCTGTCCCTCCTCCTCCTCAGTCTCCTTTCGCTCACCGTGGATGTGCAGCATCCCGTCCTCCACGGTGATCTCGACGTCCCGTTCCGGGTCCATCCCCGGCAGCTCCAGTCGGATCACAATGTCGTCGCCTCTGGTCAACACGTCGGCCGTCGGCATCCATTCGGATCTGCGAGAGAGAGTCTCAAACGCGGGGAAGGTCTCCGCGAGCCCTCGGAACATGCGGTCGATGTCCCGCTGCCAGGAAGTGGCCAGGTCGGTGAACGGGTCCCTGCGATCCAACGTCGCCATAGTGGCCTCCTCGTTCCCGGATGCCCGAGACTGGTGTCGGTCTCGAGCCTTCCTCCCCACCGTTTCGGTACCGCCCCGCCGGAGGGTCGCGAATGCCGGGAAGCGATTTCCGGCCCACGGGCCTCCTTGCAGCCACGGGTGTACCTCCCCCTAGCCCAAGCCCAAAAACAAACTTCCCCGTAAGAGCGATGTGTCAAACCCACGCGTCGATTGCTTGCCGGAGGGCCGAAGCGGGGATGATGGAAGCGTGAAGGGCATCCTCCGCTGGCTCGACGGGTTCCAGCAGCGGCATGCGGTCATCGCCTTCCCCGTCGCGGTGGTGAAGAAGTTCGGTGACGATCAGGCAGGGAATCTGGCCGCGTTGATCGCCTATTACGGTTTCTTCTCTCTGTTCCCCCTGTTGCTCGTGCTCGTCACCGTCCTCGGCATGGTCCTGCGCTCCAACCCAGATCTCCAGACGAGCATCCTCGATTCCGCGCTGGCCAACTTCCCGGTCATCGGGGACCAGATCTCCCGCAACGTCCACGGACTTGAGGGAACGGGCGTGACGCTCGCCGTCGGGATCGCGTTGACGCTGTGGTCGGGGCTGGGGGTGATCAAGGCCACGCAGACCGCGATGAACGCGGTGTGGAACGTCCCCTTCGAGCACCGGCCGAACTTCCTCACCTCCACCCTCCGGGCGCTGATCATGCTGGGGGTGCTGGGCGTGCTGACCCTGGCCTCCGCCGTGGCGGGAAGCATCGGCGGCGGGAGCGGCCAGCGGTGGTTGGTGATCCTCGGCCTGGCCGTCTCGCTCCTGATGAACCTGTTCCTCTTCCTCGTCACGTTCCGCACCCTGACCAGCGAGCACCTCACCTGGTGGGAGGTGCTGCCCGGCGCTGCGGTGGGTTCGGCGGCGTGGACGACCCTGCACGCCCTGGGTGGGTACTACGTGAGCCACCAGCTCCAGGGGGCAAGCGAGGTGTACGGGGGGTTCGCCATCGTCATCGGGTTGCTGGCCTGGATCCTGATCGGGGCCGAAGTGACCCTGCTCGCCGCCGAGATCAACGTGGTCCGGAAGCGGCATCTGTGGCCGAGGAGCCTCGTGCAGCCGCCGTTCACCGACGCGGACGTCCAGGCCCTGACCCGATACGCGAAGCAGGAGGAGCGCCGGCCCGAGGAGCGGATCGACGTCGAGGTCGAGGGACGGCGCTGGGACGAAGGTGGGTCGGCCGCACCCTAGGTGACAGGCGCATCGCTCGAGCGCGTTCGTTCGTCCGCGTACGCCCCGGGGAACGCTCCGCAGCGGACTGGACTACGATCGATGCCGGCGCCGGAACGCGGCGACGGACCACCTGAGTCTGCGTGTGATCCAGTGAAGGAAGGAGGAGAGATGGACAAGGTCACGCAGAGCGATCCCTTCAAGGTGAGGGACGGAGACCGGCGGATCAGCAGCCAGCCACTGTTCCACCAGCACGGCGTGGAGGTCCAGGAGTTCGGGAAGATGCGGCTGTTCCCGCTCGCCCTCGACTACGACGCCCGCGTGGAGAGCGTCCAACTCCTGAACCACATCCTCTCGGACTCGATGATCCTGTACGCGCTGTACAAGAAGCATCACTGGCTGGTCCGAGGCCCGACGTTCTTCCAGCTGCACCTGCTGCTGGACAAGCACGCGGACGAGCAACTCAAGCTCATCGACCTCCTCGGGGAGCGGGTGCAGACGCTCGGCGGTGTGGCCGTGGGCGATCCGCGGCTCGCGGCCGAGATCACCACCGTCCCTCGCCCACCGGATGGCGCGGAGGAGGTCCCGGCCATGCTGTCCAGGCTCCTCGAGGCTCACGAGATCATCATCGTGAAGGTCCGCGAGGCCATCACGAAGACGGCGAAGAGCCGCGACGACGGGACAAACGACCTGCTGATGAGCGACGTGCTACGGACGAACGAGCTCCAGGTCTGGTTCGTCGCCGAGCACCTGGTGGACCTCCCGGTGGTTCGGGTCTGACGCCTACCGCCCGGTATGGATCGCCCGGACGGTCTCGATCGTGTCGGCGTCCTCGGGACGCTTGTCCGGACGGTAGCCCTTCACCCGGGCGAACCGCAGCGCCAGGCCGGCCGGATATCGGGGACTGCGCTGCACCCCGTCGAACGCCACCTCCACGACCAGTTCGGGTCGCACGTAGACGGTGAACTCGTCGCGGCCGGTCTCGAGCTGGAGGAAGCGTTCGGTCTGCCACTCGAGCATCTGGTCGGTCATGCCCTTGAACGTCTTCCCCAGCATCACGAACCCTCCGGTTTCCGGGTCGCGGGCTCCCAGGTGGAGGTTGCTCAGCCAGCCCCGCCGACGCCCGTGCCCCCATTCCACGGCCAGCACCACGAGGTCGAGGGTGTAGGCGCGCTTGACCTTGAGCCAGCTCGCTCCCCGCCGGCCGGCCTCGTAGGGAGCATCGAGCGCCTTGACCATCACACCCTCGTGGCCGTTCTCGAGCGCGCCGTCGAGGAACCGATCGGCGTCCACCGGGTCGCCCGTCAGGATCCTCGGCACCCTGAGCTCTTCGGGGATACGAGCGTCCAGGGCGGCGAGCCGTTCTCTGGTAGGGCGATCGATGAGGTCGTCGCCGTCGAGATGCAGTACGTCGAAGAAGAACGACGAGAGGGGAACAGCCTGGCGAAGCTCCTGCACCTCCAGCCGGCTTCCGAACCGGCTCATCGTGGTCTGGAACGGATGCGGGCGCCGGTCACGCCGGAGCGCGATGGCCTCCCCGTCCAGGATCAGGGCGTCGACCGGCAGCGCGCGAACGGCCTCGACCACCTCCGGCACCCGATCGGTGATGTCGGCTAGGTTGCGGGTGAACGCGCGTACTTCGCCCTCGAGCCGGTGCACCTGGATCCTCGCGCCGTCGAGCTTCCACTCGACGGCCGCGGGATGGATCCGCGCCAGCGCGTCGCTGAGATCGGTTGCCGTCTGGGCCAGCATCGGCTGGATCGGCCGCAACAGGGTCAGCCCGAACCCGGCGAGAGCTCCGACGCCGCCGGTCACGGCCTCCCCGGCGACGATGCCCAGGTCGCCGGCGACCATCAGCGCCCTGCGGACCTCGGACGAGGGCACGGCGGCGGCCCTGGCGACGGCCTCGACCATGATCCCCTCGAGCGCACCCTGCCGGATCTCCCCGGAGAGCAAGCCGAGAAGGAACCGTCGCTCCTGCTCCGTCGTTCGAGCGAACAGTCCGGTGAGCTCGGCCCGCCGCGCGGCCTGGGAGCCTTGCCCGCTCGCCGAGGCGATCTGCTCGAGTGCGGCGTGGACCTCACCGAGCTCGAGTGTCGGTGGGGGAGCAGCCGGGGGCGGCAGATGGCGAAGCGAGGCCCATCCCACACCCACCGTGCCTTGCGGCAGCACGCCCGAGAGATAGGCCACGGCGATCGGGACCTCGTCCGGCCCCAGGCGATGGAGGAGAGCGGCAAGCAGGTCGATCTTGGCCAGCCGCGACCGGGTCTGCCCAACCGCCGCCGACGTCCGCGCGATCTCATCCAGGAGCACGAGGGAGATTCTGCGTCACGGCGACGATCCGGAGTGCGGACCGCGCACGTCGCTTCGTTCGATCGAACAGATCTAACGCGATTCTCGACGCGACGCCGGAGCGTTCCAGCTCACCCGACGGGCGGTACGATCGGGCCATGACCGTTCTGGAAGCCGCCGGCCTGGCCGTCGAAGCCGGGGGCACCACGATCCTCGAGGACTTTTCCTTCGGCCTTCGGGCGGGGGACAAGGTCGGTGTGGTCGGTCGCAACGGAGCTGGAAAGACCAGCCTGCTGGAGGTCTTGGCCGGGGAGGCCCAGCCGCTCCAAGGAACCGTGACTCGCCGAGGGGCGATGGGCTACCTTCGTCAAGACCCGCGCGAGCACCGTGCGAATATCGACCACACGGCGCTCGTTCACGTGCTCGAGGCTCGAGGGCTCCAGGCGATGGCCGAGCGCCTGGAGAAACTTCGGTTGACCATGGAGCTCCGGCCAACCGACAGGGCCGTAGGAAGGTTCGCTCGGCTCGAGGAACGGTATCGGGCGGCCGGCGGCTACTCCGGCGAGGCCGAGGCGCGCCGGATCGTGGTGGGGCTCGGCCTGTCCCAGGACCGATTGGAACTCCCTATCCGGGCCCTGTCCGGAGGGGAACGGCGGCGTCTCGAGCTCGCCAGGATCCTGTTCGCCGGCTCGGACGTCCTGCTCCTGGACGAGCCCACGAACCATCTCGACAACGACGCCAAGGGGTGGCTGATGAGCTTCCTGGCGGGGTACCGAGGCGCCGTCATGGTGGTGAGCCACGACATCAAGCTGCTCGACGCTGCAATCACCCGCGTCGTCCACCTGGACCGCGATGGAGTGGTGCTCTATCGGGGCACGTACTCCGAGTATCGGGAGGCGCGGCGGTTGGACGAGGTCCGTCTCAGGACCCTTGCCGACCGGCAGCACACGGAGATCAAGCGGCTGAAGACGCTGGCCGACTCGATGCGAGGCCAGACGGCCAAACGCGCCCGGAAGGCCAAGACCCTGGACACGCGGGTCGAGCACCTCGCCGCGAAGGTCGTGACCGCGCCGGCGAGAGAGCGGCGCGTCCGCTACCGGTTCCCCGATCCGCCGTACTGCGGTCGGGTGGTCCTCCAGGCATCGGGCCTCACGAAGGGGTACGGCGGCCCACCGGTGTTCGAAGGCGCGACCTTCGACTTGTCGCGGGGAGAGCGGCTGCTCGTCATGGGCCTGAACGGCGCGGGCAAGACCTCCCTCCTTCGGATCGTGGCAGGGGCGTCCGAGCCCGACGCGGGGAACGTGCGCCTGGGGACCGGGGTCTCGCTCGGCTACTACGCCCAGGAGCACGAGGGCATCCGTGACGGTGTCGACGTCCTCGCCCACGTCCGCTCCGAGTCGACCGATGCGTCCGACCAGGACCTGCGGGCGTTGCTCGGCATGTTGGGGCTGACCGGGGAGATGGCGTTCCGCGACGCTGGGACGTTGTCGGGCGGCGAGAAGACCAAGCTCGCACTGGCGCAGCTGGTCGCGGGACGACGCAACCTGATCCTGCTCGACGAGCCGACGAACAACCTCGATCCTCCCTCGCGGGCAGCCATCGGGTCCGCGCTCGCGGCGTGGCGCGGCGCCATGGTGCTGGTCAGCCACGACGTCGAGTTCGTTGAAACCCTTGCACCGCAACGCGTGATGATGATGCCCGAGGGAACCCTCGATTATTGGAGCGACGATCTGCTCGAACTCGTGGCGCTGGCCTGACCGAGGCCGATATGCTCCGACCCCCTCGATGAACGAAGGGACGACTCACGTGACAGATGCGAGTTCGCGCGACGAGGTCGACGCGGCGTTCACCGGAGGCGCCGTCTACACGGTAGACCCCGCACGCACGTGGGCGCAGGCCCTCGCCGTGAAGGGCGGACGCATCGTCGCGGTGGGGACCGACGACTCGGTGGCCGAGCTCATCGGACCGAAGACCGAGGTTCACGAGCTGCGCGGCAGGATGCTCCTTCCGGGGTTCCAGGACGCGCACATCCATCCTCCGCCCGGCGGCCTGGAGATGCTGGAGTGCAACCTGAACGATGCGTACACGCCGGAGGGCTACGAACGGATCGTGGCCGAGTACGCAACTGAACATCCCGACGTCGAGTGGATCCGGGGCGGAGGGTGGTCCATGGACTCGTTCCCCGGCGGAACACCCACCAAGGACATCCTGGACCGGGTTGTGCCCGACCGCCCGGTGTATCTCCCGAACCGCGATGGCCACGGGGCATGGGTGAATTCCCGAGCCCTGGAACTCGCCGGCATCACCCGTGACACCCCCGACCCGCCCGACGGGAGGATCGAGCGAGATGCCGCCGGTGATCCGTCGGGGACCCTCCACGAGGGGGCAATGGACCTGGTGTTCGAGCTGGTGCCTCCGGTCACACAGGAGGAATGGGAGGAGGGCCTCCGGGTGGCCCAGCGGTACCTGCACTCGCTGGGCATCACGGCGTGGCAGGACGCCATCGTGGGTGGCCCGTTCGACACGCTCGGCGCCTACATCGCGATGGCCGGCAGGGACGAGCTCACGGCCCGGGTCGTCGGCTCCCTGTGGTGGGACCGGCATCGTGGCGAGGAACAGATCGACGAGCTGATCACCAAACGGAAACAGAGCTCGGTGGGCCGGTTCCGAGCCACCACGGTGAAGATCATGCAGGACGGCGTCATCGAGGACTTCACGGCCGGGGTCCTCGATCCGTATCTGGACCGCGACGGCGCGCCGACCTCCAACCGGGGCATGTCGTTCGTGGACCCCGAACTGTTGAAGGCCTTTGTCACCCGGCTGGACGCCGAGGGGTTCCAGGTGCACATCCACGCGATCGGTGAGCGGGCCGTCCGGGAGGCGTTGGACGCACTGGAGGCCGCGCACGGCGCGAACGGAGCCAACGACCACCGGCATCACATCGCCCACATCCAGGTGGTCCACCCGGACGACATTCGGCGGTTCGGCCAGCTCGGGGTGGTGGCCAACGCCCAGCCGCTGTGGGCGACGCTCGAGGGGCAGATGGTGAACCTCACGATCCCCTTCCTCGGTCCGGAGCGCAGCGGGTGGCAGTACCCGTTCGCCAGCCTCGTTCGTTCGGGGGCCAGGCTGGCCTTCGGGAGCGACTGGTCGGTGTCGAGCCCCAACCCGATGTGGGAGATGGCCATCGCCGTCCACCGGAAAGAGCCGCGTCGATACGCGGACATTGTCGGCGAACGAGCCACCAGGGAGACCTTCCTCCCTGAGGAGCGCATCGACCTGGCCATGGCGATCCACGCCTTCACCATGGGCTCGGCCTACGTCAACCACCTGGACGACGTCACGGGCTCGATCGAAGTGGGCAAGGAGGCGGACCTGGTCGTGGTCGACCAGAACCTGTTCGACCTGTCGCTGGACGAGTTGGCCGACGCCAAGGTTCAGCTGACCATGGTGGCCGGGGCGCCGGTGTTCGTCGATCCGTCGTTCGCGTGATCGACGCGCCTCGATCGCCAGGTATTCAGCGTCCTTGCTGGCCCTCGATGGCCCGCGCTACGATATTGAACCACCGTTCAAATCGCGATTTGGAGGGTCCCGTGTCGCACGTAACCGCGCCGATCGAGCCTTCGAGGCTGGAGCCGGTGCTGGGCCCCTCGCCCGGCGCAAGCCGAACGCTCCCCGCCGAGGCCTACCTCTCGCCCGAGGTGCTCTCGTGGGAACAGGATCGGTTCTTCGAGGGATCCTGGACGTGCGTCGGCCGGGCCGACGACCTCGATGCCCCGGGTGACCAGAAAGCTGTGCGGATCGGTCAGGAGGGCATCCTCCTGGTTCGAGATCGGGGCGGCGACATCCGCGGGTTCTACAACGTCTGCCGCCACCGCGGCCATGAGCTCCTGGAGCCGGGCACGAGCCGCAACCTGCGGGCCATCAAGTGTCCGTACCACGCGTGGGTCTACTCGTTGGAGGGAGCGTTGTCGGGGGCCCCCCGGTTCGGGGATGCGCCCGGGTTCGACAAAGCCGACTACCCGCTCGTCGAGGTCCGTGTGGCCGAGTGGCACGGGTGGATTTTCGTCGATGCGTCCGGCGAAGCTCCGAGCTTCACCGATCACGTGGGCAACCTCGAAGGATTCGTGGCCGCTTGGGAGCCAGAGCGGCTGTTCGCGGCGGATCGACACGAGTACCTGGTTCGAGCGAATTGGAAGGGCATCACCGAGAACTACCACGAGTGCTACCACTGCCCGAGCATCCATCCCGCGCTCTGCAAGGTGACCCCCACCGACAGCGGCGAGTCCATCACGGCCACCGGATGTTGGGTCGGAGGCTCGATGGAGCTCGAGGACCACGCGGAGACCATGTCGCTCTCCGGCGCGAGCAGAGGTGTGCCCATCCGCGGGCTCGACGCGACGCAGCGGCGGGAGGTCTACTACTTCGGCCTGTTCCCCAACCTGCTGATCAGCCTGCATCCCGACTACGTGATGACGCACCGGCTCGAGCCGCTCGGCCCGGGAGAGACCCGTGTGGAATGCACCTGGCTGTTCCCCCCGGAGGCCTGGGATCGTGAGGGCTTCGACGCGGCCTACGCGGTCGAGTTCTGGGACCTCACGAACCGCGAGGACTGGTCGGCCTGCGAGTCGGTACAACGTGGATTGACGTCCCGAGGGCAGCGGCAGGGCCCGTTCGCCGGTGACGAGGAGGAGGTTCGCGCGTTCATGGCCATGGTGGCCCGGGGCTACCTGGAGGGGCGGATCGCCGCGCCGGCGAGCGTGCCGACCTCGCCCGCCGTTTCCTGACCGCATCGTTCGTCGAAGGAGGATGGTCTGATGGCGTTCGACATGGCCCAGGTTCAGCGTGGCGCGCGGAACCGCCGAACCCCGTATTACGAGGCAACCCAGAAGTACGACCCCAAGGGGTTCACCGTCTACAACCACATGTACTTCCCCATCCGCTTCGACTCCTTCGAGGCCGAGTTCGAGGCGCTGTTGAACGACGTCACGCTGTGGGACGTCTCGGTGGAACGTTGCCTGGAGATCGGCGGCCCCGATGGCCCCACGTTCGCCCAGCTGCTCACGCCGCGGGACCTGTCGAGGTGCGCCGTGGGTCAGGCGAAGTACGTCCTCATCTGCGACCGGGACGGCGGGATCGTCAACGACCCGGTCCTCACCCGGATGGACGAGACCACGTTCTGGTTCGCGCTCGCCTCCTCCGACGCCCTGCTGTTCGCCCGGGGGCTGCGGAACGCATATCCGGACCTGGACGTGACAATACGGGAAGCGGACGCGGCTCCCCTGCAGATCCAGGGACCGAAGTCGAAGGACCTCATGCGGGACCTGGTGGGCGAGGACATCGTGGACCTGAAGTACTACTGGTGGCGCAACGCCGAGATCGGGGGGATCCCCGTCATCGTGACCCGAACCGGGTGGACGTCGGAGGTCGGCTACGAGGTCTACCTCACCGACCCCTCGCGCGGCTTCGACCTGTGGGAGCACATCATGAAGACGGGCCAGCCGTACGGGATCAAGCCCACCGGCCCGTCCGACATCCGGCGCATCGAGGGGGGGATCTTCAACTGGGGCGCCGACATGACCTACGAGAACAACCCGCTCGAGCTCGGGCTGGAACGGCTGGTCGACTGGGACCTCCCCGACGATGCCGCCATCTCGCTCGGCGCGCTTCGGCGGATCAGGGCCGAGGGCGTGAACCGGCGGATCAACGGCGTGGAGCTCGACGGCGAGCCGTTCCTCGCACTGAACGCGATGAAGTGGCCGATCCGCGAGGGCGACCGGCAGATCGGGAAGGTCACCTCGGCCATCTACTCGCCGCGTCTGAAGAGGAACATCGGGTACGCGTGGCTCCCGACGGAGCGGTGCACGGATGGGACGACTGTCACCGTGGACACCGAGTGGGGAGAGCGGAACGCCACGGTCGTGCCGATGCCGTTCGTCGACCCGGAGAAGCGGATCCCGGTCTCGTAGCTCAACTCGGTGGCGCGGCTCAGCCGTGCCTGGCCCGGGTTGGCACCCTCCGCGAGTTTGAACGATGATTCAACCAACGGCGGTTCGGGCCAAACCGGCCCCAGCGGAACGGGAGACGACCACATGACCAACGAGCGACAGGAGATGCTGGACCAGAGCGCGACGATCTATTTCGGTCCGTGGTACCGGCGCTCCCCGTTCTTCGAGGCCACCAGGCGGGCCGGTTGCACCGCGTACGACGTCTACAACCACATGCTCCTCCCGGCGTACTTCGACGATCCAGATCTGGAGTACTGGGCACTCCTGAACGACGTCGTCGTGTGGGATGTCGCGGTGGAACGTACCGTCGAGATCTCTGGGCCCGATGCCGACCGGCTGGTGAACATGCTCACCTGCCGAGACCTGACGACGTGCGCGGTGAAGCAGGGGAAGTACATGATCGTCACCGCGCCCGACGGCGGAATCCTGAACGACCCCGTGCTGCTACACGTCGGCGAGAACCGGTGGTGGATGCAACTCGCCGATTCGGACGCCGGCCTGTACGCCCTGGGAGTCGCCTCCCAGGGCGGGATGGACGCCCACGTCTCGTATCCGGACGCGTACCCCATGCAGATGCAGGGGGCGAAGGCCGCGAAGACCGTGGAGAAGCTGGTCGGCCCGACCCTCTACGACCTGAAGTACTACTGGTGCGACTGGTTCGAGATCGAGGGCATCCCGGTCCTCATCAGCCGGACGGGATGGACCGCCGTGCAGGGATTCGAGATCAACCTGCTCGATCCGTCCCGAGGGGACGACCTGTGGCGGCTGGTCATGGCGGCGGGGGAGGAGTTCGACATCCGGCCAACAGCTCCCGTGGAAGCGCGCCGCATCGAGGCCGGGATCATGAACTACAACTCGGATATGACCCACGAGAACAATCCCTTCGAGATCATGGGGCTGGAGCACCTGGTCGAGGAGCAACCGCACGACTACATCGGCAAGGAGGCGCTGGAGCGGGTCCGTCGGGAAGGCGTGCAGCGCAAGCTGGTCGGGATCGAGTTCGAGGGGGACGACGCCCTTCGGGCCGAGCTGTCGTGGTTCTGGCCGGTGGCGGTGGACGGCGAAGTGGTCGGCACGGTGACGGACGCCATCTGGTCCCCTCGGCTGGGGAGGAACATCGGCTACGCGTGGGTCCCCGTCGAACTCTCCCGGCCGGGGACAGCCCTGGAGGTCCAGTCGGAGAGCGGGCCGATGAGGGGCCGGACGGCGGCCATCCCGTTCATCGACCCCAAGAAGGAGGTCCCGGCGGCACCGCTCGAGCGGTAGCCCCCATATGAGCGGGCTCGGAGGCAGGACATGACCACGAAGCTCGACCGCAGGCCTCCGGCGTCGGCCCCTCGGCCGCGAGGGTTCCACAAGGCCCTGCTCCTGGTGGAGCGGGGAACGAAGGAGGCCATTTGGGACTGTCGGATGTGCGGCCAGTGCATCCTTCATTCCACGGGGCTGTCGTGTCCGATGCGCTGCCCCAAGTCGCTTCGCAACGGTCCATGCGGCGGCGTCCTCCAGAACGGCAACTGCGAGGTGCTCCCGGATCAGCCATGCGTCTGGGTCCGGGCCTGGGAGGGGTCGCGGCGCCTCCCGTTCTGGCGTGACCACATGGAGCACGTTCAGAAGCCCGTGGACTGGCGGCTCCAGGACACGTCCTCGTGGGAGAACCTGCTCACCGGTCGCGACCGCCACGCGCCCGCTGGGTGGCTCGCGGCGGGCGGGGAGGATCGTGGGTCGTGAGCGGGCAGTCGGCCCGCAGCCACCTGCATCGGGTGCTCACGTCGGGGGCGTTCGTGGTTACGGCCGAACTCCAGGCCACCGACGGCCCCGACCCTGAATTCGTCTATCGCCTGGCGGATCTCCTCCGCGGTTCCGTGGACGCTGTGAACTGCACCGATAACAGCGCGGCCCATCCCCACATCTCACCCCTCGCCGCGGCACGCCTCCTGCTGGACCGGGGAGTGGAACCGATCGTTCAGCTGACCTGCAGGGACCGGAATCGCCTGGCCCTCCAGGCCGACCTGGTGGGCGCGGTCGCGCTCGGGGCCCGCAACGTCTGCCTGATGACCGGCGACGACGTCACGGCGGGAGATCATCCGGAGGCCAAGCCGATCTACGACATCGATGCCGTCCACGCCATCCATATCGCCAAGGGCATGCGCGATCGTGGGGTGTACCTGAGTGGCCGGACCCTCGACCGGCCGCTGCCGCTGTACGTCGGCGCGGTGGAGAATCCGTTCGCCCCTCCGCACGACTTCCGGCCGGTGCGCCTGGCGAAGAAGGTCGAGGCCGGCGCGGAGTTCGTGCAGACCCAGATCGTGTTCAACCTGGCACGGATGCGCACGTTCATGGCCCGGTGCGAGGAGCTCGGGCTCCTGGATCGCGTGTTCATCCTGCCGTCGGTGTACGTGTGTCGTTCCGCCGGCAGCGCCCGGTACCTGCGCGACATGGTCCCGGGCATCGATGTGCCTGAGCAGATCATCGACCGGATGGACGGCGTCCCGCCCGACCGTCAGCCGGACGAGGGCATCCGCATCGCGCTCGAGATCGTCGAACAGCTCCGGGAGATGCAGGGCGTAGCCGGCGTCCATCTCATCTCCATCCGGGGGGACGAATCGATCGTCCGCCTGGTCGAGCAGGCCGGGCTGCTGCCCCGTCCGGCGGCGGTCGAAACCGCTCCCGCGGGCTAGGCTCTTCGTCATCCATGAAGCGTTCCGTCGTCGCTCTGGTGACTCTCGTCGTCCTGGCCGTGACGGGCTGTTCTCGCACCGTGATCGAGCGGGTCCCGGTCCCGAGCTCACCGGCCACGATCGACGTCGGGATGGCCGATCCGTCGCGGGATCCCACGATTCGGGTGGTCGAGACGGTCCGGCCGGCGGTCGTCAGCGTCACGACCAACCTGTTCCAACCCGATCCCGTTGGCGGGGGTTCCGGTCGGGGCGTCGGCACCGGGTTCGTCATCCGGTCCGACGGGATCGTGGTGACCAACTTTCACGTCGTCGAACGCGCGCAGCGGATCACGGTCATCACGCAACCACCTGATTCCCAGCGCTACACGGCGAGGGTCATCGGGGGTGACCAGAACGCCGACCTAGCCGTGCTGAAGATCGGGGCGAAGGGTCTCGACACGGTCCCACTCGGCAACTCCGGTCGGCTCGAGCTGGGAGAGCAGGTGGTCGCGCTGGGCTACGCGCTCGCCTTGCCCGGGGGGCCGACCGTCACCTCCGGGATCGTCTCCGCGCTCGGCCGCACGATCCAGGCCCGGGACCCCAACTGCGACACGTGCAGGAACGGTGTGCGGACCTACACCAACGTCGTGCAGACCGATGCGGCGATCAACCCGGGCAATTCGGGCGGACCCCTCGTCAACCTCGCCGGGGAGGTGGTCGGCATCAACACCGCCGGGGCGAACCAGGCGGAAAACATCGGGTTCGCCATCGCCATCAACGCGGCGAGGCCGGTCATCGACGAAGCCATGGCCAACCCCTCGGCTCCCGTCGCCTACCTCGGCGTAGTCACGCAGGACGTGAGCCCCGGCTTGGCCCTCCAGTTCGGACTGTCGGTCCAGAGCGGCGTGCTCGTGCTCGATGTCGCACCGGGAGGGCCGGCCGAACGAGCGGGCATCGGGCAGGGTGACGTGATCGTCGGGCTGGACGGCGAGGACGTGACCGACTCGACCTCGCTCCACGAGCTCATCCTGTCGCACCGGCCCGGCGACCGAGTGGCAGTGACCCTTGTCACCCAGCACGATGAACGAACGACAGTCGACGTGACTCTCGGGGTCAACCCGCTCCCGCAGACCTGAGCCAGGTGGTCGTGCCGCGCGGGTAAGCTCCCGGGCGTGACTGCAACGCCGTTCGAGCCGGGGGAACGAGCCTTGCTGATCGACGACCGTGGCCGGCGGTACCTGGTGCGCCTGCGCCCCGGCGAGACGTGGCATTCCCATGGAGGGGCGGTCTCCCACGACACGATCCTCGGGTCCGACGAGGGTGTGCGGGTGCGATCGACGGGCGGAATGGCTTTCGTGTGCTTCCGGCCGCGCCTGGCGGACTTCGTCCTCAAGATGCCGCGCGGCGCTCAGGTCGTCTATCCCAAGGACCTCGGTGCCATCCTGGTCGAGGCGGACATCCACCCGGGGGCGCAGGTCCTGGAGGCCGGCACCGGATCGGGCGCGTTGACGTTGGCGCTGTCGAGGGCCGTCGGCCCCGACGGCCGTGTCGTGTCCTACGAGCTCCGTCCTGAGTTCCACACCAAGGCGGTGCAGAACCTCGAGGCCTTCTTCGGAAAGCTCCCGACATGGGTGGATCTCCGACTGGGAGACGTCACCGAGGTGGGAGCAACGGGGGAGACCTTCGACCGGGTAGTGCTGGACATGCCGGAGCCGTGGGGCCCACTCCCGACCGTGCTGCGGATCCTGGAACCTGGGGGCGTGGTGTGCACGTACCTACCTACGACCGTCCAGGTCCAGACCGTGGTGCTGGCGCTCCAAGCGCACGGGTTCGAACAGGTGGACACGTTCGAGGTCCTCCGCCGCTCGTGGCACGTCAGCGAGCGAAGCGTGCGTCCGGACCACCGAATGGTGGCCCACACGGGATTCATCACCGTGGCCCGCCGCGGAGGCGACGCCGATTGATTGCCCGAAGGTCCTAAGGCCAACCCCCCTCCGCGACGACAACGTATCAGTGGGCGTAGGACGCCCGGTCGGCTTCTCGGGTGACGAGGGGACGGGCCGTATACTCGCTTGCCTGGAGGTGATGGATGCCCGGGTCGCTGGATCCGCGCGAAGAGCAGGAGCTTCACGAAAAGCTGGTGCACGAGCTCCAGACCCAAGTGAAGTTCTTGGAGGACGAGGTCGCGCTGCTTCGCCGCCGGCTCACGAACGCCCCTCGCCAGGTGAAGATCCTCGAGGAAAAGCTCCTCGAGACCAAGAGCGATCTCTCGCGCGCCCTTACGCAGAACGAGAAGGTCACGTCGGCGCTGAGGTCCGAACGCGACAAGATCGAAGCCCTCCGTGAGGAGGTCGAGAAGCTCAGCCAGCCACCTGCGACCTTCGGCGTGTACCTCGCGACGAACGATGACGGGTCGGTCGACGTCTTCACAGCCGGTCGAAAGATGCGAGTGAATGTGACGCCCGAGCTGGATGTGGGGGGCCTCACCCGAGGAGCCGAGGTCATCCTGAACGAGGCGTTGAACGTCGTGCACGTTCTCCAACCCGACGTCGCCGGTGAGGTCATGAAGGTCAAGGACAAGCTCGGGGAGGATCGGGTCATCGTCATCGGCCACGGCGACGAGGAGCTGGTGGCCACGCTGGGACACGCGCTCCGCGAGGAACCCATCCGGGCGGGCGACCCGCTGCTGATCGACCGGCGGTCCAACGTGGCGCTGGAGCGACTGCCAAAGGAGGAAGTCGAGGAGCTCGTCCTGGAGGAGATCCCCGATGTCTCCTACGAGGACATCGGCGGCCTGGAGAGCCAGATCGAGGCCATCCGCGACGCGGTCGAGCTTCCATTCCTGTATTCGGAGCTGTTCAGGGAACACGAGCTGGAACCACCGAAGGGGGTGCTCCTGTATGGTCCGCCCGGCTGCGGGAAGACCCTGATCGCCAAGGCCGTGGCCAAGTCGCTCGCCGACAAGGTGAGAGAGCGGACCGGCCGGCCGGACGCCCACTCGTACTTCCTGAACATCAAGGGCCCCGAACTGCTGAACAAGTACGTCGGCGAGACCGAGCGCCAGATCCGTCAGATCTTCCAGCGGGCCAAGGAACGCAGCGAGGAGGGCCTGCCGGTCATCGTGTTCTTCGACGAGATGGACTCGATCTTTCGGACTCGCGGGTCAGGCATCTCATCCGACGTGGAGAGCACGATCGTCCCCCAGCTCCTCTCCGAGCTGGACGGCGTCGAGACCCTGAAGAACGTGATCGTGATCGGGGCCTCGAACCGCGAGGACCTCATCGACCCGGCGATCCTGCGACCGGGTCGCCTCGACGTGAAGATCAAGATCGAACGGCCGAGCGCCGCACAGGCAAGCGACATCATGTCCAAGTACCTGACGGACGCCGTGCCCCTCCATCCCGAGGAGATCGCCCACGCAGGCGGCAGCGCCAGGGCTGCCGTCCACCGGATGGTTCAGACGACCGTAGACCGCATGTACGCCTCCTCCGAGGACAACCGGTTCCTGGAGGTCACCTACGCCTCCGGTGACAAGGAGGTCCTGTACTTCAAGGACTTCAATTCGGGCGCCATGATCGAGAACATCGTCCGCCGGTCGAAGAAGGAGGCCATCAAGCGGTTCCTGTCCACCGGCGAGAAGGGCATCAAGACCGAGGACCTGCTGAACGCCATCCGAGACGAGTT
>JBKPDU010000127.1:0-11047 GCA_046728055.1 Actinomycetota bacterium | reverse complement strand
AGGCGGCGACACGGGTTCGAATCCCGTTGGGGGCACACAACCGAAGACTCGCGGGTGTGGAGGAGCCTGGCCGTCCTCACCGCCCTGTCAAGGCGGTAATCGCGGGTTCAAATCCCGTCACCCGCGCTGGGAGCGCCGGCGATCGAGCCGGCGCGACCGCGTCAGGCCAGGTAGCTCAGTTGGCAGAGCACGCGGCTGAAAACCGCGGTGTCGGCAGTTCGATTCTGCCCCTGGCCACGAGGCTCAGCGCATGGGCCGGGCCCGTCAGTTCAGGGTCTCGTGGCCTCGGATCTCGGCCCAGTGGCTGATGACCGACTGATATAGTTCGGCCGAGCGCGGGAACTCCTCGGACGAGAGGGCCTTCAGCGCGTCCTGGATGTCGCGGGCCGAATGGTCATCGTCGAGGTCGTCCCAGGTCATGAGATCGCACAGCCCACCGTAGTCCAACTCGAGCAGTGATCGGCGGTCGAATTCCCCCACCCACTCGTAGAGTTCGACGATCATGCCGGCCACCGGTCCCAAGTCGGTCCGCCGGAGCGCGGGGATGGCCCGCTCGGCCCGACGTGCGGCCTTGCGCGCGGTGGTCAGATAGCGGAGTCGATGCCGGCCTTCGCGCTCTTCGAGCCGCCGTTCGCCGTCCCCGAACAGCACGAACCACCTGACCGGGACGTGCCACGGGCTCTGGATGATGAACGAGATCGCCTTGGGGTCGCGCCGGCGGATCCTGGCCAGCTCCCTGGACGCCCGGCGGGCCTCACGGTCGCTCACGAAGGCCTCGCTCCCCTCGAACTGTTCAGCCTCACGGAACGACAACAAGCTTGCCAGCACCCGGAGCCTGGTTCGCCAGGGACACACGAAGAAGGCGCCTCGGTCGACGCGGATGTCGGCGCCGTCGGATTCCGAAGCAGCCAGGACCCCAAGGGGTCCTCCGCTCATCCACTGCCGGTACATCGGCCGAGGCCGCCGGAGCATCCCTCCGCCCACGATGTACCGTTCCCATCGGGCCTGTTCATCTGGCGGGAACGCGTCCAGGGGCTGGAACGCGCGAAGGTAAGCGCACGGGACCACGTCGGCGAGCAGCATATATGCTCTCGCACACTCGCTCGCCGTCCGAGGCGGTGATCAATGTCCTTGCACGAGGATCCGCTCCGCGACGCCGTGCCCGTGCGGCTGGTCGCCTCCGACGGGACCGCGGTCGGCGACACCGACGTGGGCCTGAAGCCGGATGAGCTTCGCGACCTGCTCCGGCTGATGATCTTGTCCCGTCGCCTGGATCGCGAGTGCATGGCCCTCCAGCGTCAGGGTGAGCTCACCGTGTACCCGCCGTTCGAGGGCCAGGAAGCGGCCCAGGTTGGGAGCGCCTTCGCCCTGGAGCCCGACGATTTCGTGTTCCCCTCCTTCCGCGAGCTGGCCGCTGCCGTCGCCCGCGGCGTCGACGTCGTCGAGTACCTCCAGTACCACCGAGGGATCTGGCACGGGGGGCCGTACGACCCCATCGCCAGCCGGTTCGCGCCGATCTGTGTTCCGGTTGCCACCCAGATCGTGCACGCGGTGGGGTGGGCCATGGGCGCGAAGCTCGATGAGCTGCCCCTGTGCGCCTTGGCCTACTTCGGCGACGGGGCGACGTCGGAAGGCGACTTCCACGAGGCGGCCAACTTGGCCGCGGTGTTCGGCGCGCCGGCCATCCTGTTCTGCCAGAACAATGGGTGGGCCATCTCGGTCCCCCTTCGGGATCAGGCGGTGGGCCCGATCCACAAGAGAGCCGAGGGGTACGGCATGCCCGGTGTCCTCGTCGACGGCAACGACGTTCTGGCCGTGTACTCAGTGACCAAGGCAGCGGCCGAGCGGGCCAGGGCCGGCGACGGCCCCACGCTGATCGAGGCCCAGACCTACCGGATGGGACCGCATTCCACCGCCGACGACCCGACGAGGTACCGCGGTCAGGACGAGGTCGAACTGTGGCGCGAGCGTGATCCCATCGACCGGTACCTGAAACACCTGCTGGTCTCGGGCATCGCCGACGAATCGTTCGTGGCCGACTGTGAGGACGAAGCGAAGGAGTGGGTGGCCGACGTCCGGGCAGGGATCACCTCGCTCGGCCCGCCACCTGCCGACGAGCTGTTCGCGTTCGCATACGCGGACCCGCCCAAGAGCCTGGAGCGCGACCGGCGATCGGTCACCGAGGGTTCGCATGGGTGAGTACACGATGGTTGCCGCACTGAACGCTGCGCTCCGCGATGCGCTGGCGAACGACCCCCGGACCTTGGTGTTCGGTGAGGACGTCGGTGAGCTCGGCGGCGTGTATCGCGTCACCGAGGGGTTGCAGCGCACGTTCGGCCGGGAACGGGTGTTCGACACACCGATCGCGGAGGCCGGGATCGCCGGGATCTGCGTCGGCCTCTCGCTGGCCGGCTGGCGGCCCGTCGCCGAGATGCAGTTTGACGGGTTCTCCTATCCGGCGCTCGACCAGATCGTCAGCCACATTGCCAAGTACCGGAACCGTACCCGAGGGCGGACCTCGTTGCCCATCGTCATCCGGATCCCCTCGTTCGGGGGGATCCGGGGCAAGGAGCACCACGGCGAGAGTCCGGAGACTTATTACGCGCACACTGCGGGCTTGAAGGTCGTGGTCCCGTCAGGCGCGCTGGACGCCTATCGGCTCCTGGCGCTCGCCATCGCCGATCCCGACCCGGTGATCCTCCTCGAGCCGAAGAGCAGGTACTGGGCCAAGGAGGAGGGCGACCTCGCGGTCGACGGGCCGCCCATCGGCAGGGCGTGGATACGGCGGGAGGGCGACGCCTGCACCATGGTTACCTACGGGCCGATGGTCACGCGATGCCTGAAGGCCGCCGACGTGCTCGCTCGTGAACGCCTCGCCTGCCGAGTGCTCGATCTTCGCTCGCTCGTCCCGCTCGACCTGGACACCCTCGCCGCGTCCGTGCGGAGGACTGGCCGGGTTGTGGTGGTGCACGAGGCACCTCGCACCCTGGGGATGGGCGCCGAGATCGCCGCCCGGATCATGGAGGAAGCGTTCGACTACCTGGAGGCGCCGGTCCTGCGAGTGACCGGCTACGACGTACCGTATCCGCCGGCGGCTCTCGAAGGGCAGTACCTGCCCAGCATCGAGCGGATCGCGGCCGCCGTCCGCAAGGTGGTGAGCCACTGATGGCCAAGCGAGTCTTCGCCCTGCCGGACCTGGGGGAGGGTTTGGAGGAGGGGACAGTGGCGGCCTGGTTGGTCAAGGAGGGCGACCCCGTGTCGTTGAACCAGCCGATCGTCGAGGTGGAGACGGCCAAGGCTACCGTGGAGATCCCCTCACCGTTCGCCGGAGCCATCGCCAGGCTGCACGCGCAGGTCGGGGACACGGTCAGCGTTGGGGCGCCACTGGTGAGTTTCGAAGTGGAAGACGAAGCGCGGGCGGTCGCGGATGACGCGGACATGATGGCGGATGACGCAGAAGGTGTGGCGGATGACGCAGAAGTGGTGGCGGGCGCCGCAGAAGCGGCGACGGTGCCCGCCACCCCGGCCGTCCGGCGGCGGGCCAAGGAGCTCGGGGTGAGACTGGGCGGGATCGCCGGTTCCGGTCCCGGAGGAAGGATCACCCACGAAGACGTGGAGCGAGCAGCCCGAGATCAGCCGCCCGACGAGGCCGAGGAGCGTGCCGGAGCCCGGGCCCTGTGGACGGTGATGATGTCCACGGATGCCGATGTCCGACCCATCTCGATGATCCGGCGAACGATCGCCGAGAACCTCACGCGGGTCGTTCGGGAGGTGCCGCAGGTCACCACGTTTCGGACGCTCGATTCCACTGCGCTCGAGGCGTTCCGGCGGGAGGTCGGCCTGTCGCCGCTCGCGATCGTGGTCAGGGCTCTGGCCGACGTATGCACCGAGCATCGAAGCCTCAACGCATCGTATCTGGCCGAGCAGGGTGAGATCTGGCTGCACCGGCGGGTCCACGTCGGCATCGCCACCGACACCGAGCGGGGGCTCCTGGTCCCGGTGGTCCGTGACGTGGGAGACCGAACCCTCGGCGAGGTCGCGGCAGAGATCCAGCGACTGGCTTCTGCCGCGCGGAACGGATCCATCCGGATCGAGGAGATGACCGGGGGAACGATCACGGTGACGAACACCGGGAGCTACGGCTCGGAGTTCGGCACCCCGATCATCAACCGGGCCCAGGCCGCGATCCTCGGCATCGGTGTCATCGCGCCTCGGGCACTGGTCGTCGACGGGCAGGTGGTGGCCCGGCCGGCGTGTACGCTCTCGCTGACCTTCGACCACCGGCTCCTGGACGGTGCGACCGCGGGTCGGGCGTTCGGCGACCTGGTCGCCATGTTGTCGTCCCCGGATCGGTTGGAGGCGCTTCCCCGATGAGGATCGTGTCGCTGCTGCCATCGGCCACCGAGATCGTGTACGCGCTGGGCCTGGGCGACGACCTCGTCGGGGTGACCTACGAATGCGACCACCCACCTGAGGCCGCCTCCAGGCCGGTCGTGGTGAAGAGCGCACTTCCCCAGGGACGCCCGCTCTCATCTCGTGAGATCGACGAGGCGGTTCGGGAACGGATGGATCGCCAGGAGCCGATCTACGTCCTGGAGAAGGAGCTGATCCAACGGCTGGAGCCCGACGTGATCCTGACGCAGGACCTCTGCCGGGTATGCGCGGTCCCCAGCGGACAGGTGCAGGAGGCACTCGAAGAGATCGGAGTTCGAGATGCAAAGGTCCTCTCGCTCGATCCTCACACGTTCGACGAGGTGCTCGAAGGCATCCGGGCGGTGGGCACGATGCTCGGGAGGGCGGAGCGCGCCGACGAGATCGTCGGCGCGCTCCGCGCCCGTGTCGAAGCCGTCAGGGCGAAGGCGCTCCGGCTCCCCTCGATCCGCGTCCTGTGTCAGGAGTGGCTCGATCCGCCGTTCGCCGCGGGCCACTGGGTGCCCGACATGGTCGAGACGGTCGGCGGGGTGAACCTACTGACCGAGAAGGAGCACCCCTCGCGGGTGGTGACCTGGCGGGAGATCCGAGACGCGAACCCCGAGGTCGTGGTGTTCATGCCCTGCGGCTACTACCTGGAGGAAGCTGAGGAGGAAGCCGTTCAGCTGTACCGCAACGCCGAGTTCGTCGAAACCCCGGCGGCCCGCGAGGGAAGCGTGTTCGCGGCCGACGCGACCTCGTTCTTCTCTCGCCCCGGCCCACGGATCGTCGACGGGCTGGAGATCCTGGCGTGGGCCATCCATCCCCAGGCGTTCCCCGAGCCGCCGGTCGGGTCCATCAGTCGCGTCGAGCGATAAACGAGGTCCGGTATCCTCCCGTCGATGAACGACCCCAACCAGGTGTCGCCGGACGACATTGGTACCCGCGTCTCGTTCCAGTTCGAGCTCCCCAACGGCTACCTCGGGGAGGTCGTCGGGGTGCTCGAGGCCTACGACGAGCCGGCCGAGACGTATCTGGTTCGTACGAAGGACGGCGAGCTGGCCCGGGTCCCCCGGCGCGGTGTGCGATTCGGCAAGGTCGTCACCCGCTAGCAATCACGGAGGTCGAAGCCGATGGACGAGGAGCTTCCCACCGCCTTCATCCGCCGCCGCCTGGGAAGCGAGGACGCGCACTACGGCGGCAACTTGGTGGCCGGGGCCAAGCAGCTCGAGGTGGTCGGCGACCTCATCACGGAGCTGGCCATGCGCTATGACGGAGACGAGGGCCTGTTCCGAGCTTACGAGTCGGTCGAGTTCCTCCATCCACTGTTCGCCGGCGATTGGATCGAGGCCAAGGGCCGGATCGTGTCGGTAGGAAACACGTCGCGCCGGTGCGAGTTCGAAGTGTGGCAGATCGGTGGGCCGCGTTCTGACGTATCCGAATCCGCCGCGGAGTTCCTCGAGGAGCCCATCCTCACGTGCAGGGCCGTGGGAACCACGGTCGTGCCGAAGGACCAACAGCGGTTCCCCCACTGAGCCGTGCGGCGAACAGACCTAGCTGGCCTTCTCCAATCGGTGCAGGACGCCCAGCAGGTCGTCCACGTTGAACGGCTTGGCCACGAACGCGTCGGCCCCGAGCTCGGCCGCCTTGGCCCGGTCGCGAAGGCTTGCTCGGGCCGAGACCACGACCACGCGTGGCCGCTCGTCCTCGGGAAGGTCTTGGATCTCCTGGAGCACGCTCCAGCCATCCATGACCGGCATCATGATGTCGAGCAGCACAAGCTGCGGCCGGTGCTGGCGGAGCTCACCGAGGGCCGCCCGCCCGTCGCGCGCGCCGAAGGTCTGGAACCCTTCGGCCTCCAGGCTGAACTGGAGCATCCAGACGACCTGAGGTTCGTCGTCGACGACGAGCACGCTGGTCTGCGCGGGCGCATCCATCCGGGTTCCGAGGGTAGGCAGGGGCATCCAATACCGGAATCGCCCGAGCTACCGCTTTTCGAGGACCGGTCGAAGTAGACCCGGAGGCAGGTGGTCGTAGTCATTCCTGGCTAACGGATTGCGAGTCCGGTCCCCGCGCGCACGTGCCCGATGTGAAACGCCTCGACGCCCGCGTCGGCGGCCCGGCCGATCACCTGATCCGCCCGGCTCGGCGACACCACGAGCACCATGCCCAGGCCCATGTTGAACGTGGCGAGCATGTCGTCCTCCGTTGCGTCCGCCGCCTTCCGAACTAGGTCGAAGATCGGCGGGATCGGCCACGTACCGAGGTCGATCTCGGCTCCCATGCCCTGGGGCAGTGCTCGCGGCACGTTCTCCGGCAAACCGCCGCCGGTTACGTGCGCGGCAGCGTGCACCAGGCCCCCTCGAGCGAGCGAAACGACCAGTGGGGCGTAGATCGCGGTCGTTTCGAGCAGCTCCTCGGCGAGCGATCGGTGGAAGCCCTCCGCCACTTCATGGAGGACATGCGGGCCCTGGGCGAGCATCGTGGTGCGAACCAGGCTGTATCCGTTCGCGTGCAGGCCGGTCGACGCCAGTCCGACCAGTGCATCGCCCTCGCGCACGCGGCGTGGACCGATGAGATCATCCTCGTCCACGACACCCACGCAGAACCCCGCGAGGTCGAGCTGCTCCTCGCCCATGACCCCGGGATGCTCGGCCGTTTCGCCGCCCAGGAGCGCGCACCCCGCGCGCCGGCATCCCTCGGCGATCCCATCAACGATCGCCGCCGCGTCGTCCGGGGCGAGCTTCCCCATCGCCAGATAGTCCAGGACGAAGAGCGGCTCGGCCCCCGTGCACGCCACATCGTCGGCGCACATGGCCACGAGGTCGATGCCGATGGTTGACAGGCGACCCGCCATCCGGGCAACGTCGAGCTTCGTCCCCACCCCGTCCGTTGCGGCGGCAAGATAGCGCCCCTCCCCGATCCGGAACAGCCCGGCAAAGCCGCCGATCCCCTCGACGACCTCCGGTCGCGTCGCGCCCGTCGCCAGCTCTCGGATCAGCGATACGGCTCTGTCCGCGGCGTCCGTGTCGACGCCCGCCTTCCGGTAGGCGCTGCTCACGACGTGGCGGGCTGCTCCAGCAGGAACTTGCCCGCGCCGTCGGGAACCTCGATCGGGTATTCGCCGTCGAAGCAGGCCCGGCAGAAGTCGTCCTTCGGAGCCCCAGTCGCCGCGACCATCCCATCGAGCGACAGGTAGCCGAGCGAGTCGGCACCGACGAACCGCCTGATCTCCTCCACGGACAGGTCGGAGGCCACCAGCTCGTCCCGGGTCGGCATGTCGATGCCGTAGAAGCACGGCCACTGGATCGGCGGACAGGTGATCCGGGTGTGCACCTCTGCCGCTCCGGCCTCCCGAAGGGCCTGAATGATCTGGCGAGTGGTCGTGCCTCGCACGATCGAGTCGTCGATCACCACCAGGCGTTTCCCCCGGATGGCGTCGGGGATCGGATTCAGCTTGAGTTTCACGCCGCGCTCCCGCAGGGATTGGGACGGCTGGATGAAGGTTCGCCCGACGTAGCGATTCTTCATCAGGCCCTCGCCGTAGGGGATGCCCGACACCTGCGCGTAGCCCTGCGCGGCCGAGTGACCGGTGTCCGGCACGGGCATCACCATGTCGGCGTGGGCAGGCGCCTCGGTGGCGAGGCGTCGGCCGAGCGCGCGCCGAACCTCGTGCACGGTGCTCCCTGCGATCCGGGAGTCCGCCCGGGCCAGGTACACGAACTCGAAGATGCACAGCGCCTTCTTCGAACTAATGGCGAAACGGGCAGATCGGGGTCCCCGGTCGTCGAACCGCAGGAGCTCGCCCGGCTCGACGTCGCGGATGAACGTTGCGCCTACGATGTCGAGCGCACACGTCTCCGACGCGACGCAATAGCCGTTGGGAAGCCGTCCGACGGACAGCGGACGCATGCCGTGGGGATCGCGGGCGGCATAGACGCTCCGCTCGTCCATCATCACCAAGCAGAACGCGCCGCGCAGATCCGGGAGGACGGCCAGGGAAGCGTCCCACAGGCCGGCATCGAGCCCGCCGGCCAGGATGCCGGCGATGAGGTCCGAGTCGGTGGTGGCCGCGGCGGCTCGACCCGACCGCTCGGCGAGCTCCGCCGTGTTGACCAGGTTGCCGTTGTGGCCCAAGGCCAGCGATCGCTCGCCGTCGGTCTTGAACGCGGGCTGTGCGTTCTCCCAGGTGGTGGAGCCGGTCGTGGAGTAGCGGATGTGGCCGATCCCCAGATCACCCTGGAGGGTTCGAAGCGTGGCCTCGTCGAACACCTGCGACACCAGGCCGAGCTCCTTGTACACCAGGAGGTTCTGGCCGTCCGAGACGGCCATGCCCGCCGACTCCTGGCCCCGATGCTGCTGGGCGAAGAGCCCGAAGTAGGTGAGCCTGGAGACGTCCTCGCCCGGCGCCCACACGCCGAACAGGCCGCATGCTTCCCTCGGGCTGTCCGCTCCCACCTGCGCGCGATGCTAACAGGGCCGGTCAGCTCGCGAGCAGGTTTGGGATCGCGCCTTCGTACGCGGACCGCACTTCCTCGACGGTGATCTCCAGGAGCGAACCGAAGACCATCGCCGGTCCGCCGGTCTCACCCAGGCGCAGGAGCGGCAGGTGAATCGCCGACGCCAGCGCCTCCACGGACTCCATCTTCTCGGGCGCGACGGCGACGACCGCACGAGATGCCGATTCGGAGAACAACGCGACGTACCAGGGCTCGTCCCCGGGCAGTGAGACCGCGAACCCCGTGTCGCCGGCCAGTGCGGACTCGGCCAGGGCGACAGCCAGGCCTCCCTCGGAACAATCGTGGGCCGAAGCCAGGAGATCGGCCCTTGCCCCCTCCACCAACATGCGATGGAGCGAGGCCTCGCGGGCCAGGTCGAGGGCCGGGGGATGGCCAGAGACCCGGTCCAGAACGACCTGGGCGAACTCCGAGCCACCGAGCTCGGGAAAGGTCTCGCCGAGAAGACAGACGATGAACCCGGGACCAGGGAAGCCCGGCCGCACGAGCAGCCGGTAGTCCTCGATGAGGCCGAGCATGCCCACGATCGGCGTCGGCCAGATCGAGGACCCACCCGACTCGTTGTAGAAGCTCACGTTCCCTCCGGTCACGGGAGTGCCGAGCCGCCGGCAGGCATCGCGTATCCCCCGGATCGACTCGGCGAACTGCCACATCACCTCGGGGCGCTCGGGGTTCCCGAAGTTCATGCAATTGGTGATGGCCAGGGGTGCTGCGCCCATGACCGCCACATTGCGTGCGGCCTCGGCCACCGCGTGCGCCGCGCCGAGGTAGGGGTCGAGAAGCCCGAACCGGCCGTTGCCGTCGCAGGACAGGGCCAGGGCTCTCAGTTTCCCCTCGATGCGGATCACGGCTGCGTCGGCGCCGGGAGGGGCCACGGTGGCGCCCTGCACGAGCTGGTCGTACTGCTCGAAGGCCCACCGCTTCGACGCCAGGTTCGGCGAGGACACGACGGCGAGGAACGCGTGCCTTGGGTCGGTGTCGACGGAGGCGAAGGTTGGGTCGTCCTCCAGGACCTCGTGCCGCCCCGCCGGCGGCGCCATGGGCCGCTCGTAGACCGGAGCATCGTCCGCCAGGGACCGAGCCGGGACATCGGCGACGTCCTCGCCCCCCATGCGGACGAGGAGACGCCCGCCGTCAACGAGCCTTCCCACGACCGCGGAGGTCAGGCCCCACTTCTCACAGACGTCGTCGACCTCGTGGAGCCGGGAGGGATCCACCACCGCGATCATCCGCTCCTGGGACTCGCTGGTCAGGATCTCGAGCGGCTCGAGGCCCGTCTCACGAAGCGGAACCGCATCGAGGTCCACCTCCGCCCCCATCCCGGCCCTGGCCGCGGACTCGCTGGCCGCGCAGGTCAGCCCCGCTCCCCCAAGATCGTGCAGGCGAAGCAGCGACCCCCGTTCGACGAGCTCGAGGCAGGTCTCGATGAGCAGCTTCCCGGCGAAGGGGTCGCCGATCTGAACGCTCGGGCGCGTGTCCACTGCCTCCTCCTCGATGGTTCGCGACGCGAGCACCGACACGCCGCCGATGCCGTCCCGGCCGGTGGCCGCACCGATGAGGAGCAACAGCGATCCAGAGGGCAGCTCGTTCGCCGTCGTCACGAGACGGTCGGCCGGCGCCACCCCCACGCACATCACGTTCACCGTCGGGTTCGCCGAGTGAGGTTCGGCGAAGCGGATCTCACCCCCAACGGTGGGCACGCCGATGCAGTTGCCGTAGCCTCCGATCCCGGCGATCACGCCGACGAACAGCATCCGGTTCCGCTCCTCCATGAGCGGCCCGAACCGAAGGGAGTCGAGCAGGGCGACAGGCCGGGCTCCCATCGACACGATGTCGCGGACGATGCCGCCCACCCCCGTGGCTGCGCCCTGGTACGGCTGGACGGCGGATGGATGCGAGTGCGACTCCATCTTGAACACGGCGGCCAGCCCCTCCCCGATGGCGACGGCGCCGGCGTCCTGACCAGGGCCCACCAGCACCTGCGGTCCATCCGTGGGCAGGGTGCGAAGGTGGACCTTGCTCGACTTGTACGAGCAGTGCTCAGACCACATGACCGCGTACATCGCCAGTTCGGTTCGGTTGGGGTCGCGACCGAGCGTGGCCTGGATCCGGTCGAGCTC
>JBKPDU010000126.1:0-4236 GCA_046728055.1 Actinomycetota bacterium | reverse complement strand
GTCGACCGGGATCGCGATCAAGTCGAGAGAAGCGTCGAGCATGTCGGGATCGGTGTTCGACAGGATGGCCAACCTCCATCCCCCCTCCCGCAGCGCCCCGAGCGCCTTCGGCACCTCCGGGAACGGCGGCCACCCGGGGAGGGAGTCGGCCAGCGCGGCCCGGTCGTCCTCCTCGAGGTGCAGGCCCTCTCGGCGAGCCAACCGATCCAGCGCCTCGGTGAGCACCCGGCGGTACGGGATCGACCGGCCTCGCTGCACCTCGGGCTCGATCTCGTGGTAAGCGCCGAGGAGCAATTCGGCGTCGCGTTCGGGCCACAGTTCCGACAACGTGTCGCGGATTCCCGACGTCCAGTCGATCAACGTCCCGTAACAGTCGAACGTGGCCCACCGCGGGTCGCTCACGTCGACGAAGTGTACGGCGGGCTCGACCACGGCCGAACCGCGACTACCCGAGCGGCTTGGGTCCCTGCTCCCGTTGCGCCCGCACCGCCCGCCGTGACACCGCGAGCCCGGCGCCGCGTACGGCCTGGTCCCGCTGCGCCCGCTTCGGAACGTCCGTCAGGAGCCGTTCGACGTCCTCCTTGTCGATCGTCTCCCGCTCGATCAACAGCGCCGCCATCTGGTCCAACTTCTGTCGGTGCTCCTGGAGGATCTCCAGCGCCTCGTCGTGCGCCTGGTCGATCATCCGCCGGACCTCGTTGTCGATCTCGAAGGCCACCTGCTCCGAGTAGTCGGGCTGGGTGGCGAAATCACGACCCAGGAACACCTCGTGCTGCTTCTGACCCAGGGTGAGCGGGCCGATCATGTCCGACATGCCGTACTCGGTGACCATCTGGCGCGCGACCTTCGTGGCTCGCTCGATGTCGTTGGCCGCGCCGGTCGTGATGTCGCCCACGATCAGCTCCTCGGCCACGCGGCCACCGAGGAGCATGGCCAGCTCGTCCGAGAGCTCCTCCCGGGTCATCAGGAACCGGTCCTCCTCGGGCAGGGTGAGCGTGTAGCCGAGGGCCCGGCCCCTGGCGATGACCGAGATCTTGTGCACCGGGTCCGTGTTCGGTAGGACGTGCGCCGCCAGGGCGTGACCGGACTCGTGGTACGCGATCACGCGCTTCTCCCGGTCGCTCATGATGCGACTCTTGCGCTCGGGCCCGGCCATCACCCGGTCGATGGCCTCGTCCACCTCTCGCATCCCGATGGCCTTCTTTCCCCACCTGGCCGCGAGGAGCGCCGCTTCGTTGATCACGTTGGCCAGGTCCGCCCCGGTGAACCCAGGGGTCCGCTTGGCCACGGTTTCCAACGCGACCGTCTCGTCGAACGGCTTGCCGCGCGCGTGCACCTTGAGGATCCCCTTGCGCCCTTCGAGGTCCGGCCGGTCGATGACCACATGCCGGTCGAACCGCCCCGGCCGAAGGAGCGCCGGATCGAGGATGTCGGGGCGGTTGGTCGCCGCCATCAGGATCACGGCCGTCCGCTGGTCGAACCCGTCCATCTCTACGAGCAGCTGGTTCAGGGTCTGCTCCCGCTCGTCGTGTCCGCCACCGAGACCCGCTCCTCGATGACGCCCCACGGCGTCGATCTCGTCGATGAACACGATCGCTGGCGCGTTGGTCTTGGCCTGCTCGAACAGATCGCGGACGCGGGCCGCGCCAACTCCCACGAACATCTCCACGAAGTCGGAGCCGGAGATCGAATAGAACGGGACCCCAGCCTCGCCGGCCACCGCCCGAGCCAGCAGGGTCTTCCCCGCGCCCGGCGGACCGAACAGCAGCACGCCGCGAGGGATCTTCGCCCCCATTGCCTGGAACTTGGCCGGGTTCTGGAGGTACTCCTTCACCTCCTGAAGCTCCTCGATGGCCTCGTCCACTCCGGCCACGTCGGCGAACGTGGTCTTCGGCTGGTCCTTGGACACGATTTTTGCCCGGGACTTGCCGAACTGCATGACCCTGCCGCCGCCAGCGCCCTGGGACTGGTTCATGATCCAGATGAACGCTCCGATGATGAGCACCACCGGGATCAGTTGGAGCAGGAAGGACAGGATGGCCGAGCCCTTCTGCGGGTCGATGACGACCTCGACGCCATTGTTCTCGAGATCCTCGACCAGCGTCTCCTGGACTGCCTCCGGGTAGGCCACCTCGTAGCGAGTTCCGTCGGAGAGCTCGCCCTCGATCTTCGAGTCGCCTTCGAGGAAGGTCGCGTTGCTCACCCCGTCCTCCTGGACGAGGGCTTGGAACTCGCTGAACTTCAGGGTCTCGCCTTGGGGCTCGCGGTTGGCGAACAGGACGAACAGCCACAGCCCGGACAAAACCAGCAGGATGTAGAGGGCCGGTCCCCTGAGGATCCGGCGATAGGAGGACTCGGGCGGCAGGGAGGTGCTCCTTTCGTTCCGGTCGTGCGACCGTTCCGACCGACGAAACGGGGGCCCCGCGCGATCGACCCGCGCACTGAGCCCTCGGCGATGGTAGCACAGGGGTGTCGTTCGGCCGATACCGCTGAACCGCGTGCGCTACCGGATGCCGGTGTCGACCAGAACGTTCACCTCGGTGAACTCGCCGTTCGTCACGGTCACCTCGACCGGCTTGGCGGACATCCCTGGGCCACCCGGTTCCACCACCGCTTGCACCACGTAGTGGCCGGGATCGAGGGCCAAAGCGAACCGCCCGTCGTCGTCCGATCGAATCGTGGTGACCACATCACCGCCCCGGACCACCTGGACCTCCGCGTCGGCGAGTGGCCGGTCGGGACATGGGCTCTCCTGCGTCTCGACCGGACAGGTTGGCCCGAGCAGCACGGTCCCACGGATCCCACCCTCACCGGAGGAAGGCTGGCCGCGGCCGGTGCAGGCCACGAAGGCGAGGAGCAGGATCCAGAGCCCCGCCATCCGTCTCATGGCCGGTTGGACGGCTGGTCACCTCGCCATGTTCCGGCTCATGCCGGGTCGGCGTACGCCTCCGGCTTCAGCGTGGCGATGAAGGGCAGGTTGCGGAACTTCTCCGCGTAGTCCAAACCGTAGCCGACGACGAAGTCCGGGGGGATCTCGAATCCGACGTACCGCAGGTCGAGGGCCACCCGTTGGATGCCCTTCTTCTGCAGGAGGGCGCACACCTCGAGCGTCGCCGGCCGGCGGCCGCGGAGGTTCTTCAGCAGGTAGTTCAGGGTCAGGCCGGAGTCCACGATGTCCTCCACGAGCAGGACGTGGCGACCCTCGATGTCCCGATCCAGGTCCTTCAGGATCCGAACGACCCCCGAGGTCTGCGTCGCCGCCCCGTACGAGGCAACCGCCATGAAGTCGAAGTCGACCGGCAGGTGGATGTGCCGCGCCAGGTCCGCCATGAGCATGAAGGCCCCCTTCAGCACGGCAACCAGGAGCAGGTCGCGGCCCCGGTAATCCCTGGTGATCTGGCCCCCGAGCTCCTTCAGCTTGGCCTGGAGCTGTTCCCTGGTGACCAGCACCCTTCCGATGTCACCGTCATACCCGTCGGCGAACGGCTCGCCAACGGGAGCGGTTCCGGCGTCCTTCTCGGTCAGCTCGACCGTGCCTTCCATCTCGCCCCCCTTCACGCCCGGCTCTCGGGGGAAGTGCGAGAGAGGGAAACATACTCTCTGTCTCGCGAGGCGACCAAGCCACCGGCCAGGTCGCGCCGTCTGCCGGGACGCCCGGCTGACAGATCGAGGACGGCTTCGATCGAGTCGTGGGTCGGGGTGGACTCGAGCCGGTACATGAGATCACGGACCACCCGCGCGGCGATGGGCCGCGGCACGCTCAACAAGCCGACCGGGTCGATAGTGAACCCAGCGGGTCGCTCTTCGACCAGCTGTTCCGCCGCCTCGAACGCGTGCCGCTTCAGCAGATGCTCGTCCTGGCGGATCGTGTCGGCCGTGCGCGCCAGGGTGGCGCGCACATCGCGACCCACGGAGCGCTCGATGGCCGGCAGCACCTTCAGCCGAACGGCATTTCGAAGGAGCTTGGTGTCCTCGTTAGTGGGATCGCGACGAGGCCGCAGCCGGAGGGCGCGGCAGAACGCCTCCACCTCCGACCGCCGGACGTCGATCAGGGGTTGGACCTCTCCACCGAGGACCGGCTCGATCCCTCCCAGCGCGTCGAGCCCTCCGCCCCGGATGAGGGCGATCAGCACGGTCTCTGCCTGATCGTCGAGGGTATGCCCCTCGGCCAGGCGCTCGGCGCCCGTCTCCCGCCGGACCTCGGCCGAGTAGAACATGCGCATCGAGCGGCCCCAG
>JBKPDU010000125.1:0-13055 GCA_046728055.1 Actinomycetota bacterium | reverse complement strand
GCATCATCCACGGGTGCTATGACACGAGGCATGGGAACCTTCGCGTCATCGACATAGAGGCTGGCCAGACGTGCGATCCGAACGAGACATTGCTGTCGTGGAACCAAACAGGTCCTCAAGGACCAGCAGGTCCACCGGGTCCTCAGGGCCCGCAGGGGCCACAAGGCGAACCAGGTGGCGAAGCATTTAGTGTCGAGGAGAACGATACGGTCACCATACCGACCACGACTCCGCCGACCGTCATCTTGCAGCGCGATGTTCCAGCAGGAAAGTACGTCATAACCGGCAATGTTGTCGTGGGGAATCCGTATTCAACTGGTTCGATCCCGGTGCTCTGCTATCTCGGAGGTCCCAACGAATTCAGTCCACCGTACCTCGCTCGGATCGACCCGTTCAGGTTCACGTCTCCGGACCAACCGTCGGGCGCAAGCGCCACCACCATCGCGCTGACGCTCACGACGGAGCTAACTGCTCCAGGGACGCTGACCTTGAGTTGCTACTCGAACACCGGTCCGGGTGGATTGACGGCTGAAGCGGGTTCGCGACAGATCACGGCGATTCGGGTGGGCACTCTGACGGAGCAGGATATGGCTCCCTAGTATCCGAACCATACCCGAACCCAAGAGGATCGGGTCGTGTCCCGTCAAGTGGTGGAGTTTGCTGCGGGGCGTGCGGTCTGCGGATGCACGGGCGCGAGCGCCACGGGGTCTCCTACTACGTCTGCCAGACCGCGCGTCGCCAGACCACCCTCGTCGCATCCGAGCACCCGAGGATGGTCTACCTGAGGGAGGACCGCGCCGTCGGGCGCGTGATCGAGTTCCTCCGGACGTACCTGTTCGGACCGGGGAGGAGGGAAGGCCTCGCGCGAGCTCTGGAGGAGACCGATCCGGAGCGGGACGCGCACCACGACGAAGCCGAGCGGCTGAAGGCGGAGCTGACCGAGCTGGCTGCCCGGATCCGACGACAGGTGTCCCACCTGGAGGCCCTGGAGGCCGATACGGACGCAGGCGCTGAGATCCGAAGCCGCCTCCGCGAACTGGCCGCGTTGAAGGCACGGCGCGAGCGCGAGCTCCAGGCTGCCGAGCGGGCAGTCGCGGCGAAGCCCGATCGCGAACAGGCCCAGGAGCTCGTCGACCTGCTCCCGCAGCTGGACGTCGATGCCGCGCTCCTCGCGGACGAGTCGTTCCGGGAGATGCTCGCTGCTCTCGACTTCCGGGCCACCTACGAGCCAGATCGGAGCGAGCTCAAGGCGCGGGCGACGCTTGCTCTGGAGCTCCTGCCCGTGAGCGGGGACGGCACGTCGTCCCCTTTGTCAGTGCCCCCGGCAGGAATCGAACCTGCGACACGCGGTTTAGGAATTCGATGCACCCCACTTTGCCTGCGTGCGAGGACACGCCAAATCCGGCCGGTGAGCAGGCGATTCGTTCTCTTCAGGATTCGTTCGTTACGCGATGATTCCCGGCGTTTCGCGGGACCGCCGCGGGGCCGTTGCGGGACCGCCGGGCCGCCTGTCCGAGATCAGAGTTCGGGTGTGCGCTACCACAGATTTGCTTGTCAATATGACCCCAGTCGGTATCGCGCCATGGGAAGGTCCAATAACCTGTACGTGGAGCCAAGTTAGCGGACCAGGGGAAGCCGGGCGGCACTGCTCGGTGCGCGAACCTTCGCGTTGTCCCTGGACCCGGGGACGCTCAGCCGTGGCCGGTGCTACACGCGTCCCATCGGGATCTCAGCAGTTGACCCGTACGCACTCCCGGTCGAAGTCGCACCACATGATCAAGGTCTGCGGATAGCCGTCGAGCCCGATGCAGGGCTGTCCTCGACGTTCCGATCGCGGCCATGTCGCACAGTGGGCTCTTCCTCTTTGGCCCTCTGGGGGCTTCCGATTCTGTTTGTTTCGGCCTTTGGTGTTGACAAATCGGGATTATTCGGGTGTACTCCCACACGAACCCACGTTGGGGGGTTGGCTCGTGTACGCGGTGGAACGACGCCATGAGATCGCCACCCTTATCGAGGAGCGGGGTCGCGGCGATGTCACCGAGCTGGCGAGCCAGTTCGGCGTCACGCCCGAGACCATCCGTCGGGACCTGACCGAGCTCGAGCGCCACCGCTTCCTTCGGCGGGTGCACGGTGGGGCGATCTCGATCCAGCGGTTCCGCTCCGAGCCGGCGGTGGCCGAGAAGGCCGGCGCCATGGCCAGCGAGAAGGCTGCGATCGCCGAGGCGGCGCTGTCCTTCGTTCCCGAGCACGGGTCGGTGTTTCTTGACGCCGGCACCACCACGCTCGCACTTGCCCGGATCTTCCCCGGTCGAGAGCTGACCGTGTTCACCCATTCGGTGGCGGTCGCGCTGGAGCTCGCCGCCCGACCCGGCCTCCATCTCTACGTGATCGGGGGGCGCGTGCGGACGCGCACGCTTGCGAACGTCGATGACTGGGCCCTGCGTCAGTTGGCTGATCTTCGGGTCGACGTCGGTTTCCTCGGGACCAACGGGTTCAGCGTCGAGCGGGGCCTATCGACACCGGACCCTGCCGAGGCGGCCGTGAAGCACGCCATCTGTCTGGGGGCCGCGCAGGCGGTCGTTCTCGCGGATCACACCAAGCTCGGTGAGGAGTCGGCCGTCCGATTCGCGGCCGTCGACCAGTTCGACGTGCTGATCAGCGATGCCGGGCTGGCCGAGATCGCCCGCCGCGCACTCGAGGAGGCGGGCGTCGAGGTGGTGCTGGCATGAGGAGGTGATGAGGAAGGGTTCTCGGATGTCGCGGACCCTCGCCGTGGGGAGGTCCGCATCGGAATCTGGCAGAGCCAGAAGAGGGGGTAGAGAGCGATGTCCATGTCCATGCCAGTCCCGGCCCCGACGCACGCGGCCGGAGGGTGGCGGTCAAGGGTTCAGAGATTCGGCGGATTCCTCGCCGCGATGGTGATCCCGAACATCGGCGCGTTCCTCGCCTGGGGGCTGATCACCGCCTTCTTCATCCCGACGGGGTGGATCCCCAACGAGGATCTCGGCCAGCTCGTCGATCCGATGATCTTCTTCCTGCTGCCCATCCTGATCGGCTACACGGGCGGGTACCTGATCCACGGACAGCGCGGCGCAGTCGTGGGGGCGATCGCCACCGCGGGCGTTGCGATCGGCGGGTCCGTCGGAACCGAGGTCGGGGGCGAACTGGTCCGGACCCCGATGTTCCTCGGCGCCATGATCATGGGCCCGCTGGGCGGTTGGCTGATCAAGCAGTTCGACCAGGCGGTGATGCATCGGGTCCGGACTGGGTTCGAGATGCTCGTGGGGACCTTCTCGGCCGGGATCCTCGGGGCGATCCTCGCGATCCTCGCGTACTGGGTGATCGGACCGCCGGTCGCGGTGCTCTCGAGCGCCGCCGGCGACGCCGTGGACTTCCTGGTCGACAACACGCTGCTTCCGCTCACGTCGATCATCGTCGAGCCGGCAAAGGTCCTGTTCCTGAACAACGCCATCAACCACGGCGTCCTGGCGCCGCTCGGCGTCGCGGAGGCTGCGGAGGAGGGGAAGTCAATCCTGTTCATGATCGAGACGAACCCCGGTCCCGGACTGGGCCTGCTACTCGCGTACTGGTTCTTCGGACCCCGGTCTCTTCGACCCTCGGCGCCTGGAGCCATCATCATCCACTTCTTCGGAGGCATCCACGAGATCTACTTCCCGTACGTGCTGATGCGTCCGATCCTGATCCTGGGGATGATCGCGGGTGGCATGGCTGGGGTCTTCACCTTCCTCGTGACCGGGGCGGGGCTGACGGCGACGCCCTCGCCGGGCAGCATCTTCGCGTACTTCGCGGTAACACCCAAAGGAGGTCACTTCGGCATGCTGGCGGGGGTCGGGGTGGCAGCCGCGGTCTCGCTCGCGGTCAATGCTCTTCTCCTGAAGGCGACGGTGCGCGAAGAGGACGAGGTGGTTATTCCCGACACGGCCATCACGGGTTCGGCTCCGGCGACTGCGTGATGGAGACCATCCTCGGCAGCGACGTACGGAAGATCGTCCTGGCGTGTGAGGCGGGGATGGGCAGCAGCGTGCTCCTGGTGAGCCAGCTCCGCCAGCGCTTGGCGGGGACGAACGTCGCGGTCGAACACTCGGCCGTCGGTCGCATCCCCTCGGATGTCGATGTGATCGTGTGCCACCGGGGGCTCATGAAGGCGGCTCGCGACCGGGCTCCCGGGAAGGTCGTCGTACCGTTCGACATGTTCCTCGGCGACCCGGCGTTCGACCGGGTCGTCGAGGCGATCCGGGAGGGGAAGGCGCTCGAGGGATGACCATGGGCGCTCTTCTTCCTCGTGACGGAATCCGCCTCGGCCTGCGAGCCGCGGACCGGTTCGAGGCTGTCCGGCTGTCCGGCCAGGTGTTGGTGGAGATCGGAGCGGTCGAGGCTCCATACGTCGACGCCATGCTGGAGCGAGAACAGCAGATCTCGACCTCACTGGGAGAGGGATTCGCCATCCCGCATGGGACGGACGAGAGCCGGCGGTGGATCCGCGAGACGATGCTGGCCTTCCTCCAGTTCCCGGACGGCGTGGCCTGGGACGACGGCGAGGTGATCGTCTGCGTCGCGATCGCGGCCGTCGGCGACGAACACGTGGGGGTGCTCGCGAATCTAGCCCGGGTCCTCACGGTGCCCGAACAGGCGGCACGTCTTCGCTCCGCCGAAAGGCCCGAGGATGTGCTCTCGCTGCTTAGTCTGGACGGGGAGGCGAAGTCGTGAAGGTTGCCCGCCTGTATGCGCCGGGCGACCTCCGGATCGAGGACGGCCCGATCCCGGAGGCCGGTCCGGGAGGACTCGTCATCCGGGTTCGAACGTGCTCGACCTGCGGAACGGACGCCAAGATCTTCCGTTTCGGACATCACCACATCTCGCTGCCGCGCGTCCTCGGCCACGAGGTCGCCGGCGAGATCGCAGAGATCGGGCGGGACGTCCACGGCTGGTCCGTCGGCGATCGCGTGCAGATCATCGCGGCCATCCCCTGTGGCGTGTGCCATTACTGCAGGCGAGGGCAGGAGACGGTCTGCGAAGACCTGGAGTCGATCGGATATCAATACGATGGCGGCTTCGCCGAGTTCATGCAGGTGCCCCCCAAGGTCCTCGACCGCGATGGGGTCAACCGCATCCCCGATCACGTGCCGTTCGAGGCTGCGAGCTTGACGGAGCCACTCGCGTGCGTCCTGAATGGACAGGAGATCGCCCGGGTGGGACAGGGCGACGCCGTCGCCGTCCTGGGGGCCGGGCCGATCGGCTGTCTCCACGTTCGACTGGCACGAGCGCGTGGCGCGAGGACCGTGATGCTCGTCGACATCAACCAGGATCGACTCGATCTGGCCGCCCGGGCCGAGCCCGATGCGGCGATCGACGGCTCGAAGGACGACCCGATCGACGCGGTGCGCAAGCTGACGGAGGGACGTGGCGCCGACGTGGTCATCACCGCGACCGGCGTCGGTCAAGCGCAGGAGCAGGCGCTCGAGATGACCGCCCCCCGCGGTCGCATCTCACTGTTCGGCGGGCTTCCCAAGGACAACTCGGTGATCCGGTTCGACTCCAATCTCGTCCACTACCGGGAGCTCTCGGTCTTCGGAGCGTACGGATCGGCCCCCCGGCACAACCGGGACGCACTGTCGCTGATCGCGAACGGCGGCGTCCGCGTCGACGACCTGATCACGCACCGGATGCCGCTGACCGATGTCCTCGAGGCCATCGAGACGGTGAGGACCGGCACGGGCCTGAAGGTCGTCGTCGAGCCGTGAGACCGGCCCGGAGCGCTGATGCCGCACGTACATCGGGTTGCTCGGCATCGCCATGATCGTCACGGTCACTCCGAACCCGAGCCTCGACCACACACTCGAGGTGGAGGAGCTCCGGCCCGGCGAGGTCGTGCGTGCCTACGCAGTCAGGTCCGATCCGGGGGGCAAGGGCGTCAACGTGTCGCGAGCCCTGGTGGCCAACGGCCACGCGTCCCGTTCTGTCCTCCCGCTGGGAGGCGCAGAGGGTGAGCTGCTCGCTTCGCTCCTGAAAGGGATCGGAATCGAGGTCGCCGCCGTGCCGATCCTCGATGCGATCCGATCGAACGTCACCGTCGTGGAGCCCGACGGAACCGTGACGAAGGTGAACGCCCCAGGTCCCGCCCTGTCGAACGCGGAGGTGGACGCGCTGCTCGCGGGGGCGGTCGCCGCGGCCTACGGCGCCGACTGGGTGGTGGCGTCGGGGAGCCTGGCGCCGGGGACCCCCGAAGACCTCTACGCTCGCTTGACGGTGGCAGTCCGTCCCTCGGGCGCGCGGGTTGCGGTGGATTCCAGCGGTCGGGCACTCGAGCGGGTGCTTTCCGCCACCCCCGACCTGCTGAAGCCGAACGAGGAGGAGTTGAGCCAGGTCACGGGCGTGATCCCCGAGACGCTGGGGGACGTCGTGCTCGCGGCGAACGAGCTCCGATCGAAGGGAGTCGGGGCCGTGCTCGTCTCACTCGGACCGAGCGGGGCCGTGCTGGTCGAGGAAGGCCGAGTCCTTCACGCGGAGAGCGACGCGATCGTCCCACGGAGCACCGTGGGAGCGGGGGACGCGCTCCTCGCCGGCTTCCTGGCGGCTGGAGGCGACGGGCCCCTCGCCCTGGCGGAGGGGGTGGCGTGGGGCGCGGCGGCCTGCGTGCTTCCGGGCACGGCGGTTCCTGGCCCCGATGACCTCCACCGTGACCTGGTTCGGACCCATCAGGTCGACCAGGAGCGACCGTTGGGGCTCGGTCAGGAGCGCCACCGAAGGTCGACGCATGCCTGAAGCGCGTGTGACCCTGCGGAACGCATCCGGGCTCCACGCCCGGCCGGCGAAGATCTTCGCCAGGGCCGCGGCCTCGTCGGCTGCGGATGTGTCCGTGGAGAAGGACGGCCGCCGGGTGAACGCGAAGTCAGTCCTGTCGTTGCTGACGCTCGACTGCCATCAGGGAGACGAGATCGTGATCGGCGCGGAAGGAGACGACGCGGAGGTGACCCTGGCTCGGCTGATCGCGCTCGTCGAGTCGAAGCTCGGCGAAGGCGACGAGGAAGGGGAGCCTGGGTGAGCACGAGGCTGTCTGGGCGGCCGGCGGCGCCCGGCGCGGCGCTCGCCCCGGCCTTCGTCGTCGAGCCGCAACCGCTCCCGAGGGACGTTCCGGAGACGGCGTCCGCATCGCCGGAGGATGAGATGGCGCGGCTCCTCGGGGCGCTCGATCGCGCCGCCGCCGAGCTGCGTGAGCTCGCCCGCGCCGTGTCGAGTGCAGCCGGCGGGGACGAAGGGGAGATCTTTGAGGCGCATGCGGAGTTCGTGGCCGACCCCGAATTGATCAGCCTGGCCAAGGACGCCGTCGAGGCCGGTGCATCGGCGGAGCGAGCGGTCGTCGAGGCCTTCGGGTCGTTCCGGGAGCTCCTCCTTTCGTCGACGAGCGAATACCTGGCGGCACGGGCGGCCGACCTCGACGACGTCCAGGACCGAGTCGTCAAGATCCTCATGGGATTGAGCACGTCCATAGACATGCCCCACCACCGTTCGATCATCGTGGCACATGAGCTCTCGCCCTCCCAGACGGCCGGTATCCCGGTGGACATGATCGCCGGGATCGTGACCGAGACGGGCTCGGCCACCAGCCACGCCGCGATCCTGGCCCGGGCGCTCGGCGTTCCCGCAGTGGTCGCCTGTGAGGGATTGCTCGCGGCCATTCGTGTCGACGTTGAAGTCGCGATCGATGGGCGCGCCGGTGAAGCGATCGTCGATCCCGATCGGTCCGAGCGCGAGTCGGTCGCCCGTCGTCATAAGGAGTCGGAGCGACGTCGAGACGCCCTCGGTGCCCTCCGCGATGAACCCGGCCGGACGGCCGACGGGCACCCGGTCGAGCTCGCAGCGAACATCGGCTCGGTCGACCACATCGCCGCCGCGATCGAGTCGGGCGGCGAGGGGAGCGGCCTCGTGCGGACCGAATTCCTGTTCCTTGGACGGATGGCTGCGCCCACCGTCGAAGAGCAAACGAAGATCTACGAAGAAATCCTGCGGGGGTTCCACGGCCGCCGCGTCGTGTTCAGGACGCTCGATGTCGGAGCGGACAAGCCGCTGCCGTTCGTAGATCGCGGCCCGGAGGAGAATCCCGCGCTGGGCCTCCGGGGGATCCGTCTCAGCCTGCGCCGACCGGATCTGTTCCGCGACCAGCTCCGCGCGCTGCTGCGGGCACGGGCGGAGGTCGCCGCCGAGCAAGCCGGACGCCTCGCGGTCATGTTCCCGCTCGTCGCGACGGCGGCGGAGCTCGAGTCGGCCGTCGGCACGTTCAGGGCGGTGGCGGCGGATGAAGGCGCCGATACCGCAGAGATCGAGGTGGGAGTGATGATCGAAGTCCCATCGGCGGCTCTGGGCGCGGCCCGGCTGGCACGACACGCGGACTTCCTCTCGATCGGCACGAACGACCTGGTCCAGTACCTGTTCGCGGTCGATCGACTCAATGGCGCCGTCGCGGAGATCGGCGACGTGCTCGACCCCGATGTCCTAGATCTGATCCGCAGCGTCGTCGAGGCAGGGCACGCGAATGAGGCCTGGGTCGGGGTGTGTGGGGAGGCCGCCGGCGACCCCATCGTCGCCTGTGCGCTCGTCGGGCTTGGCGTGGACGAACTCTCGATGACCGGCGTGGCCATCCCCGAGGTGAAGGACGCGCTTAGGCGTCTCACGCTGCAGGCCTGCCGGGACGCCGTGGATCAAGCGATCGCGGGCGCTGAGGATGCTGCCCAGTCCAGACGGATGATCCAGGAGAAGCTGGGGTTGTCTCCGGTCTCCACATCCAGCAGCGACGAGGATCGGAACGTACGCAGCGCGTCGCCCGGACCGGGCTGACGTCGTCAGGTCTCGCCGATCATTCTTCCACTGCTGCATCCCAGGCCATTTGTTCATGCCGCATTTCGAGTATCGCCCCGTGGGGAGCTCACGACGTCGTGGTGCATCGGGCAGACCTGCTGACGTTCCGCTGTGTGGACGGGGGGCGGGCCATCGGTGCATCGTCCGGCGTACGCACGGGCAAAACTACGTTGATGGAGTCCTCGGTCTAGACGAACCGCCGAGGTACCGTGAGTCGAACACCGCGCGCACCTTGGCCGACAATCTGATTGACCGTTGGGAGTGGACGGATAGTCCCTACACTATGGTGAGTGGCGCGCAGGCGAAGTGAATCTCCATCTCATGACTCGTAGACCACCCAAGGCGGTCGATCAACATCCCATTCGGCCCTCGCGCTGAGACGATTCAGATAGCCGCCCTGGAAGCGCAGCAGGCTCAAGATGCCGAGTTCCAGATACCACATCGCGAGAGACCATGCCTCGCTCCGAGCTTCTCTAGGGGCCTCAAACACACCCTCCCGGCGGGGAGGATGCACGACGCCATTCCGCATGTCGGTGATCACCCATGGCCCATCCCGGTCTCCGGCGAACGCAGCAAGTGTGGGAAGCGCGTCTGGGATGCCCGTCGGTACGCCGGCTTTGCTCAGCATCGCGCGAATCCGATCGGACGCCGCTCCGTTCTGGCTCGACGTGGTGAGCCACGCCAGCAGCTCGAGTCCGGCCTGTGCAAGCACGAGTCGTGGCTCGAGCAGCGTGTGTCCGTTGGCCTCCACGTAGAAGTCGACCAGATGGCCGAGTGCGACGCGCCAGTCATCGTCATCCCAAAGAGACATGAAGTGTCGGAATACCTCCTGCAGCACCTCCGGATGCAAGTTGGATAGCCAATGAAACCGCCCTTGCCAGGGGCGAGAGATGGGGTGACCCCACCGTGCCCAGACGCGGTCGCCAGAGGCGTCGATACCGATCGGGAGAAGCGGTGGCGCCCAGTCGCCAGCCGCAAAGGACAGCAGCACCCGCAGAGCATGAAGCACGTTCTCTCCCTGGTTCGGGGAAAACGCCGTTCCACTAGTAGGCGTGAGACGCCCGGCCAGCGTCACCCCATAACCGCCGTGGAGTTGCAGACGCTTGAATCGATCGCTCGCGCCCGGAACGACGTCGAGGACTACGGTCCAGGTCTCGTTGTGCAGCGTGAGTCGGGAAGCGGAGGAGCGGGCACCGCTGGTCACCGGCCGCCCGACGAACGGAGGGAAGTTGACTACCTGAAAGTCTATCTGGGCGACATCGCCTCTCCCGCCGACCGTGGTCGGCTGCAGCATCCCCATGACCTCCTGAGTGGCCCGTCCACCGCCGAGGCGAGCGTTGAGCCTGCTAATCGAGCCGCGGCCCTGGAGCGAGATGGACGAGATCCGCAGCTCGACGTCTCCCAGCTCGAAGGCGGTGGCCGCTGGTGCCTCGAACTCGAAACGGACACCGCCGTGCCATCCGAAGACGACTCGTCCTTCCGTCTCGCATCCTGTGGTTGCCTGCTGGGCGGTGAGTGGGCCCTCATACAGGAGGACTTCCTGCTGAGCGGCGACGTCGAAGTCGTAGATCGGATGAATCTGTTCTGGGAGATGGGCCCGGTCTCGCACGGTGAGCCTCCCGGAGGCTTCAAGCTGGGACTTAGTATGCGGGCATGACGCCTCCCGGTGGTGGTGTCAGATGCGATGAATGACCGTCGAAATCAGGCTGCACCTGGAGGATTTGGCGTAGTCCGCGAACCCCTTTCTGGTGACGGAGGCGACCGTAGGTGACAAGGCGGGACGGCGCAGCTGATCGCGATAGCTCAACAGCTGTTCCGAGCGGCGGTCTACGAGGGTCGCCCGCCGGGGGCAACCGGTCGCGTGCTTGCCTTCGAGGGCACTGACGCGCACGGCTCGCCAGTGAAGCTCACCAGGAAGGGGCAGCTCTGGGACCTCTCGGTTTCCGACGCGGAAACGCGAGAGGTCGCCCTAGACGAGGTCCTTCGGCTGCTAGCGGCTGGCTCCTTCCCGTTCGAGTGGATGACGGTTGTGCCCGACATCGCCGACCACCTCTTCAAGCATGCCGTCGAACAAGCGGAGGAGTCTCTCGCGAAGTACCTCGAGGCCGAACAGGAGCTAGGCGAGCCGCCGGAGGCTCGATCTTGTGTCACCGTTCGCAGTGGACTTCTTCGGGTACCCGCTCAGATCGGTCAACGGCGCACCCGATAGCGCAGGTGAAGCACCCGGTTGCCCTGAATCACCACGTCAGGATCCTCCAACAGGTGCTGCGCATGGACCGACCCGAAGTAGCGCTTGCCGGACCCGAACACGACGGGTACGACGTCCATGCGCACGTCGTCAATCAGGCCCGCGGCAAGCACCTGGCCACCGA
This sequence comes from Actinomycetota bacterium, assembly GCA_046728055.1. GTDB lineage: Bacteria > Actinomycetota > UBA4738 > UBA4738 > HRBIN12 > AC-69. The sequence goes on along the minus strand of JBKPDU010000125.1, from coordinate 1,809 downwards.
CGTCGCCAGCGGCGACCTCGACCATACGGTCACCCGCGAGCTCCTGCGCCTTGGCCACGGCTGCCTCGACGCCGTCGACGAAGTAGAACGGCGCCTCGGGATGCCAGCCCTCGGGCCTGCCCCGGTGAGTCACGACGACGACGTGGTCGACCCCGCCCGGAGGCTTCCCATCCCAGCCGTCCGTCATGTCGAAGACGTGGCGCCCGACGATTGTCGCCCCGATCTGGTCCCAGTACGGCCGGGTGTAGTCGTAGGACGTCTGCGACACCTTCACCTCGCCGCTCTCGTCCAACGGGACGTCACCGCTGAGCAACCAGTCGAACAGCGATCCAGGCTGGTCGCTCTCGTCCGCGATGAAACCGTCTACCGACACCGAGGCGTACATGACTACTTTGCCCACGGGGCGCTCCTCTGCTTTGGGTGCCCTGAGATTAGCGTTTCGTGAGCTATCGCTGTTGTAAGAAATCAATCGGCCGGCAGCGGCCAGCTGTCCAGCACGTGGCCGGGATGTTCGCGCAGGAACCGCCGCCGGACTTCGACGTACCGGATCTTCGACCTGTACGCGAACAAGCGACTCGGTTCTCGGGCCGTTGCTCAGTGGCTGAACCGGCGAGGTCACAGGACCAAGGGAGGGCGACCCTGGGGTCACACGGCGGTGCTCACGGTGCTCACGAATCGGGCGTACCTGGGAGAGATCTTCTTCCGCGGGCGGTACCACCCCGCGCCCCACCCGCGCCTCGTCGAGGAGCAGCTGTTCGAGGCGGCGCAGGCGGTCCTGAAGAGCCGCGGTGAGGACATGGCGCTTCGACGCACGAATGGGTCCGAGTACCTGCTCACGGGGCTCCTCGTCTGCCAGAAGTGCGGGAAGCGCTTCATCGGGGCCTCCGCGCAGGGGAACGCGTACAAGTACGCGTACTACGTGTGCTTCTCGCGGCACCGCTACGGGACGCAGGAGTGCGACCAGGACCGCCTCCGTGGTGACGAGCTCGAGGACCGGGTGGTCGAGAGCCTGCTTGCCACGCTGGCCCGACGTGATCTCCTCGAGGGAGCCGTCGAGCGGTGGGGAGAGATCGTGGAGGCGAACCGGCCGGACCGAGAACACGAGCTCGTCGCGGTGGAGGCCCAGATCCGCAGGGCCCATGGGTCGTTGGACCGCTACTTCAAAGCCTTTGAAGAGGGGAGGCTCCGGGAGGAAGTCTGCACCCGACGCATCGAGGAGCTCTCGGCGGAGCTCACGTCGCTCGAGGCCCGGCGCTCTGAACTGGCAGAGGAGATATCGGAGAGTCAGCCCGAGCGTCCCGGACCCCGCTGAGCTCGCGGAGCTCGTCGGGGACATCGAGCGCGCCCTGCGGAACGGAGCGCCGCCTGAGCGTAAGGCCGTGATGCAGGCGGTGGTCGCCGAGATCAGGGTGCGGGATCGGGGGCACATGAGCCGGTCTTCCGCGTGCCGATTTTTGGACCACCGTATTGGTTGGTGCCCCCGGCAGGAATCGAACCTGCGACACGCGGTTTAGGAATTCGATGCAGTCGCTTCGCCTTCCTGCGAGAACGCGTTGAATTGACCCTCTGATCAGGCGATTCGTTCTCTTCAGGACTCCTCTGCTACCCGACGTTTCCCAGGCTTTCGCGGAGCCACGGCGGGGCCAATTCCACGCGAGACGGGGCTTGGCAACGGGGGGCGGCGGTCCCCTGGCGGACTCTCAGACAGCTTGATGATTAGGAAGCGGGCTGCCGAACCCCTTCTAGCCGTGTAAAGCCCGCCGAGTACGCCTGCACGGCCACGAGCCCGCTGGCCAGGAAGCACACACT
>JBKPDU010000124.1:0-9583 GCA_046728055.1 Actinomycetota bacterium | reverse complement strand
GCGACTGTTCGAGGCGGACCTCGCGCGGCTCCCCGAGCCGGCCAGGCGGATCGCCAGCCCAGAGCCGCCCGAGGCGGCCGTCTCCGACGCCCTGAAGCGGCTGACCGAGGAGACCCGGGCGGAGGCTCTCCGAAAGGCCAGGGCTTCCTAGCCGGTTGGCGAGTCGTCCGGTTCGCCCTCGCAGCTACCAGGCGTAGGCCTCGGGAGCCGGCCCGCCTGGGCCGGGGAACAGGCGGTCCAGCCGACGCATGGTCCCGTCGTCGAGTTCGAGCTCGAGGGCCCGAAGCGCGCCGTCGAGCTGATCGAGCGTGCGGGGGCCGATGATCGGAGCCGTTACCGCGGGGTTTGCCAGCAGCCAGGACAGAGCCACGTCGGCGGGTCGCTCTCCGAGATCGGCGCACAGCTTCTCGTAGGCCTCCAGGGTGTCGCGCTTCCGCTCGATCTCCCTCTGCACGTCGTTCGCTGCTCGGCGACCCTCCGCGATCTTCTGCAGCACGCCGCCGAGGAGGCCACCTGCGAGCGGGCTCCATGGGATGACGCCCATGCCGTAGCTCTGGCACGCAGGAAGCACCTCGAGCTCGCTCATCCTGGCGTCGAGGTTGTACAGGCACTGCTCGGATGCGAGGCCGAGGAGGTTCCGGCCGTGGGCGATGTCGTTCGCCCGGGCGATGTGCCATCCTGCGAAGTTGCTGCTTCCCACGTACAGCACCTTGCCCTGCTGCACCAGGTTCCCCATGGCCTGCCAGATCTCCTCCCATGGGGTGTCACGATCGACGTGATGCATCTGGTACAGGTCGATGTGATCCGTCTGGAGGCGCCGAAGGCTCTCGTCGCAGGCCCGCCGGATGTTCAGCGCGGAAAGGCGAGACTCGTTCGGCCAGCTGCCCATCCTGCCGTAGACCTTGGTCGCGAGGACGACCTTCTCGCGCCGTCCGCCCCCCGAGGCGAACCATCGGCCCACGATCTGTTCCGTAGCACCCACGCCCTTGCCCCTGCCGTAGACGTTGGCCGTGTCGAAGAAGTTGATGCCGTGCTCGAGGGCCCGGTCCATGATGGCGTGGGAGTCCCCCTCGGAGGTCTCCGGCCCGAAGTTCATGGTTCCCAGGCAGAACCGGCTGACCAGCAGCCCCAGCCGCCCAAGGTGCGTGTACTCCATGTGCCCTCCTCGCCGATCTCAAGCGATTTGAGCAGATTCTCCGTCAGAAAGGCGTAGGCCCGGGTCGGATGCCCATCCCAGATTACCGACGAACGCCGCGTTGACCGGGGGCCCCAGCCCCTTCTACGGTTGCCCTAGGACGCCCTCTGGGCCAGATCGGAGGACTCGACTATGCGCCGCCTAGGACTCGTGCTGATGGTCGGGATGGTGAGCCTGGCGCTCTGGGCGAGTCCGGCGTGGGCCGGCATGCCCGACCGGAAACCAGTCGAGTCCGGGGATCTTGTCGCGGCTGCCGCCTGCCCGTTCCCCGTCTTGATCCACGTAGTCACGAACAAGCAGTACTCGATCGAATTCTTCGATCGCACCATCACGCAGGGACATCTCGTCCTTCAGCTTACGAATATGGACAACCCCGACATATCGGTGACCAGGAACGTCTCGGGGCCCGGGACGATTACTCATGCCGATGGGGTCTTGATCGCGACAGGGCCCTGGTTCTTATCCTTCGAGCCCGGGGAACTCGTGGATATGCCCGAGGGGGCAATGTTCATCAACTACGGAAGGATCGTCATCCTCCTGGGCGACCCTTCCTCCGGGATTCCTCACGACATCCTCGGCGAGCCGACCGGTGTCCAGGAGGATGTGTGCGAGACGCTGAGAGCGAGCCCAGACGGAGAGGCTCTGGGAACCACAGAGAGCGAGAGCTCGGGCGTCGAGCCTTTCCCGGGAGCCGCGGTCACAGAAAGGTCCGACGGCGAGGGCTCGGGAGGCGAAGCGAGCGAATTCGACGTGCGGCCGCTGCAAAGCCCCACGTACGCGCCCTCGGAGTGAGTCGAACCCCAACGTCCTGATCCGTAGCAATCCGGCACCAACGCTGCCGAGCTGCGGAAACGCTCGTAAGCGGGAAGCGGAATGGCCCCTGTTATGCGCTCTATTCGCCGAAACTACGCCAAATCTGGAGGCGGAGAGAAGTGCGGGGGATGGTTCCCCTGAAGGGTAACTATGAGCGCTCGCTCATCTTTCTCGGGGCCCGTCACCTCGTAGCCGTACTCTCGAAGCAAGTCAACAAGCTGCGAGACTCGAAGCGATCCTCGCATCGTCGGTTCCTGCATGGCTTCTTCCTCATCCATGGGCCTCTCCCTCGCCGGTAAGGCAACCGCAGCATCGTAGCGCCTCAGGAACCTTCAGAGTGGAAGTAGCCTTCCAAGAGCGAGCGCCCCGAGGCGTCACAAGAGTCAGCGGTTCTGTCTGGAGAGTCTGGAGACACGCGGGTGCGCGATCAGGAAGTAGAGCAGTACACCGAGGACGTTGAGAACAACCTGGATCATCACGCATGCCGACTGCGGTCTTGCCGCTCGCCAGCTAGCCGCGTTGTGCGCAACTTCATCGATGATCCCCACCGTCGGTAGAAACACGAGGGCAGCGGCAATGACGCCGGCGGTGCCGTCGATGTTGAACATGACCGAACCCTACGTGGAGGACCGACGCTTCGATCGATGCGTTTTCCCTGCTAGCGCGCCCGGAGGGAGTCGAACCCCCAACCTTCTGATCCGTAGTCAGACGCTCTGTCCATTGAGCTACGGGCGCTCCTGCTAAGCATACCCAGGTCTTCCACCCCTCTCCCCGAGCTCGCCACGTCCCCCTTCATGTTTGCGGGCGGCGCCTCTGAGCGGACTCTGAGCCGGGACCAAGCCGAACGGAAGGTGGCGATGGTGAAGTGTCGGGGAGACGACCGAAGGAGGTGATCCAGGATGAGATTCCAGGTGCACCGAAATCCACTGGCTCGGCGACGAGGAAGGCACCGTCCACCGCGTGGACCACCCATCGTTGACGGCGATGGGACCACAGCTCGTCGAACAGCTCGTCCATATCGACCTCATGGACGGATCAACAGGAAATGACCGGTTGCGCGGAGGGGCCCCTGCCCCCACCCGGGGCAGCGCCCCTTCCGCCGTTCACTGATCAGCGTGCCCCTTCCCCTTCGCGCGCTTGCGCCGGCTCGAGAGCGGCGGGGAGCCGAACCTCGAACGTCGAGCCCGTCCCGTCGTCCGATCGAACGGTGACGGTCCCACCATGGGCCTCCACGATGGCCGCGACGATCGAGAGCCCCAGCCCGGCTCCTCCCTTCGACCGGGAACGAGACGGGTCACCACGGAAGAACCGCTCGAAGGCGCGGGCGGCAACCTCCGACGGCAGACCGGGCCCTTCGTCCGCCACCGTCAGGAGCACGGCGCCGTCGTCGGGTTCCACCCTCACCCGAACGCGCGAGCCGGCCGGCGTGTGGACCCGCACGTTGTCCAGCAGGTTGTCCACGGCCTGCCGCAGCCGGCCCTCGTCTCCGAGCACCGACGTGGGCCCGTGGAGCTCGAGGTCGATGGGACGGTCGGGCTCCACCGCGCGAGCGCTTTCGACCGCCTCCTCCACGGTCCGACCGAGGTCGAGCGGCTCCCGCTCCAAGGGTCGGCCCTGGTCCAGACGGGCCAACAAGAGCAGGTCATCGACCAGGACGCCCATCCGTGCCGCCTCGGCCTCGATGCGCTGCATGGATTTCGCCAGATCTTCTGGCCTCGAGTCGGCGCCGCGCCGGAACAGCTCGGAGTACCCCCTGATGGACGTGAGCGGTGTGCGGAGCTCGTGTGACGCGTCGGCCACGAATCGACGCAGGCGGTTCTCGGAGGCCCGGCGCTCCTCGAACGCCGCCTCGATCTGGGCGAGCATGGCGTTCAGGGCCAGGCCCAATCGACCGACCTCGGTCTGCTCCGTCGCCGGCTCGACCCTGCGTGAGAGGTCGCCGGCCGCGATGGCACCGGCGGTCGCAGCCATCCCTTCCAGCGGGCGGAGGCCCAGCTTCACAAGCCACAACGCCAACCCCGCCACCAGGAGCAACGCCACGAGGCTCACCACCAGCTCCACGCCGAGTAGCCGATCGAGCGTGGCCGACACGTCGGTGAGCGGGACGGCAACGATCAGCGTTCCCGGCCCCGGACTGAGGGGAAAGGCAACGGCCCGGTACGTCTGATCGCCTCCACCACCACTCGTGGTGGTGAAGAAGGTCGGACCCTCCGTCGAGGACCACATGGATCCGGGCAGGTTCCGTGGAAAGTCGGGACGTCGAACGGGTATCCCGTCGTATCCGAAGAATTTCCACACGAGCGGATCGGCGGAACCATCGCGAACCTCCGCGTAGGTTCCCGGCGGGACCACGAACGGCGTCTGATGCACCTGGATGTCATCTCCGAACCGGAGGGCATCCAGGACCGGCGCTTGCGCCGCCACCAACTGATCGTCCACCCGGTGCAGAAGGAAGTTCGACAGCAGCCGGTACGTGGCCACGTTCGCCACGAGCAGCCCCGCCGCCACCAGGACCACCGAGGTGATCAGCAGGCGTGCCCGGAGGGACACGACTCACCCCGGGGGAAGGCGGAGGACGTATCCCACGCCCCGCACAGTGTGGATCAGCCGTGGGACCTGTTGATCGACCTTCTTCCGCAGGTAGCTGATGTAGGTCTCGACGATCGAGGAGTCACCGCCGAAGTCGTAATGCCACACGTGATCAAGGATCTGATCCTTCGACAAGACGCGCCGGGGGTTGGCCAGCAGGAACCGGAGGAGGCTGAACTCCGTGGGCGTAAGGTCGATGGCCCGGTCCTTCCGCCACACCTCGTGGGTCTCCTCGTTCATCTCGAGGTCGGCGAAGGCCAGTCGACTCGCCTGGGGCTCCGAGCCGTTGGCCCGACGGAGCACCGCCCGGATCCGAGCGATGAGCTCTTCCAGGCTGAACGGCTTCGTGACGTAATCGTCGCCTCCGATCGTCAGTCCCCGGACCTTGTCCTCGGTGGCGTCCCGGGCCGTGAGGAACAGGACCGGGGCGGGCCGTCCGCGGTCGAGCAGACGCCGCTGCACCTCGAACCCATCGAGGTCGGGAAGCATGACGTCCAGGACGACCAGGTGAGGTCGGAACGATTCGATGAGCTTGAGGGCGTCGCGACCGTTGGCGGCCGCCTGCACGTCGAATCCCTCGTACCGAAGGGCGGTCGCCACGAGGTCGGTGATGTTCGACTCGTCGTCGACGACCAGGACCCGCCGCGTGTCGGCCGCGGCCGCGGCGGGATCGCCTGGGGCCGGTGACTGGCTCGGTAGCGTGGGGCTCGCCTCCTACGCAGCGGCAGGAGGTGGCGGCTCGTCGGAGGGGAGCTGGCTTCCCCCGAGGTCCCGATATCGCTGCGCGAACTCCTGCCGGTCCATCTCGCCCCGAGCGTACCGAAGACGAACCTCGTGGAGAGCGTCGTCACTGGCTGACATCGTCGGCGCTCCGGGAGGGACAGACATCAGCGCTCCGCCTCGACCCGTGAACCGCAGAACGGCCCACACGACCAGGCCGATCAGGACAACGAACAGCACGAGCGGCAGGAAGCCGCCGAAGAACATCCACCAGCCGTGGTCACCGTACGGTCCCGGATGATCGAACCCCATGATCCAGCACCTCCCCGTGATCGTTTCGTGCGGAACAGTTGAGCACCCGAACCTGGGAACAGGCTGAGAGCTCCCCGAGAGCTCACGAAGAAGGAACCGTATCCAACGAGCCGTCCCGCTCCGGGTCGCGGGCACCGGGGACGAACATCATCGCGAGCGTGATCCCACCCCCCAGGATCCCGGCGAGGACGAGGGTCGTGCGCGCGCCGATGGCCGAGGCCACCGGACCGACGATGGCGAACGACAGGGGCACGCCGCCGATCGAGATCATCCAGTCCAGGCTGGTCACGCGTCCGAGGAGGTCGTTGGGGACCAGGCGCTGGACGAGCGTGAACCAGATCACCACGAGGATGGTGATGCATGCCTCGGTCGCCAAGGCCACGATCATCGCCTGCCAGACCCCGCTCACCACGCCGAATCCCGCCGTCCCGAACATGGCGACGGCCCAGGCGAGGTACAGCGCCGTCACGGGTCGTCTCGGCAAGGCCCCTCGCTGTCCGAAGAACAAGGCCGCGACCACCGCCCCGAGCCCGCCGGCCCCGAACACCAGGCCGAGGGCGGTCGGGCCGCCGTTCAACTCGTTCTTGATGACATACGGCACGAGCGTCTCCCATGGACCCCACGTGGCCAGCAGGCTGACCGTCGCCGCCACCATGGCCAGGATCAGCCATCGATGGGAGATGACGTAGCGGAGCCCTTCCACGACCTCGGACATCAGCCGCTCGCCCGAGTCCGCGTCGCGCGGCGCGGGGCGGGTCCGCATCAGCAGGATCATCAACGCCGAGAACGCGAACGTGACGCCGTCGAAGATGAACGCCCAGCCGGCGCCGAACGCCGCGATGAGCAGTCCCCCGAGAAGCGGCCCAAGTAGCATCATGGCGAACGGACGCACGAACTGGGCCAGCGAGTTGGCCTCCACGAGCAGGTCCCCGGGAACGATCGTGGGAACGATCGCGGAGAAGGACGGCTGGAAGATGGCCTGCCCGACGCCGTAGACCACCACGAGCCCGATCACCAGTGGGATGGTCAGCCGCTCCATGATGGAGAGGGTGCCTATCGTCGCGATCGCGATACAGCGGATCAGGTCGCCGGCGATCATCAACCTGCGCCGGTCGAACCGGTCCGCCAGTGCGCCGGACAGCAGCATCAGCAGCACCTGCGGGAGTGTCCACGCCACGCCGACGAGCGCCAGCGCGGACGGCCGGTTGGAGATCTCGTAGACCTGCCAGGCGATGGCGACGAAATACACGCCGTCCCCCACCATCGAGATGGCCATCCCGGTCCACAGCAGCGCGAAGTCTCGGTGGCGAAGTGGACGAAGGATGCCGATGCGGCCCGGGATCTCCTGACTCATCCGTGGAGGATACGGGCTGTCGCTTTCGGCCTGTAGAGACGGAGCGGAGACGGGAGGATTCGAACCTCCGGGGGACTGTTACGCCCCCAACCGCTTAGCAGGCGGCTGCTTTCGGCCACTCAGCCACGTCTCCGGGCCGATTCTACGAAAGCCGTGGGGGCGCCGGTCGGTAGGCTACGCGCACGGTGGGCTCGGACGTTGTGGTCGTCGGCGGCGGCATCATCGGCGCCGCGTGCGCGTACGAGCTGGCGCGCTCCGGCGCGAGTGTCACGCTGCTCGAGCGGGCCCAGCTCGCGGCTGGTGCGTCCGGCCGGAACATCGGGTTCTTCGGGCTGCCCTGGGATCCGGTGCTCGACCCGATGGCCAGGTCGTCGCTCGAGCGGTACCTGGATGTGACGGGAGACCCGCCCCTCCCCGTTCACTTCGATCGGGACCCCATCGGCACGCTCGCCGTCGCTCTCGACGAGGACGACGCCGCGATGGTTCGGGAGGAGGCGGCGGCGGCCGGGCGCGCCGGCCTCCGGGCGGAGCGCCTGGACGCCGACGGCCTGAAGGAGCTCGAGCCCGAGGTGACCGCCGACGTCTCGGAGGCATGGCTGATCGACGAGGGTCGACGGGTGGACCCGGGTGCGCTGACCCTCGCGCTGGCCGAGCTCGCCCGCCGCGCCGGGGCAAACATCCGCCATCACCTCCCCGGTCGTCGGCTGCTCTCGCGCGGCGAGTCCGTCACCGGCGTGGCCACCGACGAAGGGATCTTCGACTGCGACGTGGTGATCGTGGCGATGGGGCCGTGGTCGACCGACCTGCTCAGTCCCCTGGGCATCCACGTCCCCGTGGCCGGGGCTCGGGGATGGTTGATCCAGCTCGCGCCGCCTAGACCACTGCTCTCGCACTGGGTCGAGGGCTCGGCTCGAATGCTGTGGCGTCGAAACGTCGAGGCCGTCACGGCACGCGAGTTCTCCGAAGGGATCATCCGCAACGACGTCGGGGCGGTCATCCAGCCCTCCCCCGACGGAACGATCGTCGCTGGCACGTCGCGGGAGCCCGCACTGGCCTGGAGCGCGGAGGACTTCCACGTCGCGAGGGCGGTGGCGAGTTCCGCCATCCGGTTCCTCCCGGCGCTCGCCGACGCTCCCGTGCTCGGGACGTGGTCCGGGATCCGGCCGATGTCGCCGGACGAGCGGCCGTTCATCGGGTGGCTCCGGCCCGGGCTGTTCGTGGCCACCGGCCACGGCTCGGAGGGCGTGATCCTGGGCGGTGGCACGGCCTCGCTGGTCGCGGCGATGGTGCAGGGACGAGAGCCGCCGCTCGACCCGGCCCCGTTCGATCCGCTTCGGTTCGGCTGATCGGACCCACCGCCTCCCTGGGCGGGGCGCATGCGTAGAATCGCGGAGAGCACATGCCCATCCTGGCCATCGGCATCTCCCACCGTCGCGCCCCCGTCGAGCTGCTCGAGCGCCTGGCCTTCGCCGACGACGACTTGCCCAAGGCGTACCAGCGGGCCCTCGACGACGAGGCCATCCACGAAGCGGTGATCCTGTCCACCTGCAACCGCGTGGAGATCTACGGGAGCGTCTCCGCCTATCACGCTGGGTTCCTGGCCCTCAAGCGCGTGTTGTGCGAGCCGCACGGCGTGGACGCCGTCGAGCTCTCCGAGCCGCTGTACTCCCACTTCGAGGACGACGCCCGCCGTCACCTGTTCGCCGTCGCCGCCGGGTTGGACTCGATGGTCACGGGAGAACCCCAGATCCTCGCGCAGGTCCGAGAAGCCCTCCGGAAGGCCTCGGCCGAGGCGGCCGCAGGGCCGGAGATCATCGCGCTGTTCCATGCTGCCGCCCGGACGGGTCGGCGGGTGCGATCCGAGACCGGGCTGGCCACCGCGCCCGATGCGTTCGCTCGCGCCGGGACCGCCCTCGCCGAAGAGCACCTCGGAGGATTGGCCGGCAAGGGAGCCGTGGTCGTCGGAGCGGGGCAGATGGCAGCCCTCGCCGTCAAGCAGCTCCGGCAGCGGGGCGTGGGGTCGGTGCGGGTGCTGAACCGGACTCCCGAACGGGCCCGGCTGATCGCCCAGCGCAACGGTGCGGAGATCGGAGACCTGTCAGAGCTCTCCGATGCGATCACCGACGCCGACGTGGTCGTGTCAGCGACTGGTGCGACGGGACTGTTGATCCATGAGTCGACGATCCGACAAGCTATGGCGCGCCGACCGAACCCGATGTTCATCCTGGACATGGCAGTGCCCCGCGACGTCGAGCCCTCCGTATCGGACATCGCCGGTGTCCATCTGGTGGACATCGACGGGTTGCGGGGTTCCGTGGCCCGCGGCGACCCACGGCTGTCCGAGGAGGTCGACAAGGCTCAGGCCATCGTGGACCAGGAGGTGCGACGGTTCGCTCTCCGTAAGCGTTCGGAACGCCTGGCCCCGCTCATCAGGGCCCTTCGAGAGCGGGGGGATGCCATCCTCTCCTCAGAGCTCGGCCGGTTCCGTTCCGAGCTCTCCGAGCTCACCCCGGACGAGCGCGAGGCCGTCGAGGCCCTGGCCCGGGGCATCGTCTCCAAGCTCCTCCACGACCCCATCGTCCGGTTGAAGGAACTCTCCG
>JBKPDU010000123.1:0-15944 GCA_046728055.1 Actinomycetota bacterium | reverse complement strand
GCCCGACAGCGCGTGGAGCGCCGCGTGGACGTTCGTGGCTTTCGAATCGTCGAGGAAGGTGACGGATCCAACCCGGGCCACCTCCTCGCCACGATGTGGCAGGGGATGCGTCCGGCGTAGTCCCTCGGCCACCGCGCCGGCGGAGAGACCGAACGACAGGGCCGCGGCGGCCGCGGCGGCGGCGTCGGCCCGGAACCCGACGGCGTCGGACGGCGGCATCCCCAAGGTGGCCTCGCCGTCGATCCGGGCGACGAGCTCGCGATCCACGAAGCCGACCTCTCCATCACCCGGCGGGCCCGTCCGGAACCACACCACCCGGCATGGGGAAGCCCCGGAGATCAGCCTCCCCCGATCGTCGTCGGCGTTTCCGACGTGCACGTCGTCCGCCTCCTGGCGCTCGTACAGGCGCGCCTTGGCCTCCGCGTAGCGTTCGAACGATCCATGCCAGTCGACGTGGTCCTGCGCCACGTTCAGCAAGATCGAGACCCGTGGATGCAGCCAGTGATGGAACCGGAGCTGGAACGAGGATGCCTCGACCGCCAGCGCCGCGTGTCCCTCCCGCGCGGCCAGCGAGAACGGGTGGCCGATGTTGCCGCACGCCGTGGCGTCGAGGCCGGCGGCCAGCATCATGCTCGCGACCATCATCGTGGTCGTGGACTTGCCGTTCGTCCCGGTGACCGCGATGTACGGCACTCGACACAGGCGAGCACCGACGTCCAGTTCGCTCCAGACGGCCACGCCCCGATCGGCCGCCCACCGCAGGACCTGCGCGCCCTCCGGCACGCCGGGGCTGGCCACCACCGCGGTGACGCCGTCCAGATGCCAGGGCTCGTGACCGCCCGTCAGGACTTCGGCGCCGAGCGCCCTGATCTCCTCCGCCCCGGCGGAGTCCGCACGTTCCTCGGTCACCCTGACTCTCGCTCCCTCCTCCGCCAGGACCCGTGCGGCGGCGCGGCCGGCGACGCCGAGCCCAACGACCAGCACGCGCTCTTCGGCGAACGCCTTGCTCGCTTCCACCGGACCTCCCCCGCCGCCGTCGAACGTCATCCCGTGCCCCCCCGCGCGAGGAAGTCCGCGTAGAACAGCCCGATGCCGATGGCCACGCACATCCCGGCGATGATCCAGAACCGCACGATGACCGTGAACTCGGGCCACCCGGCGAGCTCGAAGTGATGGTGGATGGGAGACATCCGGAAGATCCGTCGCCCGAACCCCCGGAACGCGATGACCTGGAGGATGACCGACGTGGCCTCCAGGACGAACAAGCCCCCCAACACGACGAGGAGGAGCTGCGTGCTCGTGACGATGGCGAGCGCCCCGATCAGCCCTCCGAGCGCGAGCGCCCCGGTGTCCCCCATGAAGATCCGGGCTGGAGCGGCGTTCCACCACAGGAACCCGGCCACCGCCCCCACGCCTCCGCCCGCGACGATGGCCGTGTCGAGGGCGGCGTTGATCTCCACCGGATAGCAGGCGTCCACCAAGAGCACCTCGCACGGGTGGCGGCCCTGCCAGAAAGCGATGTACACGTAGGCCGACAGCACGAGGATCGCCGCGCCGGACGCCAACCCGTCGAGCCCGTCGGTGAGGTTCACCGAGTTCGACGACGCTGCAAGGATCACGAAGACCCAGAGGTAGAGCCCGAGCCCCAGGTTCACGCCGGTGTCGCGGATGAACGACAGGTCGGTGGGAAGATGCGCGGCCTTCACCGCGATGAGTCCGAAGAGGATGGCCACGAGCGCCTGCCCCGCGACCTTTGCCGCCTTCGACAATCCGAGCGACCGTTGCCGGCGGACCTTGATGAGATCGTCGACGAAGCCCACCACGCCGAGGCCGATGGCGGCGAACAGCACCGACAGGCCGGCCGCCGTCACCGTGGTGAACACCACCCGTGTGACCAGGTAGGACGCGACCACGCCGGCGATGATCACCGAGCCGCCCATCGTGGGGGTCCCCATCTTCTCCAGATGGGTGTGCGGGCCGTCCTCCCGGATGTGCTGGCCCCACCCCCTCACGCGGAACGCCCGGATGGCCACCGGTGTGCCGAGGAGCGTCACCGCCAGGCCCACCGCTGCGGCGAGAAGGATGGCCCTCACCGAAGGGCCTCCGCCACGCGTTCCAACCCGGCCACCCGCGACCCCTTGATCAGGACGACGTCCCCGGCCCTGGCCCACGCCCGAACGACGGCGGCTGCTTCGACGGGGGTATCCACTGAGACCACGCTGTCGGGCACCGCCCCCTCCCGGAGGGCGGCCCCGGCCACCGTGCGCGCCAACGGGCCCACCGTGACCAGGCGATCCACCCCCAGCCGGACCACCAGCTCGCCCAGGCGATCGTGCTCGTCTGCCGAGATGGGCCCGAGCTCCGCCATGTGGCCGAGGACGGCCGACAGTCGTCCCCCCCGTGCCATCCATCGGGCCGCCCGGAGCCCCGCGGCCATGGACTCGGGATTCGCGTTGTACGCGTCGTTCACCACCCGCACACCGTCCTCGGTGGTGAAGCTCTCCATCCGCCACCGGGAGACGCCCACTCCCTTCAGGCCCGCGGCGCATTCGGCGGCCGACAGTCCCAAGGCGATCCCGCACGCGGCGGCGGCGAGCGCGTTCGACACCATGTGCTCACCTGGAACGACGAGCTCGGCGCGCTCGCGCTGGTCGCCCACCACGAGGTCGAACCCCGCCCTCCCGTCGTCGTCGAGGGCCACGTCCTCGGCCCGGACTTCCGCGTCCGCCGTCAGCCCGAACGTGACGACCCGGGCCCGGGTCCGCTGGGCGAGGTCTCGGACGTCGGCGTCGTCCGCGTTCAGGATGGCCGTGCCCACATCGGCGAGCGCCTCCACGGGCTCCGCCGAGGCCTCCACGATGGCCTGCCACGACCCGAACACCTCCATGTGCGCGACCCCGATGTTGGTCACCACCACCGCGTCGGGTCTGGCCACCCGGCACAGCTCCGCATGGTCGCCGCGACGGCGGGCTCCCATCTCCGCCAGCACCACCTCGACCCCCTCGGGGACCCCCAACAGGGTGAGCGGAAGCCCGATCTCGTTGTTGAACGACCCCGGGCTGGCGTGGGTCAGGAACCCGGTCGACAGGATGGAGGCGGCGAGGTCCTTGGTGGAGGTCTTCCCGTTCGCGCCGGTGATCCCGATCACCGTGGCATCGGGCATGCCTGTGCGCTCGTCGGCGGCGAGCGCCAGCAGCGCGCGACCGGTGTCGGCCACCTCCACCGTCGGCTCTGCCGCAACCGGTCGGTGCACCACCGAGCCGGCCGCGCCGCGAGAGAGCGCGTCGGTCACGAAGTCGTGGCCGTCGTGCCGCTCGCCGGCCATGGCGAAGAACAGCGAGCCCGGCCCGGCCTCCCGGCTGTCGACGACCGCGGCCGTGACGGACGTGTCCGGGCCGCGGAGCCGACCATCCACGGCGCGGGCCACCTCGGAGAGTAGGCGCGGCCTCATGCCGTCCCCCGGAGCGATCGGATCTCCTCGGCCGCCACGATCCGATCGTCGAACGGAACCGTGCGATCGGCGAACTCCTGGCCGGTCTCGTGTCCCTTCCCGGCGATGACGACGACGTCGCCCTCACCGGACTCCGACAGCGCCAGCTTGATCGCGGCCCGGCGCTCGGGTTCGATCACGTAACGGCCGCCGCCCTCCTTCGCCCCGCGCTCGATCTCCGCGATGATGGCCAGCGGATCCTCGCTCCGCGGGTTGTCGCTCGTGATGACCGACAGATCGGCCAGGCCGGTGGCCACCTTGCCCATCAACGGGCGTTTGGTCCGGTCCCGGTCCCCGCCGCAGCCCAGCACGACGATCAGTCTGCCGGGCGCCAGGAGCCTCGCCGCCCGCAGCACGTTATCCACGCCGTCCGGCGTGTGCGCGTAGTCCACGACCACCAGGAACTCCTGCCCTTCCTCGACGGCCTCGACGCGACCGGGCACCCCTCGCACCTCCGCGATCCCCTGGGCGGTCACGTCATCGGGGATCTCCAGGGCCCGCGCGGTCGCCAGGACCGCCAGACAGTTCTCGACGTTGAATCCGCCTCGGAGTCGGGACCGGATCTCGAGCTCGCCCACATGGAACGAGATGCCGGAGCGAGAGGCGTTCACCTCGGTGGCACGAACGTCCGCGTCCGATCCCCGGCCGAACGTGACAGTGGGCAGATCCGAGCGAAGGAGCCGACGTCCGTACGGGTTGTCGATGTTCACGACGGCTCGTTCCGACAGCTCTGGTGAGAACAGTCGGGCCTTCGCCTGGAAATACTCCTCCATCGACGGGTGGTAATCCAGGTGATCCTGGCTGAGGTTGGTGAAGACAGAGCACCGGAAGCGGATGCCGTCGATCCGGTGTTGGTGCAGCCCGTGCGACGACACCTCCATGGCCACCGCCTCGACCCCTCGATCCGCCATCTCGGCCAGGATGCGTTCCAGCTCGGGGGCCTCGGGCGTGGTCATGGGCAGCTTCAGCGGTTCCCCGTCGATCCGAACGCCGGTCGTCCCGATCACCCCGGGCACCCGGCCAGTCCGTCGCAGCACCGACTCCAGCAGGTACGTGATCGTGGTCTTTCCGTTGGTCCCCGTGACCCCGACGACGGCCATCCGCTCAGCGGGCCAGCCGAAGAAGGCCGCCGACATCGGCCCCATCGCCTCCCGCACCGACGGCACCCGAACCTGGACCACCTCGAGAGGCAACCAGTGTTCGACGACCAGGGCGATCGCTCCTCGCCCCACCGCCTCTTTGGCGAAGTGGTGTCCGTCGTGGCTCGAGCCCCGCACGCAGAAGAACAGGCTGCCGGAGACGGCGTCCTGCGAGCGGTATCCCACGTCCACCACGTTCACCGATGAATCGCCGCGGACCTCGTGCCGCGGGACCGACACGACGAGGTCGGCGAGCGGGCGAACTGGGGGAAGGCCGGCCGCAACCAAGTCGTCCGAGCTTATCGTTCGCACCACACCCCGCCCTGCGACGGTCATCGGGCGGCGATCGCGTGGGGTGGAGGCGGCAGCGCCTTCCCCGGTGCGACGCCCAACCGCTCGATCGCGTATCGAGCCACCTGCTGGAACAACGGGGCCGCGGCGATACCGCCGTACTCGGTCGTGGGCCGATCCAGGATGGCCGCGATCACCACCTTCGGGTCGGAGGCCGGCAGGAAGCCGATGAACGATGCGAAGTATCGGTCAGGGTAATAGCCGCCGGTCGGCTTGGGGATCCGCGCCGTCCCGGTCTTGCCTGCCACCTGGATCCCGGTGATCCGAGCGGCGGCGCCGGTTCCCGCCTTCACCGCGTACGCGAGCATCCGGGTGACCATCTCCGCGGTGGCACCGGAGACCACGCGACGGGTGATCGGTTCGGCGGCGGGATGGAACGCGCCATCGGGATCGACGATGCCCCGGACCAGACGAGGCTGCACCCACAACCCGGCGTTCGCGATCGTGGCGTACACCGAGATCATCTGGAGGGGCGTGACCGCGATGCCCTGTCCGTAGGCCATGGTCGCCAGGCTGGTGTCCGACCACAGGTACAGCGGCAACATCAGACCTGCCGACTCGCCGGGGAATCCGATGCCGGTGACCTGGCCCAGCCCGAACTTCGACAGGTAGGTTGCCAAGCGTGCTGCCCCGAGGCGGTCCGCGACCTCCACCGCGCCGATGTTGCTGGACTGCGCCACGATGTCGCCGACCGTCATCCCCTCGACGCGATGACGGTGCGCGTCGTGGATCACGAAGTCCCCGATCCGCTTCTTCCACGGCACCAACAACTGCTCGTCCAGCGGGAGCGTTCGCTCCTCCACCGTCGCGGCTGCCGTGATCACCTTGTTCACCGACCCTGGCTCGAAGACGTCGGTCACAGCCTTGTTCCGCCATGTGGCCGGCCTGGCCGTGGCGAACTCGTTCGGGTCGAACCAGGGGAAGGTGGCCATGGCAAGGACGTCGCCCGTTTGCGGATCCATGACGATGACCGTGCCGCCCATCGCGTGGTTCGCCTCCACCGCCTCCTCCAGCGCGGCCTGCACCTGGAACTGGAAGTCGCGATCGATGGTCATCACGAGGTCGGAACCCGGATCGGGAACGCGCTCGGCCTCGATCCCGCCGACGATGGGCTGGCCGGAAGGGCCGAGCTCCTGGGTCCGCTCCCCGGGCGTGCCGGCCAGGATCTCTTGGTATTCGAGCTCGAGTCCCGCCAACCCGACGCCGTCCACCCCCACGAACCCGAGCGCTTGGGAGGCCAGCGGTCCGGCTGGGTATGCGCGCCTGCTCGTGGGGAGGAGTCCGATGCCGGGAAGGTGCAGCGCCTCCAGCCGCGCCGCCGTCCTCAGATCGACCTGGCGGGCGAGGTAGACGAACGTCGTGTCGGCGGTGAGCTGGGAGACGAGGTCGCGGACCCGCAGGTCCAGGACGTCCGAGATCTCCACCGCCTCGTGCCATGGGTCGGTCACGTACCGGGGGTCGGCGTAGACGTCGCGTGCAGGGAGCGAGATGGCCATGGCCTCACCCGAGTTGTCGAGGATCCGCCCCCGCGAAGCCGGTACCGCGAAGGTGTGCAGTCGCTGGTCCAGCGCATATGACCGGTACGCTCGGGCCTGGCTCACCTGGAGCACCGTCAGCCGAAGGACGATCGCTCCCATGGCCACCACGAGCGCGCCCAACAACGCGATCAGGCGCCGCATGGGCGGGCGGTTCATGGGAAGGCCTCGCCCAGCCACCCCGTGGGGTGCTGGTCGTCCGCCGTCCCGGCCGGCGCCGTCGTTTTCGCGGCGGGCACGTGGAGGAAACGGATCTCGTCGGGGAGACGCATGCCGTGGCTGCGAGCCCAGGCGGCGATCCGGCCGGGAGCGGACAGTGCAGCATGCTGCCGGGTGAGCTCCAGGTGCTGCTGGGCAAGGACGCCGACCCGCTGCTCGAGGTGGTCCACGCGGAAGGAGCTCTGGGCGAGCATGGCGTTCAGCGCGACGAGGCCCAGGACCATCGATCCCGCCAGCACCGAGGAGAGGATCACGAACCCCGACCGACTGTGCCGTACCCTGCTGATGCCGGTCGAGGGACGCGGAGCCGCGGTCCGGCGGACGGGAGGCCTTCTCCGAGCCGGCCTGGCCCGGCGTGAGGGTGCTGGTACCGGAGCATGGTGCGGTATCGGGCCCCCCGGCAGTGCCCGAGCCGGTTGGCTCATGCTGCAGCTCCACGCGGCCGTGGGTCCGCCGCGCGCGTTTCACCGTCGTCGGCCAGTTCGGCGGCCCGAAGCCTGGCGCTCCTCGCTCTGGGGTTTCGGGCCGCCTCCGCCGGTGACGGGCGTAGGGGCTTCTTGGTGAGCGGCCTGAGCCGGGGCTCGCCGGCCAGGAACCGTTTCACCGTTCGATCCTCGAGGGAGTGGTAGGCGATGGTGACGACGCGGCCACCGGGAGTGAGGAGACCCACCGCCCGAGGCAGGGAAGCGGCGAGCTCCTCGAGCTCCCGGTTGACCGCGATGCGAAGCGCCTGGAACGTTCGGCGCGCGGGGTGGGGGCCGCCCCGTCGCCTTCCAACAGCGCCCGCAACCACCCGGGCCAGCTCATCGGTCGTCTCGATGGGCCGTCGCGCGCGTGCGCGCGTGACGGCCGAAGCGACCTTCCTGGCCCGGCGCTCTTCGCCGTACTCGAACACGATCCGCGCCAGCTCGTCCTGCGAAGCCGAATTGACCAGGTCGAGGGCGCTCTCGGTTCCTTCTTCGCCTGGACCTCCCATCCGCATGTCCAGGGGACCGGGGACCCGGTAGCTGAAGCCTCGTTCCGGTCGCTCCAACTGCATCGATGAGACCCCGAGGTCGAACAGGACGCCGTCCGCTCGGTTCTCCGCGGGCACCTCCGAGAACCGAGCGTGGACGGCGAGGAATCGATCTCCGAACGGGGCGAGTCGGGACCCGGCCAGCGCGATGGCCTCCGGGTCACGATCGACCCCCACGACCCGCTTGCATCCCGAACGCAGCAGCGCTTCTGCATGCCCGCCGGCGCCGAGGGTCATGTCGATCACGGTGTCCCGTCCTCCGAGGAGCTCGACGACCTCCTCGACCATGACCGGCTCGTGGGTCCACTCCCTCGCGCTCTCATCGGCCACCCGCGTCCCTCATCCCTCATCCCAGGACCCGGACGGCGAGCAACCCGAGGGCCACGTAGACGGCCATCGACGCCGCGGACAGCAGAAGCAGCCGGACGCTTTGGGCGACCTCTCGCGACAGCGTTCCCTTCATCCCTCTCCTCCGATGTCGAGCGTTCCCGCCTGGTACGCGCCGCCATGGGTCTGTTCGTAGCGATCGTGGGCGGCGCGGTCCCACACCTCCATCCGGTCGTAGACCCCCACGATCACAGCCTCCCTGCGGATGCCTGCCTCCCCTCGAAGTCGCTGCGGTATCGTCAGCCGCCCCTGCGCGTCGAGCTCGATCGGCTCGGCCTTGCCGAAGAACATCCGGGCGTAGGCCCGGGCCCGGGCATCGCCGAGGGGACGATCCCTGATCTCGGTGGCCCGGGCCTCCCACTCGGATTTGGGGAAGCAGAACAGGCAGCCATCCTGGCCCAGCGTCAGGACAGCGCCGTCGGCGAAGACTGCCCGGAACCTGGCCGGCAGGCTGATCCTCCCCTTGGGGTCGAGTTGATAGCTGTGCGTGCCGAGCAGTTCGGCCACGCCCGTCCTCCCCTTCTCCTCCACAGAGCTCCACACTTATGCCACTGGCGCTCCACCAAGTCAAGGGGGTGGGAACGGCGAACTGGGCTCGGGGCCAGTCGGGCGAACGAGACCAAGCTCAGCCAGGCGCAGAGGTTAAGAGAGCAAGGAAGCCACAGCTGTCGAATCCGACGAACCCGGCGGCCCGGCTAGAGCAGGAACGGCTCCCATTCGGGTTCCAGCCGGCCGAGCGACAGACGGAACCCATCGGAAGGGGCGAACGGACGGCGCAGGAGGCGCAGTCCTGCGTCCTCGAGCCGCCGGTTCTCCTTCCTGGAATTGCACCGTCGGCACGCCGCGACGACGTTCTCCCAGCTGTGCTCACCGCCGCGCGACCGAGGCACGATGTGGTCCAGGTTCTCCGCCGGCGCCCCGCAGTACTGACAGGACCATGCGTCTCTGGCGAAGACGGCGCGTCGGGTCAGCGGAGCCTGCGCACGGTACGGGACCTTGACGAAATACCGCAGTCTGAGCACCGATGGGGCTTCGATCTCGTAGCGTTCGGAGCGGAAGATCATCCCATTGGACACGACGACCTCCGCTTTCTCCTTCAACACGAGGACCACCGCCCTCCTGGCGGTCACGACTGCCAGAGGCTGGTGGGACGCGTTGAGTACGAGCGCTCTTCCCATGCGGGACCTGCGGCGAGTATAGCGAGCGGACCCCGGATTCCGGCCCCAGGTGCTTGAATCACCCAAATCGCAGCGTTGTAATCCGGCCGGAAGGCGGCGGGTGGATCGTGTCCGAGGGATCGGACGCCTGAAGTAGCGAACAAGGGGCCGCGCGGGGCGTCCAGCAGCTCGGGTTCGGACCGCCCCCGCCTTCATTCCCTCCCTGTTCAGGAACCGGGATGCGTCCGGCCACGTACACCTCGGTAAGATGGCTCTTCCCATCCGGGAGGTGCTAGTGGAGGCGCGCGAGAAAACCGAGGCCTGGCAGCGATTCGCCGAGCGCTTCCGAGAGGTCGAGCGCAACGTCGAGAAGGTCGTCCAGGGCAAGCACCATGAGATCCGGCTTGCGCTGGTCACCCTGATCGCCGAAGGTCACGCCCTCATCGAGGACGTCCCCGGCGTCGGCAAGACCATGTTGGCAAAGGCCATCGCCCGATCCATCGATTGCTCGTTCCGCCGCATCCAGTTCACCCCCGACCTCCTGCCGACCGACATCACCGGTGTCAACGTGTTCAACCAGGAGCGAGGCGACTTCGAGTTCAAGCCCGGGGCCATCTTCGCGAACATCGTCCTGGGCGACGAGATCAACCGAGCCAGCCCCAAGACCCAGTCGGCCCTCCTGGAGTGCATGGAGGAGCGGCAGGTCACGATCGACACCGAGACCTATCAGCTCGGACAGCCGTTCATGGTGATCGCCACCCAGAACCCCATCGAGCACGAGGGAACCTACCCCCTGCCCGAGGCGCAGCTGGACCGATTCATGATGCGGATCGCCATCGGCTACCCCTCCGCCGACGTGGAGGCCGAGATCCTTGCCACCCATGGAGTGCAGTCGACGCTGACCGACATCGGGCCCGTGACCGATGCACTCGGCGTCCGGGGCATGATCGACATGGCCCGGCAGGTGCACGTCTCTCCGCCCGTCCGCCGATACATCGTCGACGTGGTCGAAGCTACCCGGGTCCATCCCGACGTGTACCTGGGCGCCAGCCCCCGGGCGTCCATCATGCTTCTCCGAGCGGCCAGGGCCATGGCCGCGGCGGGGGAGCGGGATTACGTCATCCCCGACGACGTGAAAGGCCTTGCCCTGCCGGTGCTGTCTCACCGCGTGATCGTCACGGCGGACGCGGTGATGAGCGGGCGGACCGCCGGCGCGGTGCTGGCGGAAGTGATCAACGAGGTCGCCGTCCCGGTCACCGGGAAGGCCTGACGTGCCCTCCGGGCGCGGCGTGGTGGTGTTCGCCGCCGGCATCGGTCTGTGGCTTGCCGCGCGGGTGGCCGGCTCGACCAGCCTCCACATGGTCGCCGTTGGCCTGGTGGTGCTGCCGTTCGCCGCGGCGCTCTTTGCTCGATGGAGCCGGTTCCGCGTCTCGGTCCGCCGGCGCCTGTCGGATCAACGTGTCGCTCCGGGCCAGCGCGTCACGGTCGACCTCGAGGTGGAGAACGAGGCCCCGGTGTGGACGTCCTTCCTGCTCCTGGAGGACCGGCTCCCTCGGCCGCTGGGCCGGGCAGCCCGGCTCGTGGTCGCGGGGATCCCGCCGCGCGCCAAGCAGCGCGCCACGTACTCGTTGGTCCCCGAGGTCCGGGGGCGATACTCGCTCGGGCCGATCACGGTGGACGTGTCCGACCCCTTCGCCCTCACGAAGCTTCGGATCGGCTTCGACCAGCGAGACGACCTCGTCGTGACCCCTGAGATCGAGCGCCTGGAGTCCGGACCGGCTTCCCCGTTTGGCGGAGCGAGCGGGCTTTCGCTCTCCAGGCATCTGTTCCGAACGGGCGAGGAGTTCTACACGATGCGCCAATACCAGGAGGGCGACGACCTGCGCCGGATCCACTGGCCGAGCGTCGCCCGGTCCAACCAACTGATGATCCGCCAGGACGAGTCCACCAGGCGATCCACCGGGGTGATCTTCCTCGACACGCGCGAGCCGGCCGTCGGATCGATCCACACTCCATCCTTCGAGAAATGCGTGTCGGCCGCCGCGTCGGTCGGCGCGCTCCTTGCCCGGTACGGGTTCTCGATCCGCCTGGCCACGTCGAACATGCCGCCAACGACCGTGACCGAGGAACAGATGCTCGAGGTGCTCGCCGGAATCGGGCACGTCACGTCACGGGCGTTCTCCACCGGACTGACCCGGTTGCGGTCGGTGGCGGCCGGGGACACGACGCTCGTGGTCGTGACGGCCCCGCCTCAGCCGACCGAGCTCACCTCGCTGGTCCGCTCGGGCGTGGTCTTTGGGCCCAAGCTCGCGATCCTGGTCTACCCCGTGGACCCACAGGACCTTCCGCCCGACCGCCAGTCCCAACTCGAAGGCCGAGCCTCGTCGGCTCGCATGTCGCTGTCCAGGTCCGGATGGGAGGTGCTCGTCCTCCCGCCTACGGGAAGGCTTCGTGACGCATGGCATCGCAGCAGAACCTCGCTCCCCGAGCTCACCGGCTCCTCGCGTTAGGGGCCGTCGGGCTCCTTGCCGCGGCGACCGCGCTCGCCTTCGGCCGGGTCTTCGTGGGGCATGGAGCGACGTGGAAGCTCCTGGCCGCCAGCCTGGCCTCGGTCGCCGTGGCCGGGCTGCTCGAGCGACGGAGCCTGCTCGTGGCCACCCTGGCCAGCGCGGCGTGCCTCCTGATCGGGGTGGCGGTCCTGGTCTTCCCCCAGACCACCTGGGTTGGGCTCCCCACGTCCGAGACCTTCGGGGCCATCCAAGACGCGCTTGGACGTGTTGGGCGTCAGGCACGCGTCCAGGTGGCGCCGACCGCGCCGCTCACCCCTCTCTTGCTAGCGGCCGTGACCGCGGTGTGGACCGCGTCGTTCTCCGCACACGCCCTGGCCATCCGAGCGGGAGGTCCGTTGCTCGCCGTCCTGCCATCGGTCGCACTGGTGGGGTTCACCGACACCGTGATGCAGGACGGTGCGCGGCCGGGCTACGCGGTCGTCTTGCTGTCGGCGGTGCTGTTCGTGTGCTTCGTCGACGGCGTCCGCCGCATCCGCCAGTGGGGCCCGGTGTGGGGGTCGCGTGGCAAGCCCCTGACCGCCTCCTCCGGACATGGTGCCCGCGGGGTGGCCGCCGTCGCCGTGGCGGTCGCGGTCCTCGTCCCCGGGATCCTCCCGGGCTTCCATTCCTTGGCCCTGATCGACTTCTCGACCCCCGGGGGCGATGAGGTCCATATCGATCCCTTCGTGTCGATCAAGGCCCAGCTCCAGCGGCGGGACCCGATCGATCTCTTCCAGGTCACGTCGGTGGATGCACGTGGTGATCCCCAGGCCGCGTACTGGCGCCTGTACGCCCTCGACGAGTTCGACGGGACGACATGGCGGAGCTCTGACCCGAATGCGGAGCAGGGCCGGCTCGTCTCGACACCGGCCGCCCTGGCGAGCGCGACATCCGGCCCGGCGATCGACCAGGGATACCGGATCCTCACAGACTTCGTCGACCCCTGGCTGCCGATGGCGTATCCGCCGCAGACGGTGAACGTTCCGTTCGGCGTGATCCGGTACGACGCCGAACTCACTGCGGCGGCTGCGCCGGATCCCTTCGGGGAGGGCCTCGAGTACTCGGTGCGATCGCTCGTCGTCTCGCCCACGCCGCAGGAACTCGACGCCGTCTCGATCCAGCCCTCGGACCTCGTGGCCATCGGCCTGCCGGACCGTTACACGCACGTCCCAGAGAACGTCCCCCCAGCCGTAGGGCAGATCGCCGAGGCATGGACGGAAAACGCCTCGACTCCCTACCGCCAGGTGCTGGCCATCCAGCAGCACTTCGTCTCCTCTGGCGACTTCCGCTATTCGCTCGACGTTCGACCGAAGGCCGACGCGAACGCATTGGTGGATTTCTTGACCAAGACCAGAACCGGGTTCTGCCAGCAATTCGCCGCAGCGATGGCCATCCTGGTCCGCGAACTCGGCATCCCCGCCCGGGTGGCAGTGGGCTTCCGACCGGGATCCCAGTCGGGCGACACGTTCACGGTGACCACCGAGGAAGCCCACAGCTGGGTGGAGGTGCGGTTCCCCGGCTACGGGTGGCTCCCGTTCGAGCCCACGCCCGGAGGGTGGAGGAGTCCACTGGCCACCGCGGGTTCCTATCTCACTCCGGAGACGCCTGGGGCATGCCCCCCTTCTGAACCCGGCTGCGCTGGGGGGAGCGAGACGACGGCGCGGTCTCCAACGACGGAAGGCGGCGCGACGGACAAGCTCCTGCAGGTGGACGCCGCCCAACTGGGTGATCAGAGCGGAGGCCGGGGCAGGAGGGCCGGTGCCGCTGCGTCCTCGGTGCCGGACCCGGGATACTCGATCCCGTATGGGCTCCTGTTCCTCGCCCTGCTGGCCCTGGGAGCGCTCCTCCTCATCACCGTCCCCATCGTCAAGGCCGCCTGGCGAAGGGGGATGCTGCACGGTGCCCGGGATCCGAACGCGTTGGTGCTCCGGGCCTACCGAGTCTTCGACGGGGAGGCGGCCGATCTCGGCCTGGGGCGGGCCGACGGCGAGACCCTCGTCGAGCACCGCGACCGGCTGGCGACCGTGGTCCACTTCTCCGATGGGCACGTCGATCGCCTGACGATGGCGGCCACCCGGGCGGCGTACTCGGGCCGGTCGACGACCGAGATCGAGGCCCGTGAAGCCCTCCGCGACGCGCGGTGGGCGATCCGGGACATCAGGTCCAGCGCGGGCTTGCTTCGCAGACTTCGAGGGGTGTACCGGCCGGGGCTGTGACCCTATCCGTGGCTCTGGGTATGGGCCGCGGCCTCGCGCAAGGCCCTGACGAACCGGTCCCGATCCTCCCGGAACTGGCCCACCTTGACCTCGACCCCGGTGGCGATCTCGTCGATGGCCACGAAGAACGCCAGCTGGCCCTCTCGTAGGGCGTCGAGGACCTCCCCGTCGCGTTTGGCCACCTTGAAGATGCTCACCCCGTCGGTGATGAGCTTCACCTCCGACAGGTGCCGGTCCAGGGCTGCCCTCCGGTTCAGGAAGTCCCAGGCCCGCCGGACCCGCTGGAGCGACATCCCTCCATCGAGGAGGGACTTGACGACCTTGAGGGCTACCAGGTCACGGAAGGAGTACATCCGAGGGACCCCGGGCCGGCCCCCCGTCCCCTGGACGGACGGCGTGACCAGGTTGATCTGGTCCCAGTATCGGAGCTGTCGGGGAGTGCAGCCGGTGAATTTCGTGGCCTGGTGTGCAGTGAACCCCTCCATCCGACGCGCGCCCTCCGACGACTCGTCATCCACCAGCGAACCGGCAGCCCGTCAGCTGTCGAGGGGGAAGGACCCGACATGCCCGCGACGTGCACACCTCGGGGGAAGGTGAGCGTTGTTTCTACTGCGCCGCACGGTGTGGTGGCAAGTGCGCAGGATGATCGGGGCAGGCGGTCGTCGGTTCGACTGTGGCTTCGGTTCGATGTTCAGGGAGTCACTGCGGAGGGGGTTCCGGGGGTCCGCGCATGCGGCCGGACAGGCGGGCCAACAGGGCGGCGATGGAGAATCGTCCCGACTGTTGCATCGCCCGGACCTGGTCCCTACCGAGCTGCTTCAGGTACCGGTAGATCAGCAGCGACGAGACGAGCATCACGCCGAAGCCGGCGGCCGCGATCCACAGCGAGATGGGGAACAACATCAGCATGACGAAGCCGGCCAGGAACGCGAGCGAGGACCACCGGATGCGCCGGGCCAGGTGGGTGTAGAGCGATGTCCGAGAGACTGCCTCGACGAGGCGAGGGTCCTCTTCGGCCAACCGCTTCTCGATCTCTTGGAGGATCTGCTGCTCGTGCTCGGAGAGCGGCATCGGGTTCCTTACCTGTCGACCGGCGATTCCATTATAGGAAGGTGAACCTTTCCGGATGAAGCCCATTCCGTGCCAGTCCATCGGTTGCCGGCCGTATGACCTTCAGTCCACGTGATACCGGCCTTCGCCGAGGCATCACGCGGAACCTGGCGGTCAGCGACCCGACCGGTCGATGAGGGTGGCGGGAGCGGCGGCAGCCCGTCCGAACCGCCGCTGGATCCGGTCCACGGCCCGCTCCACGTCGCGCCACCGCTCTCCTTTGAGCAATGCCAGTTGCTCGGCCGCCCCGGGCAAGAGTCCGGTGGCTGCGATGCCCAGCAGTCGCACGCGGCGCTGCGCACCGGGCAGGGCCCGGTACAGCTCGGAGGCAACCTGGTACAGGTCGGCCGCGACATCGGTGGGGGACGGCAACGTCCGGGCTCGGGTGAGGGTGGTGAAGTTGGCCAATCGGACCTTGAGGACCACCGTCCTGGCCCGGTAGCCGTCCTCCCGCAGTCGCGAGGCCACCCGATGCGACAGGGCCAGGGCTTCGCGCAACAGGTCCTCCTCGGCATCCAGATCGACGTCGAAGGTCTCCTCGTGGGAGACGGACTTCGGCGGCTCATAGGGGACGACCGCACGGTCATCGATCCCTCGTGACAAGTCGTGGAGGTCCCGGGCGTGCTGGTCCCCGATGAGCCGGGCGAGCACGGCCGGTGGGGTCCGGGCCAGGTGGCCCACGGTCCTCACCCCGAGCCGACCGAGTGTCTCGACCGTCTTCTCCCCCACCCCCCACAGTGACCGTGCCGGGAGGGGCTCGAGGAACTCGGCGACCG
>JBKPDU010000122.1:0-4264 GCA_046728055.1 Actinomycetota bacterium | reverse complement strand
GCCCGCGTCCTAATCGCCGACCTGCCCGAGGACGGTGGCATCGATGCCATCACTTCGTCGATCCAGAGCGAGTCCGAGCTCGCGGTGCTGGTCAACGACGCTGGTTTCAGCGGTATGGCCCGTTCGTCGAGATCTCGCCCGAACGCATCGACCGCCTGATCGGGATCCACTGCCGCGCGACGACGCCGCTCAAGCGCGCCGCCCTCCCGGACATGATCTCCTCCGGTCGAGGCGACCGCTGCTCCACGACCAGCTCCACCGAGCATGACCCGGACCTCCTCCCGAGGGCCGCAGTGGCCACGAGAGCAGCCGGCGCGGGTGTCAAACATCTGGTGGAGCTGTCAAAGATCTGGTGGAACCGTGTAAAGCATCAGCCGGAGCCACCGTCAAAGATCAGGCGGAGCCGGTGTCAAAGATGTCCCGGAACTCCCTCAAACCTGAGGTGGCGTCGGAATGTCCAGGATGAGTCGGAACACGACATCACAAAGTGGACCGAAGGGTGCGCGAGTTCACCGGATAGTGGACACATGTGCCGGAGCATCGTGGACACCTTCATGGGGGGTCCGCGATGGAGCTGGTGCGGTACGTGGTCGAGGCGGTGGTGCTGGAGGGCAGGAGCTACCGGGACGTGGCCCGGGCCCACGGCGTGTCCAAGAGCTGGGTGGGCAAGCTCGTCGGCAGGTACCGAGCCGGCGGGTACGAGGCGATCGCACCCCGGTCCCGGGCACCCAACTCGATCCCGCACCGCACGAGCGCCGAGCTCGAGGACGAGATCGTCGCCCTGCGCAAGCAGCTCTGCGACCTCGGTGTCGACGCGGGTGCGGAGACGATCCACCATCACCTGGGCCGCCGTCACGACCAGGTGCCCTCGGTGTCGACGATCTGGCGGGTGCTCCGCCGCCGCGGCTTCGTGACCCCGCAGCCCCACAAGCGACCCCGCAGCTCATGGATCCGGTTCGAGGCCCAGCTGCCCAACGAGTGCTGGCAGTCCGACGTCACGCACTGGCGCCTCGCCGACGGCACGGAGGTCGACGTGGTGAACTTCCTCGACGACCACTCGCGGCTGGCCGTCGAGAGCAAGGTTCTGCGGACGGCGACCGCGCCGGCGGTGCTGCAGGTGTTCCGCGAAGCCGGCGCACGGTGGGGGTTCCCGGCGGCGCTGCTCACCGACAACGGGTGCGTGTACACCACTTGGCACCGGGGAGGCCCCAACGTGATGCAGACCGAGCTGCTTCGCCTGGGGATCGACTACCACCACTCGAGGCCCTACCACCCGCAGACCTGTGGCAAGGTGGAGCGGTTCCACCAGACGCTGAAGCGGTGGTTGGCCAAGCAACGCCGGGCGCGAACCATCGCCGAGCTCCAGGCCCAGGTCGACCGGTTCGTGGCCTACTACAACCAGATCAGGCCCCACCGAGCGGTGGGGCGCACGACGCCGAGGGCCACGTTCGATGCGCGGGACAAGGCACGTCCGTCGGGACCGAGGATCCGAGTCGGGGCCGGTGTACGGGTCCGCCGCGACAAGATCGACAGGGGCGGGAAGGTGACGCTGCGCCATGGCACGCGCCTGCACCACATCGGGGTGGGCCACGCCCACAAGGGCAAGCGAGTGATCCTGCTCGTGAACGGGCTGGACGTACGGGTGGTGTCACACGACGGTGAGCTCCTGCGGCACCTCACGCTGGATCCAACGCGAGACTACCAGCCGCAGGGATCGTGAAGTCGTCTACGATGCGCCGACACACCCGTCCACGATGCCCCGACACATCACAAAAGTGGACCCAAGGGGATTCGAACCCCTGACCTCATGGCTGCCAGCCAGACCGGCCTAAACGGTGTACCTACCTGCGGAAACGCACTTCAGCGACGAGCGGAACGGGCGTAGTTATCTACTGCGGTCACAGGCATGCTGGCCTTCCGAGTATCTGCCCGGAGAGCGCCTCCACGGCATCGCGTCGGAACTCGGTCAGCTCGTCGAGGAACAGGACGCGTGGTGCGCGAGTGTTCGGGAATGTCGCCTGACGAGAGGTGGGGGCCGGTGGTCTACGACGTGTGCACGGGATAGCGCAGATGCGTGACACCCACACCGGTGACGACTGTCGGATTCCCGAGGACGACCGGTGTGTGCGCGAGGTGGTCGAACAGCCGCACTCCTGCGCCTAGCAACACGGCAGCCAGATCGATATGGATCTCGGTCGAGCAGCCCGGCGTCCAGGCACTGCTGGATGGTTTGGGCGCCGTGCACTCCCACGGACTTCGGGCCCGCAGCCGATTTCGCTCGAGCAACGGCGCTTTCGATGCCGTCGGTGACGAACTGGACTGTCGAGCCGGGCCGTGGCCAGCCGTCGGGCACGTGGTGGGTGACGACGAAGGCGGGTACATCCCACGGGTGCTGGCCGCCCCAGCCGTCGGCGACCTCGAACGTGCGCCGACCGGTGAGCATGGCGCCGACCTCAGCCTGCAAGCCCCTCAGGTGGTCGGCGCTCGGCGCCGAGACCTGGAACGTCATGCCCGATGTCGCGCTGGCTGTGGAGACCTCGACGTCGCCTGAGAAGTACCAGTCGAAAACTTCGGCGACCCCGTCGTTCGCGTCGGCGACGTACCCGTCGAGAGACATCGACATGATCGCGACCACCTTGGTCATGGTGCAGCTCCTTTCGCGAACGGGCGTGGCGAATTGTAGTAGCGGCGGACGGCTCGCTCGGGTGTGCGAGTGTTCGGGAATGTTCCTCGAGGTGCACACACTCCTCATGCGGTCAGTTACTCGATCGCGCCCACAGCCTTCAACGCCGCATCAGCCGCGAGGAATGCCTGTCGGCCGGCCGGGCCCCGCATGGATTGACAAGGAGGAGGCGGAGGAGCGGCCCAATCCCGGTGGCCGTCTCCATCACTCACGCGGCGAAGAGGGCTGCGGTTCGGTTATCCACCGCCTCTCCCTCACCCGAGGGATGCCTGAGGAAAGATGGCGTCGGTAGGGTAACGCGAAAGGTTCGATGAACGGCCGCTGTGGTAGAGGTGGCCTCGACGCAGGAAGGGAGATACCAAATGAGGGCTCGCAGAACCCTGCTCGTGACGGCCCTAACACTCGCAGTAAGCGGCGTAGGTACCAGCGCTGCGGGGGCGACCCCGGGACCCACACCCCAATACGGCCTCACCGGCGCGTGCAATATGACGAACCCTAATGCCGCGTTCGGGATGTTCACGATCGCCGGCTCGGTAGCCAACCCTCACGGGTTCGACGAGGGCATGATCACCGCCATCCTCAACACTAACGGCGGCACCATTCCCGACAACTGCCAGGGCTAGAGGCACAGCCCGCGGACGCGTGGCGAACTCTCGGCTGCTCGCACGCAGCGCCTCCGGGGCCGTGACGCTCGACCTCTAGGCCCAAGCGACGGGTCTCGCGTCCGTGCAGGATCGAGTCGCCAGCCTTGCCGTTGCAGTTGACACACTTCACGGATCGCACCGAACAGACCGCTCCTGTAGTATCCCGGTCACGACTGCTCGGGCGAGCCGGTCCTCTTCGAGGTCGATCAGGAGTTCGCCGAACGTCCGCGTCCGCGGTGCGCTGGAGGCTGCTTGACCGAGGGGCAGATCAGAGCGACAGTTCCAGCACTGCGATGACCGATGCCCGCGACTCTCAGACTCGTCTATGACGATCTGGTCCGTGAGCGCGATCGCTTGCGCGATGCGCGCCGGGCGGTGACATCTCAGCTGGAGCCGTTTCCTGTTGCATCGGCGGTCGTGGTCGGGCTGTTCGCTGGATTGAGCGGACAGATCAAGGGTGTCCTGCCCACCGGTCTGTTCGGGTTTGCGCTGGTGCTCTTCGTCATTATCGTCTGGTTCAGCACCAAGGCGGTCGGGCAGTCGCCCTACCGAAGGGAAAGAGACGCGATCCTCCCGAATGACGGACGCGGCCTTGATCGGACGCCAGAACCGCTATGGCTAGCCCGGATGATCGAGATGGAGAGGAGCGTGAA
Source organism: Actinomycetota bacterium (assembly GCA_046728055.1). Taxonomy (GTDB): domain Bacteria; phylum Actinomycetota; class UBA4738; order UBA4738; family HRBIN12; genus AC-69. The sequence goes on along the minus strand of JBKPDU010000122.1, from coordinate 284 downwards.
GGCGGACGTGGTGGCTTCGTTTGAAGACGAGCGTTCATCGCTACATCGAGTCCAGCGCTTGTTCGTTGTCCAAATCCTTGCTCTGGGGCTCATACCTGTGGTCCGTTCCGTGGATCAACTCCTCTGATCGACCGTCGGATCGCGGGTTCGCCCGCGGCGCTAGCTCTCGGTGTGAGCGGTGGCCGGGCGAGACGCCGAGACCCGCGGCCCAATTGCACGTGGAGGCCGCATCGCTAGCAGTTGAGGAACGCGATCATCCAATCATCGCTCGGCGATACGGACGA
>JBKPDU010000121.1:0-20775 GCA_046728055.1 Actinomycetota bacterium | reverse complement strand
GCTCTACCCTCGGTAGGAAACGACACTCGGGCTCGTCGAAGGCGGCATGGGCAATCTACGCATTAGCGGTCACCTGTCGTCAGGCGCTTGAATGAACACTCGTGGGCCGCAACGATCGTGACGGACTCGTGTCCGCGACGGGACCCATACGGGACCCATAGGCCTTTTGTCAATCTGAACAGTCGTTCAGCCGAGCGGAAAATGTCCGCTGACCTGGGACTTCAGGTAGTGCCCCCGGCAGGAATCGAACCTGCGACTCGCGGTTTAGGAAACCGCTGCTCTATCCACTGAGCTACGAGGGCTTGAGGAGTTGCCGTCGGACCCGGCCTTCGGCAACCACCTGCCGGCCGCTCCCAGGATAGTGGCCTGATTGGGCGAAGGCTCCAAGGGGTACACCGAACGCGAGGAGGAAGGAGGGAACTATGGCCATTCGCGCTGATGACCTGGTCAAAGTGGATCTCCTCGATCGGTACGTTCACGCCCGGATGCGGCTTCGGGCCGTCTCGGGGCCTGAGGACAACCCCAATCTCCGGACTTGTGCCAAGTGCGGCGAGTGGGTCGAGATGCGTCGCGAAACGGGCGGATGGTCCGTCTGCCCCGCTTGCGGGCGCTACTCCTGAGGACCAGCCGGCACAAAAACCCGCCATTCCGCCGATCACGGCGCACACGCTCGATCATGGCGCCCACCCAGTCGTCGGTGTCCTGTTCGACGCGAGACGCGAGCTGAACCCATCCCTTCCTCCGGTTTGGCCGTCGAGGTCGTAGGGTAGGGAAGCGGCATCCGTAAGGATCAGGAGGGTTCGATGAGGTGGAACCAGTGGGACCCGAGTCATCGGGAGCGAGCCGACACCCCGGATCCCCGTCCGGCACCAGACCCTGAACCGGCCCCGGTGCCCGACCCGCTGCCACCGAACCCTCCCGGCCCGACTCCGCCCGATCCGCCTGCCCCGGCTCCCGGTCCCCCAACTCCGCCAGCACCAAACCCGCCGCCCGAGCGGCCACCCGACGAACCTCCGATCCCCCGTGCAGACGGCCCCGACCACCTCCATGCCCGGCAAGAGTCCGCCCCCTCCCTCGCGGTCGTCCACATCCTGCGGATCCGAGATCACGAGCCGGCCAGCGCGAGCGAACGAAGGCTCCGGTTCACGACGGTGGAGGAAGCCCATGCGGCCCTTGCTGAAGCATTGGCCGCCGGACTGTGGGCGGACCTGAAGGCCGTACACGCGCGGCCCCACACGGATTCCGCGGCGAACGCTGATCCGGTCGCCACGGTCTAACTCGGGTATCGATCCAGACAGCCTCCTCGTTGAGCATCTCGTTGGCCGCAACGTCGCCCGTATCGAATGCCCAGATCGCCGAGCTGTTGACGCGTGCCGCCGAGTCTGCGGATGGGCACCGCCGACGCGCACTCCAGCGAGCCGCCAGGGCGGCTTTCCTGTGGCCGACAGAGGCGGCGGCCGTTGTCTCGCACGGACGCTCGCTGACCGAGCTCCCACAGGTCGGTCCGTGGATCGCCGCCATGATCGAGTCGCTTCTTGCGGACCCTGCCGAATTCGTCGAGCCACCGGAGATCCGCCGCGGCTTCCTCACTATCGCGGAGGCCCGGGCGACGGTGGCGGCCAACCCGGATGCGTTGGCATCCTTGCTGAGCGACCTGCAGATGCACACGACCTACAGCGACGGCCGGGCGACCCTGAGGGAGATGGTGGGCGCGGCTGCGGCGCGCGGGTACTCCCACGTCGCCATCACCGACCATTCCAAAGGCCTTACGGTCGCCAACGGGATGGACGAGAACAGGCTCGCCGAGCAAGCTCGAGACGTCGCCGCGGTGAACGAGGAGCTTGCCTCGGCCGGGCGGCATTTCCGCGTGCTGCACGCGATCGAGATGAACCTGTCGCCGTCCGGCGAGGGCGACATGGATCCGGCTGCCCTGGGGTCGCTCGATCTCGTGCTCGGCGCCTTCCACTCCAAGCTTCGGGTCACCGACGATCAGACCGAGCGCTACCTGGCGGCGCTCAGCAATCCCGACATTCAGGTCCTCGCCCATCCGCGAGGACGCAAGTACAACCTCCGGTTGGGTCTGCGCGCAGACTGGCCTCTCGTGATGAACACGGCTGCCGCGTCGGGCAAGGCCCTCGAGATCGACTCTCTTCTGGACCGACAGGACCTCGATGTCGAGCTGCTCGAGTTGGCGCGGGAGTCAGGAGCCTTCGTGTCGATCGGCACCGACGCGCACTCGGTGAGTCAGCTCGGGTCGATCGAGCTTGGCGTGGCAGCGGCCCTCCGGGCCGGGATCCCGCGCTCCCGGATCCTGAACTACATGACCGCGGAGGAGCTCGCGGCCTGGGTGGGCGACGTGCGGTCGAAGAGCTGAAGGGTCAGCTGGCCTTCCGGATCGCCTGGATCAGATCCCACTTGCCCATCTTCGACCGGCCGGGGATCCCCTTCCTCTTGGCCACCTCGTACAGCTCCTGGCGGGTCCGGTCCTCGTAGTCGTGCCCCGGCTTGCCGCCACGCAGCCTGGCCCTGGCCGCCTGGCGGCCAAGATCTCGGCGCGTCTCGAGTGGAAGGTTGGCGATCGTTCGCTTCGCCGTCGCGGCTCGGCGGGCCTTCTTGATGTTCTTCTTGGCCGCTTGCACCTGCTTCCTCGAAGCCATGACTCGCACCTCCTGGGTGGTGTTTGCTGAGTCCTCTATCAGACGCGTACCCCCTGGACGCTCAGGGTATGCATGACTTTGGGGAGACCCGATGGGGCTGACGAGTGTGAGCCGGACGGCCCGCCTCAGGCGGTCGCCGGGATGCCCTGGAGCTGACGGTCCGGTCCCCACTCGGATACGAGCGCGTCGAGGTCGCGCAGGACGGGGATCCCGTACCGCTTCTGAACGGGTCCCGTGTCGATCGGGGACGAGGTCCGAGGCCGAACGAAGAGCGCGAGCGGCTTGCAGAACTGGCTCCTCCAGCCCTCGGTGCCGAGCAGGACCCGGCCCCATGCTTCGGCCACCCCGAGGACCATGCCGCCGAACCCGGAATCTCCCGGGTCCACCCTCCAGGGGGCGAGACGCTGCTGCTCCCTCGAGGCCTCGGCGGGCAGGTCGTTCAGCCCATAGAACCCGCAGTCGCAGGTGAGGACGGGAGCTCCGGCCTGGTGCTCCGCCCGCAGGCGGGAGTGGAACCACAGCCTCCCGTGCTTCAGGATGAAGCACTCGGCCCGGTTCGAGTTCGGGTCCCACCGGTTGCGGCCGAAGAACGGGGATTCGAGCCATCCGGCTCGGCCCACCCGCCACCAGCGGTACCCACGGAAACCCCCGACCACCAGGTCGCGGCCGAAATCCTTCTTCAACGTCCCGTGGGTTCGGGGACTGGTTCGGTCGTTTCGGGAGCCGTCTCGGGCGCCTCGACCGGCGCTTCCACGATCCGAGGATCCGGGACGGCCTCCACCTCACGGACGATCTTTCCGATCCTCATGGCGAACCTCCTTAAGGTGAACGTATCGACCGCTTGGGCTTCCGGGTTGATACCCGGAGGGCGGTTCGACGGGCGACCTTAGGAGATTCCTCGGTACCCTCAGCGGCGCAGCGCGCCTTCGACCACCCGGAGGTCACGGACGAATGCCTCGAGCTCGGCATGGCGAGTTGCGCTGTCTCGGGCCCGGAGGATCGACGAGGGATGGACCGTGGCCATGACCGATGGGGCGAGCGAGGAGTCCGTGAGCTCGCCTCGGTGCTCGGTGACCTTGAAGTTGCGGCCGAGGAGCGCCTGGGCGGCGGTCGCTCCCATCAGGACCAGGACATCGGGATCCACCAGTTTGATCTCCGCGTCCAGCCATGGCCGGCATGCCCGGATGTGGCTCAGGTTGGGCTTGCGGTGGATCCGCCGCTTCCCCCGAGCCTCCCAGTTGAAGTGTTTCACCACATTGGTGAGGAAGATGTCGTCGCGTGAGATCCCGGCCTCCCCGAGCGCCCGCTCGAGCAGCGCTCCAGCCGGTCCGACGAAGGGATGGCCCGTCAGGTCCTCGCGGTCACCTGGCTGCTCACCGACGAGCATGACCGATGCGTCCGGCGAACCCTCTCCGAAGACGGTCTGTGTTCCCTTGCGCCACAGTTCACAGGCTCTGCAGGACCCCGCAGCCTCACGCAGGCGTGAGAGTGACGGGCGGGAAGGGATCAAGGCGGCCGCAGTGGTGTCAGCACCCACGACGGCCATGTACCCAGTCGAAGAGGGCACCAATCGAGAGTCGGGTTTGGACGGGCCCGGCCTCGGGAATGCCTCGACTAAGAAGCGAGATCGGGGGAGGCGACAGGAGGGGCTGACGGCAAGACACTTGGGTCCCGTACCCGCGATTTCCGTCGGCGCGAGGATTGAAGCTCGCGGTCCCTTTGAGCGTGACCGGGGGGACTCGTGACCCTCGGGCAGGGTTCCTCCCGATCAGTGCGGCGGTACCCGGCGAGACCGGACACCGTGTCCATCGCTCGCAGGGAGATCGAAGAGCTCCTTCCTCGCGTTCGGCCTGCGTGTCTGGATACCCTGCGACTTCTGGTGAGCGAGGTCGTCACGAATGCCATCAGGTACGGTCCGGGTGGGTCGGACGCAGCGACGATCATGCGGATCGATGTCGAGGGGGATGGCGTCCGGGTCGAGATCGAGGATGCAGGACGAGGTTTCCCCGTTCCCGGCCCGCCGAAACCGGACGGCACCGGCGGGTGGGGGCTGTTCCTGGTCGACGAGCTCGCCGATCGATGGGGGATCCTGGATGGGCCTCCCACCCGAGTGTGGTTCGAGGTCGATGCCTGTCTGGTCCCCGAGCGAGCGCGCCCACTGAGTCCGTGGCCGGAAGCCCACGACGCCTTCGTGCTCGAACGGGTCCGGGCCGCGGTCGTGGCCACCGATGTGGAGGGGATCATCACCCGATGGAACACACAGGCCGAGGCCCTGTTCGGTTGGAGCCCTGACGAGGCGGTGGGGCGCCATCTCGCGGGGCTCCTCTTCCCGGACGATGCCGAATCGGCGCCGTTCGCCGAACGCCTTCGCACCGGCGGATCCTGGGAAGGCGATTGGCAGGCCCGGAAGAACGATGGGTCGAGCGTGCTGGTCCACGTTGCCGCGTCACCTCTCCACGACGAGAACAGCGGGCCACTCGGCGTCGTTACGGCCTGGTTCGACATCGGTGACCGTAATCGGGTGGAGCGAGAGCTGGAGAACCGCGTCGCCGAACTTCGGGAATCGGAGCGCAACCTTCGGCTGATCACCGAGAACTCCCCGATCGCCATCCTGGCCTACGACCTCGACGAGAAGCTGCTGTATGTCAATCAGGCGGTGGAGGAGCTCACCGGCTTCTCCCCCGAGGAGATCCGGGAACGCCGCTACCTCGATCTGATCCATCCGGAGGACCGCAAACACGCCGAAGAGCGATGGCGTTGGTTGCTGGCCGGGGGGCGCATCGACGACGAGGAGGTCCGCCTGATCACGAAAGGAGGGGCCGTCAGGTGGTCGCTCTCCTCGTGGGCGCCGCTCCTCGACGAGAGCGGGCGCCGCATCGGCATCCAGGGGCGAGAGAGCGACGTGACGCAGCGGAAGCGAACGGAACTCGCCCTGCAGGAGAGCGAGCTGCGACTTCGGATCGCCTTGTCGGCGGGCGGCATGGGGACCTGGGATTGGGAGATCGGAACAGGCGGGGTGGGCTGGTCCGCAGAGCTGGAGAAGATCCACGGCCTCGAGCCCGGCACGTTCGGGGGAACGTTCGAGCATTCGATCCGCTACATCCATCCGGAGGATCGCGACGGTGTGCTCGAGTCCATGCAGAAGGCCGTGACCGAAGGTGCGGATCATGTCCTGGACTATCGGATCGTTCGCCCGGATGGCGTCGTTCGGTGGATCAGCGCGCGGGGGCAGGCCTTCCACGACCAGACAGGGCGGGCGGTGCGGATGGCGGGGGTCGCTTCCGATGTCACCGAGCGCAAGGAGACGGAACGGCGGCTCGCCGTCCAGTCCGCCGTATCTCGCGTCCTGGCCGAGGCGTCGGGCGTTGGGGAGGCAACACCGAAGCTCATCGAGGCCGTCGCCGAGGCGCTCAGCTGGGAGGTCGGCAGCCTGTGGCAGGTCGACGACGAGGCAGGCGTCCTCAGGCATGCGGGGGGTTGGAGCTCCCCGGCCAGCGAGGCCTGGGCGTTCCTGACCAAGTGCCGCGAGTTCCTGTTTGCTCCCGGGATCGGTCTCCCCGGACGGGTGTGGCAGACCTCCGCCCCGGAATGGATCCCCGACGTGACCATCGACGATAACTTCTCTCGGGCGCCCTTCGCCGCGCAGGCCGGCCTTCACGCAGCGTTCGCCTTCCCGGTCACGCTCGGAAGCCAAGTCCTCGGGGTGCTGGAGTTGTTCAGTCCCAGGATCCGGGAGCCGGATGAGGACTTGCTGGAGACGTTCTCCTCCATCGGCCGCCAGATCGGCCAATTCCTGGAGCGCGAGCTGGCAGAGCGGGCGGTGACCGAGAGTGAGGCGCGGAAGTCGGCGATCCTGGAATCGGCGCTCGAGGGCATCATCACGATGCGGGAGGACGGGTCGATCGTGGAGATGAACCCGGCCGCGGTCCAGATGTTCGGCACCGACCGTGAGGAGGCTGTTGGCCAGGAGCTCGCGGAACTGATCATCCCCAAGGAGCTGAGGGACAGACATCGCGAGGCACTCGAGCGGTTCCGGCGGACGGGCCGGGGACGCATGCTCGGCAAACGGCTGGAGCTCTCAGGCCTCCGTGCCGATGGGACGGAGTTCCCCATCGAGCTGACCGTCACGCGCGTCGCCCTCCCCGGCCCCGCGGTGTTCACGGGGTACGTGAGAGACATCACGGATCGACGGCGGACCGAGGAGCTCCGCTCCCGCCTGCTCGAGAGCGAGCGGAGTGCGAGGGCGGAAGCAGAGGCCGCCCGGGAGCGCGCCGCCTACCTTGCAGAAGCCAGCGTATTCCTGGCCTCCTCCCTCGATGTGCGACGGACCCTCACGCAGGTTGCCCGGCTCACGGTGCCGCGCCTGGCCGACTGGTGCAGCGTGGAGATGGTCGAGCCCGACGGCAACATCCGGTCGGTGGCGGTGGCCCACGCGGACCCGAAGAAGGTGGCACAGGCTCGGGAGTACCGGCGGCGCCATCCACCGGACCAGTCCGCAGCCTCCGGCGTGGGGTCGGTCATCCGGACCGGGCGCTCCGAGCTTCTGGAGGACATCTCCGACCAGCCACTCGACGAGCGGATCGATCCCGAGCAGCTCGAGTTCGCCCGATCGCTCGATGCGCGATCGACCATGATCGTCCCGATCGTGGCCGAGGGTCGTTCGCTTGGTGCGATCTCATTCGCTTCGTCGGGTTCCAGGAAGCGCTTCGGGCAGGCCGATGTGGAGTTGGCCGAGGATCTGGCCCACCGGGCGGCGGTGGCCATCGTGAACGCGCGGCTGTACGAGGAACGGAGCCACGTCGCCCGAACGCTTCAGCGCAGCCTCCTGCCGCAGCGCCTTCCAGACATCCATGGCGTGGAGATCGCCGCCTTCTATCAGCCCGCCGGCCTCACTAGGACCGAGGTGGGGGGCGACTTCTACGACGCCTTCGAGGTTGGCGAGGAGGCATGGGCGATCGTGATCGGCGACGTCTGCGGAAAGGGAGTGGAGGCTGCGGCGATGACCGGGATCGCCCGGCACGCGATCCGGACGGCGGCCGTGCACCAGGTCCACCCGAGCACAGTGCTCGCGGACCTGAATGAGGTCATGCTGCGCGAGGAAGGGGAAGGATTCTGCACGGTGGCGATGGGCCGGCTCGAGCCGCACGACGGCGGCGCCGACCTCACGATCTCGAGTGGCGGCCACCCCCTCCCGATGGTTCTTCGCCGTGATGGGTCGGTCGAGACGGTGGGAGCCCCAGGAACCCTCGTGGGCGTCTTCGAGGACGTGGAACTCCATGATCGGACGGTGGAGCTGCAACGGGGCGACACGGTGCTCTTCTATACCGACGGCTTGATCGACTCCCGCCGGACGGAACCGATCGACGATGCGGCGCTGGATGCCCTGGTCGCCACGTGCCGTGATCTGGACGCCGTGGCCACCATCGAGTGTTTCCGGGACGCGATGGCCGATCCGGAGGGCGAGTCGCCCGACGACATCGCCATCCTGGCTCTTCGGATCGTTCCCTAGCCCGGAGTCTCTTCGGGAGGGGACACGGTGTCCTCGGACTCACGTCGTTCCACGTGCAGGGACCGGTCGGCCCTGGCCAACGAGGCGCCCGTGACCTCGTGGCCGCACGTGTAGACGTCGACCTCACTGGAATCCGCCAGCTGCTTGGGGGTTCCCTCCTGTTCGCCCGTCCCCCCGTCGAAGGTGACGTCCTTCAGCTCTCCTCGCCCGCAGATGGGGCACCGAGTGGCTGGGACCCTCTGCCCGCTCCCGTCGCCTGGTGACATGTTTTCGTCCTCCCCTTTCAGGGTAGCCGTGAAACCGCCGTGGAACCATCGAGTCGGATCCGCCGCGTCCACACCGCGGCCCCGGGCTTCACCAGACGCCGTCGGGGCCGAGGCTTCTCCTACCTGGACGAGCAGGGCCGACCGATCCGTGATGCCCACGTTGTGGAACGGATCCGGATGCTTGCCATCCCTCCCGCCTGGACCGAGGTGTGGATCTCGCCGGCTCCGCTTGGTCACCTGCAAGCATCGGGGACCGACGCTGCGGGCCGCAAGCAGTACCTGTACCACGAGCGATGGCGCCGGTGGCGGGATCGGGAGAAGTTCCACAAGATGCGGGACTTCGCGAAGTCGCTTCCGGCGCTCCGCCGACAAGTGGAGCACGATCTGAGCGACGAGGGACTCACCAGGGAGCGCGTGCTCGCGTGCGCGGTGCGCCTTCTCGACCTGGGGTTCTTCCGGATCGGTTCGGAGAGCTATGCGACTCGAAACGGTTCCTTCGGCTTGGCCACGATGCGCAAGGACCACGTCGAAGTGACGGATGACGAGGTCCTCTTCGACTACACGGCCAAGGGCGGGAAGCGTCGAGTCCAGGCGATCGCCGACCCGGATGTCAAGGCCGTGCTCCGCGGGCTGAAAGGCAGACGGAGCGGTGGATCGGAGTTGCTCGCCTACGCGACGAGCGAGGGGTGGAAGGACGTCCGGTCCTTGGACATCAACGACTACATCAAGGATGCGGCCCGGGGGCCGTTCTCCGCCAAGGACTTCAGGACCTGGCACGGCACGGTGCTCGCCGCCGTGGCCCTGGCCACGGCCGATGACGTCGGTCCATCCCTGACAGCCCGCAAGCGCGGTGTCGCCCGGGCCATCCGTGAGGTGGCGGAGGATCTCGGGAACACGCCGGCCGTGGCTCGGGCGTCGTACGTTGATCCTCGGGTGCTCGACCGATTCCTGGAGGGGGAGACCATCAGGCCCGCCCTCCAGGGCATCCCGCCGGAGGAGCTCTCCGACCCGTCCCTCCAGCAGAGGGTGGAGCGAGCCGTCCTGGACCTGATCGACAGCGCGCCGCACTCCGACGAGCGACGAGCGGCGTGAGCCCGCCCCGGATCGTTGTCTCGCAGCGACATCGGACGAATCATGTTTGGACCCATCTTGCACTGGGAAAAGAAGGCACGACCAAGGAGGTGCGGATGACGCGCTCGGAAGACCACCACACGCACTCGCCCGAGGTACAGGAGCCCGAAGGCTCGGGGCTGGTGGGTTACGCCGCGATCAAATACGCGGCCATCGTGATCATCGTGCTGGCGATCTTGGCCTTCCTGGCCTGGTACATCATCCCTCGAATCGGCTGAGCAGGAGGGGTACGCATGTTCGGAGTCCTTGCGCTAAGCGGCGGGGCCGCTACGTTGCTCTGGATCTTGGCGGTGATTCTGGTCATCGCGGGCATCGTCACGATCCTGCGGGGAGGGGTGCTGGCCGGCGTGGTCCTCATAATCGTCGGCCTGCTCATTGGCCCCGGAGGCGTGAGCATCTTCAAGTAGCGCCCCTGCGGGCCGTCCTGCCCGCGATCGATCCGGGAGCCGTCCTACGGCTCCCGGCTCGCTTCTCGTAGACGAACGAGTGTCTGCGACAGTAAACGCGAGACGTGCATCTGCGAGATCTGAAGCTGCTCGGCGATCTCGCTTTGGGTGAGGCCCTTGAAGAACCGCAGGTAGAGGATCCGTCGCTCTCGGGCAGGCAGCTGCTTGAGCTTGGGCGCGATGCTTGCCCATCCTTCAAGCATCTCGAGCGTCTCGTCCTCCTGCGAGAGCAAATCCGCGTGGGAGGGTCCCTCATCGCCGACCGGCGCCTCGAGCGACGTCGCCGAATACGCCTGCATGGCCTCGATGGCCTCCAGGATCTCCTCCTCCTGGAGGTCCAGGCGAGCAGCGATCTCCTTGACCGTGGGCGAACGTCCGAGCTCCTGCCACATCTCGCCGATCGCCCGGCTGACCCGAAGTCCCGTCTCCTGCAGTCGTCGGGGAACGCGCACGGCCCACCCCTTATCGCGGAAATGCCGCTTGAGCTCTCCGATGATCGTGACCGCTGCGTACGTTGGGAACTGGACCTCACGTCCACGATCGAAGCGGTCGATCGCGTTCAACAAGCCGATCATGGCCACCTGGATGAGGTCATCAACCTGTTCGCCACGACCGGAGAACTTCCTCGCCAGATACTCGGCAAGCGGCTGGTAGTTCCGAACGAGCTCCTCGCGCGCCCCCTGATGGGGCAGTTGTCCGAAGAGTTGGACGACGCGTTCCTCGGATCGCCCCTCGTTGCTGGATGAGGGAACGGTCATGCGCCGCTCCACGCGGACGACCGCTTCACCACGCGGATCGCCGGGGCGCCAGCGACCAGTTCGAACGAGAGCTCGTCGCTCAGCGCGGAGAGCACGTTCCAGGCGAGTGACTCGCGAAGGGCCCGCGGCGGCCAGCCAGCGGGCGCGGGACCGTCCACCGAGACGACCGCCTCCACGCCGCCCTCGATGACGTGCAGACGCAACGTGAGCGTGGCGGCGCTCGGCCTCAACACGAGCAGCTGCGAACTTGCCTCGTCGATGGCCATCCGCAGATCGTCGATGTCGTCCACCGGGAGGTCGGTACGGGCGGCGACGCTCGCAGCCACGGAACGCAGGACGTGAACGAACGCCGCCTGCGAGGGCACGGTCACGATGACGTCTGAGTCAACCGGAGCGCTCATGTTCGCCAATGGTAGGCCCTCCTCTCGCGACTGCCCGCGGAGCGGATACCCGTTCGGCCCGGGCCGAAACCGTTTCGGATCGCGGCGCCGGAAAGGCAAGAGGGTCGTCTGATGGTCATGACTCACCGACGAGTGTTCATGCACCAGGACTAAGTTGGGGCTAGCGCCCTCGACCCCGAGAGGCTATCCTGAAACTTCCTGAACATAGCGAGCGACGCCCCGTGCCTCCCCCCTGGGGGCGAAAGGAAGGCCTGGTCAACCGGCCGTGTTGACGGTTGACCGGCTCCGTTATTGGCGAACCGGTGGGCACGGACCTGACGGAGGTTCTTCTCGAGGGTGACGTCGACATCGCATCGGCCGATGAGATCGAAGCCCGGATCCGAAGTGTCGAGGCGGAAGAGCCCTCCATCATCCTGATCGATCTGCGCCAGGTCACGTTCCTGGATTCGAGCGGCCTGCGCCTGATCCTCGGAGCCGCCGTCAGGGGGGATGAGGCCGGCCGGCGCCTGGTTCTTGTACGGGGACCTGAACAGGTCCAACGGGTGTTCGAGCTCACGAACCTCGAGTCGAGGTTGGAGTTCGTGGACCACCCGTCCCTGCTGGTCCGCCCTTCGCCGGAGCGCTGACCGGTCCAGAAACGTGGGCCCCACAAGGCAGTTTCGGCAACGCCGACCGTGGGTACGGGTCACTCGTCCTTCATCCGTCGGAGTAGCGCGAGACCGAACCAAAGCCAGACGTACACGGCGGTCACCAGGCCCGCAAACAGGCTAGCCAAGGCGGAGTGGTAGAGGAGATCGGCGATCAGGAACACCGCACCTCCAATCGAGACCATCATGAACGCAATCCCCGTCACGGCGGCTCGGTTGCCCACCCGAAGCAGGCGTTCCTTGTCAGCTTCTCGGAAACGAAGACGGTGGTAGGCCGTGGGTGTCATGAGGAACGCCGTGGCGATCGCCGTTGACAGCAGGGTCCCGAAGTACACGACGCGCTGTGCGCTCGTCAGGTCGCCGAACCGCTGGGTGAGCGGCATCGTGAGCAGGAACGCGAAGAGGACCTGCACGCCCGGGAGCGCCACGCGGAGCTCGTTGAGCAATTCGATCAACTCCCGGTCGATGCGCTGCTTGGGGCTCTCTCGATCTTGTGTGCCGTCGGATCCTTGTGCCACAGCGACTGCAGCGTTCGTCGTTCCGCCCGACATGTGTACCGCGTGGAGCGCGAGGCCAAACTCGCGCGTTCGTGCTGATAGACCTCTCCTATACTGGAGCGCCCGAGCCTCTGTGCGGCGAGGGCGAGGCGCGTGGAGGTGATGGCCGTGGATCTGGTGCTCGGATCTCGGAACGAGAACGGCTGGGCCGTCCTCGAGGTCCAAGGCGAAGTGGACCTGTACACGTCCTCGCAGCTTCGGGACGCCATCCTGCGGCTCATCGAAGAGGCCGAGAGCCGGATCGTTGTCGACCTCAGCAACGTGAGCTTCATGGATTCGAGTGGGCTCGGCGTCCTCGTCGCCGGGCTGAAGCGGGCCAGGGAGCGGGGCGGGGAGCTGGCGTTGGTGTTCGGCGAGGGATCCGTCCGGAAGGTCATCGGCATCACTGGGTTGGACAAGATCTTCCCCACCCATCGCTCGGTCCAAGAGGCGACCGGGGGATCCTGAGCAGCGATGTCCCAACCCCTCAGCGATCGGATCGACGCCGCCCACTCGATGGTCTCGCTCACCATCCCTGCCGACCCTGCATGCGTGGGCACCGCGCGATACTTCGCCGCAACCATCGCTCGTCACGCGGGCCTGTCGGAGGAGCTGATCGACGATTTCCGGCTTGCCGTCTCAGAGGGCTGTGCGGGAGCCATCGAGGAGGGGGTGACTGGATCGATCCGGGTGGCCCTGTCGCTCGAGGCCGAAGGGATCGTCGTGCAAGTGACCAGCCCGTCCATCGAGCCGGGAGGCGCAGTTGATGGATCTGAACAGCTGCTCCCGATCCAGCGTCTCCAACTCATCAGGGCCCTGTTCTCAGACGCCGAGGCCGAGCAGAGCCCGGGGATGAGGGTGGTCCGTTTCACCGTTCCTCACGCCGGAGCGAACGGAACGGCCGAGAGATGAACCCTCAGGAAGAGCCGAGGCGTGAGAGATGGTTCGTTCGGCGCATGGAGAAGCGCGTACTCGTCGGGACGCTGATCGGTGCCGCAGCCGGAACGGCCCTGGGGTTGATCGGCGGACTCCTGTTCTTCCATCCCGGATCCAAAGGCATGTGGGGAACGACGGTGGCTGGGCTGGTGTTCGGTGCGCTGTTCGCCCTCGTGCTCTCGGGTATGTCCTCCCTGGGGTCTCCACCACCCGGGCAGGAGCCTGAGGATCCCGGTCGACCAGACCGTGACGTGCCGGGATTTACCCGCGACGAGCGCCCGTGAGCCCCGGCACCTCAGTACGTTACCGCTCGCATCCCCCGACCGAGGTCGGGTTTTAGCATCAGTACGGCCGGCGCCGCCAACCCCAGCCTCGGCGCGGTGGCGCACCGCTGGGACGCCTCGCGCTCCTGAACAGGAACACCAGCAGCAGCACGCCCACCACACCCACGAGGACCCAGATCACTGGCTCCATGACACCCTCCTTCTGCAGGTTCAGATGCAATGCGTACCCATGCGGAAGGATCGGCAATCGTAGAAGGCCGTCAGGGCTTGACCTTGGCCACGAGGATGGCCAGGTCGTCAGGCAGCCCCTGGGTCCGGTCCCCGAGGACTTCCCGTTCCAGGTTCTCGGCGATCTCCTCGACGGATCGGCCCACGTTCTTCGCCAACACGTCGGCCAGCCAATCCTGGCCGAATTCCCTGTCCGTCCGCCCGGCGTCGGTGAGGCCATCCGTGAAGAGGACAAGCGCATCGCCGGGCCCCAGTTCCACCTCGGCATCCGTCAGTTCGATGTCCGTGAACACTCCGAGCAGGGTTCCGGGCATTCCTGCGAACTCAACGGAACCGTCGGCGCGGAGGACGGCAGGCAGCGGGTGGCCCGCCGCGCACACGGTGAGACACGCGCCGCCGGCCTGTGGCCGGAGACGCACGTAGCACACCGTGCAGAACCACTGCTCACGAGATTTCTGCTGGAGCGCAGCATTCAACATCGTGAGCACCGCGCTGGGCCTGTGTTCGCGAAGCGCGGCCGCACGGATCGTGTGGCGGGCGGCGCCCATCAGCGCCGCTGCCTTGGGTCCCTTGCCGCACACGTCCCCCACCACCAACGCCCAAGCGCCGTCCTCGGTGTCGAAGGCGTCGTAGAAGTCACCGCCCACATCGATCCCCTCGCCCGCCGCCTGATACCTGGCTGCGAGCTCGACACCGGGGACCTCCGGGAACGGCCCGGGAAGGAGACCTTCCTGGAGTGTGCTGGCGATCTCGTCGCGTTCCCGATAGAGCCTCGCGTTGTCGAGGGCGAGAGCAGCCCGGGACGCGAGGTCCTCGGCCAGCTTCAGGTCGCCCTGACCGTAGGATCTCCCGGACTCGGCGAACATGAAGGAGATCGCCCCTAGCGTGCGCCCGCGTGCCCGGAGCGGCACGAGCATCAAAGAGCTCAACTGGATCTCTCGGATCAAGTGGAGCTGCTCCTCGTCCACGCTCGCTTCCCGGAATACTGCGTCGACCGACGGATACAACTCCGACTCTCCGGTCCGAATCACGCGGGGAAGGCCCGTGGGCGCCAACATGTCGACGGGGAACGGGCGGCGGAATTCCCTGGCCCATCGGACTTTCGAAGGATCCGTGTGGGCGACAGCCAGGAGTTCCAACGACCCAGCGGGATTGAGGATGTCCACGGCACACCAATCGGCCAACTCGGGCACGGCCATCCGAGCGATCCGCGACAGGGTGGCCTCGTAGTCCAGCGAGGAGACGAGCTCCTTCGTCGCTCGCGCCAGGAAGCGTTGCCCATCCTCGCGCTTGCGATCCTCGGTCACGTCGCGGAAGTACGCGATCCGGTAGATCGCACGGGTCTCGTCCTCGAGCGTCCTCGTGTACCGTTCGATCACCCGTCCGTCCTTCAAGACGATCTCGTCCCGGGCCTCCTCGTTCGTGTGGAACAAGAGATACCGTGAGCGTTCGACGAAGCCGTCGGCATGAGCCACCCGCCGCTTCATGACGTCGATGGCCGCATCGCTCGACCCGGTAGACAGAACATCCAGGGGGATCTCCCAGAGCTCTCCGAACCGGCGGTTGGCGGAAACGATCACCCCGTCGGGTGAGATCACCACGATCCCGACCTCCGACGCCTCCGACTGGGCCTCGAGCAATGCCTTCTGGAACTTGAGCTGTTGCTCGGCCAGCCGCTGTTGCGTGACATCGCGCGCGATCGTGGCGGCGCCCACGATGCGGCCGGTGTCGTCGCGGACCGGAGAGATAGACAACGAGACGTCGATCCTCCTTCCATCCTTGGTCACGCGCTTCGTGGAGAAGTGTTCGACGCGTTCCCCGCGAGCGATTCGTTCCAGGATGTGTGTGATCTCGTCTCTGCGTTCCGGCGGGGCAAGCGTCGAGACCGGTTGACCAATGATCTCGTCGGGTCGGTACCCGTAGATGCTCTCCGCGCCCGCATTCCACGACTCGATCACGCCATCCAGGCTCTTTCGGAAGATCGCGTCCTGGGACGATTCCACGATCGCTGCCAGGCCCCTTAGGAGCGTGTGGCTGGCATCCTCGATCTTTGCCATGGGCGGCTCGTTTCCTTGGCGATCGCGCCTCGATCCGCAACGAGGATACTTCCGACTTCAGACGGGGTCACCGAGGCGGGACGTCAGGGGGTTCTGGACCTAAGTGCGGACAGGCTCGCGGTCACGGTCGGCGATGGGCTCGGCGTCGGGCTGGGAGAGGGGCTCGGAGACAAGGTCCCGAACTCCTCCTCCACCAAGTGGCGGGTGACGGTGAGAGCGCCCGTCTTCGGCGACTGCTCGATGAGATCGTAGGCCACCAGATGCGGCGGAGCCCCCGGCTCGAAGTACAGAACCTCGGCGGAGAGCGGGATGCCCTCGTCGGGGAGGAACGTGCCGAAATTCGAACCCCCGGTCGTCCCCACGCGGAGATACAGGGTGCCGTCCTGGGCCCGGGCGCCGTTCACGTGGAAGTGACCCGAGATCACGAGCGGGACGTGCCCCGCCACGCTCTGCGCCATCCTGTCGTCGTGCACGGTCACGATGTCGACTGGCAGAGGCGAGGCTTCGACGTCTGACAACACCAGGGGATCGACGGCGAGGATGCGCGACTCGAACACGGCATCGGAGAGTCGCTCGATCGTCGGGGGCTTGATGGGATCGCCCATGCCGTAGAGACGAAGGCCGTTGAGCTCGGTGGTGGTCCTGTCCAGCACGATCGCGTTCGGCAGTTTCTTCAGCGCCTGCTGGAACGCGCGGCTGTCGTGGTTGCCGCGGACCCAGACGTATGGCACGCCCATCGAGGCGATGTCGTTCAGAACCACGTTCTCGGGCGGCGTGCCGAACGACGTGGTGTCACCGGTATCGACGATGAAGTCCACGTCGAACCCGTCGGCGATCTGCTTGGTGAACTCCAAGCCGAGCGGAGACAGGTGGATGTCGGAGATGTGGAGCACTCGAATCTCGCCGGCCTCGCCGACCGGGCTCGTCTGGATCGATGTATAGACCTTGATCGCGCCGTCGACGACCCGCTCGAGCTGGGCCCGGAACTCGTCGAACCTCGTCGCCGCGGAGCGGACCGGCGGGATGATATCGGCCGCGAGCGCGAGCGAGCCGGAGAACGTCGGCGTGGCGAATGCGGCCTTACGAAACGTTGCCAGCGCGAGGATCTCGGATCCACTCACCAGGATCACGGCGACCAGGATGGTGGACACGAGCGGGACCCACCGCGTGCGGAAGGCCAGCGCTCCGAGGATCAGGGCTCCGAGTCCGGCCACCGCGATAGTACGCAAGACGTGCATCGGAACCGCGTGTTCGGCGTCCGTCTGAACTCGGGCGACGACGCCGTCGATCCCTTCGCCCGACAGGTTCCGCGTGAGCTCGCTGATCCGGACGTCGAGCAGGGTGGCGCTTAACCGCAGCGGGGCCGAGTGCGTGTTGGCGGTCAGGTGGCCGAGCGGAGGAAGCACGATGTCGGTGACGCCCCGCCCGAACTGCGTGTCCAGCCGGACCACGAATGGGCCCATGTCTGCCTTCGAGGCCCCCCACAGGGCCAGGCCGAGCCACGCGCCGACTAGCCCCACGAGCAGTGGGGCGGCCAGACGGAGGCGCCGTCGTACATCGGCGGCCCGCTCCGACTGGAGGATCCGTCCTAGCCTCTGGATCGGTCGCATCCTGGGGGCATCGGCGATGCCTGCATCCGACTGTACCTGCGGGGCTTGTTACAGTCGGTCGCGGTGCAGGCCTCCACGACCCGCAACGCCGCGATCGTCGGCTCAATCGTGTCCGTCCTGTTGGTCGCGACCGTCGCGTCGGTCCCTCACTCTCCCTTTCAACCGGTGCTGCCGGGCTCGGCGAGGCCATCGGGGCCGTTCCGATGGCTGGCCGAGGTGACCGGCTTCGACCAGATCCACGGCAGCGCGCTCGTGGTGGTGTCCATGCTGACGGTTGGGTTGGCCGCGGCGGCGTTCCTGGCCATCCTCCGCGAGGCCTGGGTGGGCGCGATCTCGCCGCGCACCGTGATCGCGCTCGCGGTCACATATCACGTGGTCGTGCTGGTCCTGCCGCTGCTGTTCTCCAGGGACGTGTACTCGTACGCGTACTACGGGCGGATCGCCGCCGTTTACCACGCGAACCCGTACGTCGCCACGCCGTCGGACTTCCCGTCGGACTCGCTCGCGCAGTACGTGGGACCGCGGTGGGTCGGGACGCCAGCGGTGTACGGCCCTCTATTCACGTTGGTGTCGTCGGGGGTGGCGCGGACGTTCGGGAGCGTCACGGCGGCGATCACGGCGTTCCGGTTGATCGCGATCGCCGCAAGCCTGGGAACGATCGCGGTCCTCGCACCGCTGGTTCGCCGTGTCCGACCGGACCGGGAAGCCTTCGCCGTGGCCATGATCGGACTGAATCCGGTGGTGCTGTTCCAGTCCGTGGCGAGCGGTCACAACGACCTGCTCGTGGCGCTCTCGATCGCCGGGGCCTTGGCCCTGGTGTTCGGCGGGAAGGAGCTCTCGGCCACCGCGGTCCTTTCCCTGGGGACCATGGTGAAGGCGACGGCGGCGGTGCCGCTGCTGCTGCTCGTCGTCGCGGTCGTCGCCCGAACCGAACCCGGCCGACGGGCCCGAACCCTCGCTGCCCATCTGGGACTGGCGGCCGCGATCGCGATCCTGTTCGCCCTGCCCTTCTTGCAGACGAAGGACCCCGCCCTGGGGATGGTGGAGCTTGCCCGTCATCAAGGGTGGCTTGCCCCGTCGAGATTCTTCAGTCGCGTTCTGGATGCGGTGAGCGGCGATGTGCTGGGCATCCTGGCCAGGGTGGCGTTCGGCATGGCGCTCATCCTCGCGCTTGTCCTGATCGCTCGGGCCCTGGTGCAGCGAGCTTCCTCGATCCCGCCGGAGGCACAGGGTGCCGCATGGGGGTGGGGTCTCCTGTTCCTCATGCTTCTCGGACCTGTGCTGCTGCCCTGGTACCTGGCCTGGACGCTGCCGCTGGCCTGGCTCCTTCCGAAGGTGCCGCGACTCACCGTCGTGTGGATCGGAACGCTCCTCATGGTGTCGCAATGGGCCGCCGAGCCGGCGCGGTACCCAGGGGCCTACGACGTGAACGTGCTGTTCGGGCACTACGTCCTTACCCCCGTGGCCGTCGCGGTCCTAGCGTGGCTCCTCGTGGACTTCGCTCGACGACTTCGGGCCGGCACGCCGCTCGAGGAGGAACCGGGCGAAGTAGCCGCTCCCGCAGGCCAAGGCTGAAACCAGGGTCGGGCCAGCCCATCCGGTGAGCGGCATTCCCAAACGCTCCAGGACGATGCCGGAGAGGACCAGAGCGGCCATCCCGCACGGCAGCGCGAGCATCAGTCGAGTCACGGATTCCGCCGTGAACGTCCCTGCCCAACCGAAGCCGGCCACGAGCAGAAGGAAGAGCGAAGCGATGGTGGTGAGCAGGATCTGCCCGCGCGAGGACGGCTCCAGTGGATCGACGGGACGGGGCGTCCCCTGCTGGAGCCCCGGCTCCGTCGAGCCCGACTCGATGTACACGCCGTCCGCGACTCGGGTCATCGATGGTGGGGGGCGGTCAATCCGGTTGAACGGGGTGAGCAGGAACGTCAGGGGGGGCGTGGCCGCCGCGCGAACGACCTGTTCGGCCTGCTTCGACGTGATGCGGGCCAGGGCGATCCGCTCCCTCGTGGCCGGCCGGCCCACCAGCGGATACGGGACGACGACGGCTGCATCGCGGATGCGATCTGGGGGAAGCGCAGCCCGGATGACGTTCGCGGCTTGCGTGGCCAGGAACGTCGCTGTTGCGTCACGGTCGTTCACGACGAAGAGCAACGGGGTCCCTGGCGGCGCAACCGACGCGAACCGGCCGGCTTCGGCCACGGCCTCGACCTCCGGGGTCGTGACGAAAGGCTCCTGACGCCCCCACGCGATGAAGGCCCCCGCCGTCATGGCGACGACCAGTCCGCCTGCCACGGCCGTGGCGACGATTCGCCGGAGGGACAGGGCACGCCACAGTCTGACCACCCCATATGCGGCAAGGATCGGAACCACGTATCCGAAGGTGATGAACCGGTCTGCGGGGAACATCCCGGTGGCCACTCCGATGACGATGCCGCCGAGGCTCACCACTGCCCACGCGATCAGGAACCGCCGGACGAACCCGCCCGTCTCCCGAAGTCCGTACACCGCGAGGGGGATCGACGCCCACTGGACGTATCGGGTCCATCGGTGGATCAGTCGGTACTGATACGCGCTTCGGAGCACATCGTTCAGCCCGGTGCTGCGGAGCACGCCGTCCCGCGACGTGATCGCCTTGAGTTGACCTGGCCCGACGAGGAGGGCCACTGCCTCCGCCGCGAACACGGCGCCACCCGCGACTGACGCGGCGATGAGTCGACGGACCTCCGCCCGATCCCTTCGCCACGCCTGCGCCGCGGCCACGATCAGGGTGGGGATGCCGAGCAGGAGGAACAGTGGGTGCGTCGACGCCGCCGCGCCCAAGAGGAGCCCCGCCGCAACCGTGGCCCGAACGGTGGCCATCGCCAGCGCGGCCGCTGCCGCCAGGAACAGCGCGGCGAAGGCCAGGCTGGCCAGGTACCCCGCGGCGAGGTGGACGGCGAAGGTGCCGGCCAACGCAGCGGCCAGCATCCAGGTTGCTCGATGTTCTCGGTCGTCCGCGTCGACGCGCGCGACCCGGCCGCTCGGTGCGACGGGAGGCTGACGGACGAGCGCCGCCGCGCCGAGCCCCGCGGCCGTTCCGAGCAGGCACTCCAGCGCAGAGAGGACGGCGGTGAGCGGGAGGTGCAACGTTCCCTGAAGGACGAGCGCAGCAGCGGGAACTCCGGGGCGCGACACGGCCGAGAGCCCGTCATGGCCGGCCAGCCTGGTCCACCACAGGTACACGGGCGCATCGGGCCCCACTGGATAAGAGAATCCCCGGACCACGAACAGCCCCACGTACCAGACGAGCAGTCCGCTGGTGAGCCC
>JBKPDU010000120.1:0-8524 GCA_046728055.1 Actinomycetota bacterium | reverse complement strand
CTGGACCCGTCATCGGGATCCGCGAGCGGGCGAAGGCCGGCAGCCCCATGCCCACGGTCACCGATCGAACCACTCCGTCCCGCACACCGAGCGAGACATGCTTGACGCCGTCCCGGGTCCCGATGTCGAGCTCCGTCTGCGTCGCGTGGCCGCGCTCGAAAACAAGTTTGGACAGGCAACGCACGCCGTTGCCGCACATCTCCGCCACGCTGCCGTCGGCGTTCCAATAGTCCATGAAGAAGTCATGGTGCGGCAGCGCCGAGACATCGGCCGAGACCCGCGTCACTCGGATCACCCCATCGGCACCCACACCGAATCGCCGGTCGCACAGTGCCGCGACGAGCTCGGAGGACAATGGACGCTCGCCATCGATGTCCTCGAGCATGACGAAGTCGTTGCCGGTCCCGTGGTATTTCCAGACCCGCAGCTCAGTCACCCTGGAGATACTCCGTCACCTCGTCAACAACGTCGATCGCGCCCCGGTCCCCGGCGGGGAACCACCGGATCCGGGGGTCTCGTCGGAACCAGACCATCTGGCGTCGAGCCAGTTCCCTCGTCCGCCTCACCGTCTCGGCGGTGGCCTCCGCCAGCCCGATCTCACCTCGGAGATGCCCCGCGAACTCAGCGTACCCGATGGCTCGACTGGCGGTCAGCCATCCGAACAGGCCCCGATCGAGCAGCGCCTGAACCTCCTCGAGCAGGCCGTCGTCGACCATCGCTCGAACGCGTGCTTCGATGCGCCGCGCTAGGACGTCGCGGGGAACGTCGATGCCGGCGGCCCGCACGCGTTCGTCGGGGTAGCGCTCCCACCAGGCTGCGTAGCTCGAGAACGGGTGCCCGGTGACCGCCGCGACCTCGAGTGCCCGAACGGTCCGTCGGACGTTCGTCGGCTCGATCCGGGAGGCGGCGACTGGATCGAGATCCTCCAGGCGACGATGCAGGCGATCGGGCCCGAGCGCCTCGGCGTCGGCCAGAAGCCCCTCGCGGGCGTCGGGGTCGGTCGGTGGGAACTCGAGCTCGTCGACGATGGCCCGGAAGTACAGGCCCGAACCGCCGACCAACAGGACCCGGCGTCCACGCGCTTCGACGTCCTGCACCGCCGCGCGGGCAAGCTGCTGGTACCGGGCCACGGAGAACGGTTCCTCGGGCTCGGCCACGTCCACCAGGTGGTGGGCGATCCTGGCCCGGTCCTCTCCGCTCGGCTTGGCCGTCCCCACGTCCATCCCCCGGTACACGAGCATCGAGTCCACCGAGACGATCTCGGCCTCCAGCCTGCCGATCAGGGCCATGGCTGCCTCGCTCTTGCCGGAGGCGGTCGGCCCGACGAGCGCGAGGAACGGGCGCCCGCCCATCATGGGCGAGCGACGGCCCCAACCACCTCGCCGTCCAGGTGGTGCGGGTGGGCGGCAACGATGCGGACGTCGAGGAATGTCCCGGGGGCGATCGTCCCCGGGACGTGAACCACCTTGTTGGTCCGAGTCCGGCCCTGGACCCTTCCCTTGCGTCCAACGCCCTCCACCAGGATCTCGAACATGCGGTCGACCGTCTCGTGCATCCGCTCCAGCGAGATCGACTCCTGCACCTGGACCAGGCGGTCGAACCGCTCCTGCACGACCTCCTTGGGGATCTGGTCCGGCATCGTGGCCGCCGAGGTCCCCGGCCGAGGCGAATACTGGAACGTGTACGCCTGGTCGAACCGAGCGGCGCGCACCACGTCGAGCGTTCCACGGAAGTCCTCCTCGGTCTCCCCGGGGAACCCCACGATGATGTCGGTGGTGACGGCGACACCAGGCATGGCGTCACGGATCCGATCCAGCCACGAGAGGTATCGCCCGCTCCGGTAGGAACGCTGCATCGCTCGAAGGACCCGGTCCGAGCCCGACTGGAGCGGGAAGTGGATGTGTTCGCACACGTTCTCGCACTCCGCCATGGCCTCGATGACGTCAGGGGTGAAGTCGTGCGGGTGCGGGCTGGTGAATCGGATGCGGCGGATCCCCTCGACGGTGTTCACGGCCCGAAGCAGCTCCGCGAACAGCGGCCGCTTGCTGGACCCCGGCACCGTGAGGTCCCGCCCGTACGTGTTCACGTTCTGGCCGAGGAGCGTGACCTCCACGACGCCGCGACGGGCCAGGCCCTGCACCTCGGCCAGGACGTCGCCGAGCTCCCGCGACCGCTGCGGCCCTCGGACGAGCGGCACGATGCAAAACGTGCAGTGGTTGTCGCATCCCATCGCGATCGACACCCACGCGTGGTGGGCAACGTCTCGTCGCGCGGGCAGCGCGCTGGGGAACACTTCCGTGTACTCACGCACGTCCATCTGCGGACCCTCGGTGTCCGCCCGCCGGAGCAGCTCGAGCAATCCCGGCAAGGCGTGGGTTCCGACCACTACGTCGACCCATGGAGCTCGCTCCTGGATCTGGCCGCGGTCCTTTTGGGCCAGGCACCCGGCAACCACGATCCGCATTCGCGGGTTTGCCCGTTTCAGCGGCCGTAGATGTCCGAGGTTGCCGTACAACCGATCGTCGGCGTTCTGTCGCACGGCGCACGTGTTCAACACGACCACCTGAGCCTCGGCCGCCTCCTCGGCTCGGACGTAGCCGTCGGACTCGAGCAGGCCGGCGATCCGCTCGGAATCGTGCTCGTTCATCTGGCACCCGAAGGTGCGGATCAGATACGCGCCGCTCATGGCCACCTCAGGCTACCCGGCTGGATCGAGGATCACCGCGCGAACTCGACCGCCCGGGTCTCGCGCACAACCGTGATCTTGATCTGGCCCGGGTACTGGAGCTCCTCCTCGACCTGCTTGGCGATGTCACGGGCCATCACCTGTGCCTGGAGGTCGTCGATGTCGCCGGGCTTGACCATCACTCGGACCTCCCGCCCGGCCTGCATGGCGTAGGTCTTCTCGACCCCCGGGTACGAGGAGCAGATCTCCTCCAACCGCTCCAGCCGCTTGATGTAGGTCTCCAGGCTCTCCCGCCGTGCCCCGGGCCGTCCGCCGGAGATGCCGTCGGCGATCTGAGCCAGCACAGCCTCGATCGTTCGCTGCTCCACCTCGCCGTGGTGGGACTCGATGCAGTGCACGACCTCGGGCGCCTCCCGCAGCCGCCGGGCGATCTCCGCGCCGATGATCGCGTGCGAGCCCTCGACCTCGTGGGTCACAGCCTTTCCGATGTCGTGCAACAGCGCACCTCGTTTGGGGACGCGCTCGTCGAGGCCGAGTTCGGCGGCGATGGAGCCGGCGATGTGGGCCGACTCCACCAGGTGCTTCAACACGTTCTGGCCATATGAGGTCCGGAACTGCAGCCGCCCGAGAAGCTTCACCAGATCGGGATGCATGTCGGTGACCCCGACCTCCATCACCGCTTCCTCGCCGGCCCGCTTGATCTGCTCGTCGATCTCCTTCTTCGATCGCTCGAACGTCTCTTCGATCCGGGCGGGATGGATCCGGCCGTCCGACACGAGCTTCTCCAACGTCATGCGTGCCGTCTCTCGTCGGACGGGGTCGAAGCAGGACAGGACGACGGCCTCCGGGGTGTCGTCGATGATCAGGTTCACCCCGGTCACCGATTCGAACGCTCGGATGTTCCGGCCCTCTCGTCCGATGATCCGACCCTTCATGTCCTCCGACGGGAGCGAGAACACCGAGACGGTCGACTCGGCGGTCTGCTCCGAGGCGACGCGCTGGATGGCGATCGTCACGATCTTTCGAGCGCGTTCCTCGCCCTCTTCTCGGGCCTGATTCTCGATCTCACGGACGGTAGCCATGGCCTGCCGCTTGGCCTCGTCCACGACTTGGGTGAACAAGGCCTCCTTCGCTTCTTGCGACGTCATCCTGGCCACGGCCTCCAGCTGCTGGCGATGCTGCTCCGCCGCCTGCTCGAGCTGCTGGCGCACCCTCTGGAGTTTCTTCTCGCGGTCGTCCATCTCCGTCGTCCGCGTTTCCACGTCCGCGAGCTTCTTCTCGATCGCGTCCTCCTTCTGGGTGAGGCGCTGCTCGGTCCGGTTGATCTCCTCACGTCGGGAGCGGACCTCATGTTCCGCTTCCCTGCGCATCCCGCTGATCTCTTCCTTCACTCCTCCGAGCGCCTCGCGGGTGAGCCTCTCCGCTTCCCGTTCGGCCTCGAGGATGACCTTCTGGGCTCGTGACTCGGCGCTCAGGGCCTTGGTCAGGGCGAACGCGGCCCGGATCAAGAAGCCGAGCGCCACCCCGGCCAGGAAGACCCCGACCACCACCAGTGCTGCTTCCATTTCGTGCCTCCAGATATGAGAAAAGCCGAACAGAGGCCGGTCAGGCCTCTGTTCGGCCGTGCGTCCGAGTGATGCGGACTACCTAGGGCGCTGGGGAACCCTCTGGACCCCTCACGCCTCCCTGCCGGAATCCTTCGTCGCGTTTGGTGTCAGTCACGTGTCAGGCACAAGTCGAACAGATCGTTTTCCTGAAAGAGCCTCTCAAATGCACAATCTACGGCCTGCCGGCCCGAGACGCAAGAGGGTTGCGTGGCGACGCTATCCCTCGGAGACTGCTTCGACCCCTCGATCCGGCCTCAGGGCCGAGGCCGCCGCCCGCCTGGCCACGGCCCCCTCATAGCCCCGCCGGGCCAGGAACGAGACCAGGCGGCGGTACGCCACCTCGGGCGCCAGGCCACCCAGACGCGACGCCCTGGAGCGGGCCAGCTCGGCCGCGCGGGCGTCCTCGTCTGCCTCCACATCCTCCAGCGTCCGCTCGATCAGGAGGCGGGACACACCCTTGGCCGCGAGCGAGGACGCCACGGCGCGCCGCCCCGAAAGCCGCCGGTCCAGCGCATGCTCCGCGAACTCCTGAGCGAAGCGTTCGTCGTCGAGCAATCCCACCTCTTCCAGGCGGGCAAGCTCCTCGGCCACCAGTTCGGCGTCGAACCCTGCCGAGCGCAGCCGCGACTCCATCTCACGACGCGAGCGCGGCCGCACCGCCAGGAGTCGGAGGGCCCGATCGTGGCACGACAACGGGTGCTTGGGCCGCCGTGCGCGGGAGGCCTGGGGCATCTGACCTCGCTAGGAGGTCGGCGCGGGCTGCGCCACGCGCTCCCTTTCCTTGGCCTTGGACTTGGCGGGAGCCGAGGGCTCGTCGTTCACCACCGCGTTGGGGACGACCCTGACTGGGGCCTCGCCGTCCCCGAAGGCCGTGAGGCCCACCGCCTCCCGGATCCTCCGCTCGATCTCGCGGGCCATGTCGGTGTGCTCGGACAGGAACTGTCGAGCGTTCTCCCGGCCCTGGCCGAGCTGATCCCCCTCGTAGGTGAACCAGGCGCCGCTCTTCTTGACGATCTCCAGGTCCACGCCGACATCGAGGAGGCTCCCCTCCTTGGAGATGCCCGCTCCGTAGATGATGTCGAACTCGCACTGCCTGAACGGCGGTGCGACCTTGTTCTTCACCACCTTCACCCTGGTGCGGGATCCGACCACCTCGGTGCCGTCCTTCAGGTTCTCGATCTTGCGGACGTCGAGGCGGACCGACGAGTAGAACTTGAGCGCGCGGCCGCCCGGTGTGGTCTCGGGATTGCCGAACATCACGCCGATCTTCTCCCGGAGCTGGTTGATGAAGATGGCGGTGGTGTCGAACCGCGACAGGGAGCCGGCAAGCTTGCGCATGGCTTGCGACATGAGCCTGGCCTGCAGGCCGACGTGGGCATCGCCCATCTCACCCTCGATCTCGGCTCGTGGCACGAGCGCGGCCACCGAGTCGATGACCACGAGATCCAGGGCCCCGGAGCGCACCAGGAGGTCGGCGATCTCCAAGGCCTGCTCGCCGGAGTCCGGCTGCGACACCAGGAGCTCGTCGATGTTCACGCCGAGGTTACGGGCGTACGTGGGATCGAGCGCGTGCTCGGCGTCGACGAAGGCCGCGATCCCGCCCACCCGCTGGGCCTCGGCGATGATGTGGAGGCACACGGTGGTCTTGCCCGATCCTTCGGGGCCGAAGACCTCCACGATGCGCCCCCGCGGGATGCCCCCCACGCAGAGTGCCATGTCCAGCGCGATGGAGCCGGAGGGGATGACCGAGATCCCCTGGCCGGCGGGGTGCTCCCCCAGCCGCATCACCGCCCCCCTGCCGTACTGTTTCTCGATCTGCGTGAGCGCCATGTCGAGCATCTTGTCCCGGTCCATCCGCAAAGCCTCCTTCTCACCCCTCGCCCACCGGCGCACGGCTCCGGCGAGCTCTTCCCCGATGTGGGGGCGCACGGTATCGCGTGGGTCTGACACGGATTACACCTCTGTCATTCGAAACCTGCAACCCCGACCTTAGTCGAACGTATGTTCGAGGTCAATCACCTCGGCGGCCGAGTGCGAACTCCCCGATGGGCTCGTAGATCGGCGCGGGGCGTCGGAGGTGGCTCCGGTACATCACCAACCGGTCGACGGCGAAGGGCTCCGAGGCGACGTCCGCTTCCGCGATCTCTTCCCCGTCGAACGGCACCGGCGGTTCGAACCTGGCCACCGTGAGGTGGGCGGTGAAGCTCCGCTTCTCCGGCGTGAACTCCTTTGCCAGTGCTCCCTCGAGGTCCGCAGCCAGTGATGCCAGGCCACCCTCGGGATCGTCCAGGCCTGCCCACAGGACCCGGGCTCGGCGCGGTGAGGGGAACGCGCCGAGCCCGGTGACCCAGGTCTCGAACGGCGCGTTCCGTCGAGCGACCGTCTCGACGGCCTCCTCGACCCACCCCACCAGACGCGGCCACGTCCGGCCGAGGAACTTCAGGGTCACGTGCTGGTTCTGCTTCGGCACCCACCTCGCACGGGGGAACCGATCGCGCCAGGGTCCGACCGCATCCTGCACGCGGTCACGGACGACATCTGGCACATCCACCGCCACGAACAGCCGCAGGGGCTTGGCCTCCGGTCGCGACGCCCGGTCTCGGGCCATCACACCGCGCGAGGCCCGTCGGGCAGGGGCACGCCCTGGAGATGACGGCGCACCAGATCCAGCCCGGCCTGCTCCGCCCACCGCCGCACGAGGTCGCGATCGCCGGGTGAGCGCAGACCGCGCTGGTGCGAAACGTCCTCGGCTTCGATGGCCGCCCAGATCTGGCCGGGTTCCGCCCCGGCGTGGGGCGTGGGTCCTGCAGCACCGGTCAGGGCGACGGCCACGTCCGAGCCGAACAGCCGGCGTGCTCCGGCCGCCATCTCTCGGGCGCACTCCGCGCTGACAACACCCGGCTCGTCGATCGTCTCCTGCGACACGCCGAGGATCTCCCGTTTGGTTCGTGGCGAGTAGCACACCGCGGAGCCGAGGAAATAGTCCGAGGCTCCCGGCACCGAGGTGATCCTGGCGCCGAGCTCACCGCCCGTCAGCGACTCGGCGCACGCGAGCGTCTTCCCGGCCTCGCGGAGCAGCCGGCCCACGGTCTCTTCGAGTTCCTCGTCCGTCGTGGTGAACGCGTGGTTCCCGAGCCGCCGGACCACCTCCTCGACCAGCGGCTCCAGCAGCAGCTCGGCGTCCTCGCGACTCCCCGCCTTCGCCGTGAGCCGAACCTTCACCTCGCCACCGCCGGCCAGGTAGGCGACGGTGGGATTGGCCGAGCCTCGGAACAGGTCGTCGGTCACCTCAGCGACGCGGGACTCCGGGAGCCCGACGCTCCTGACGATCCGAGACGCGATCGAGGCCGGCCCGGCCAGCGATGACAGCTCCGGCAGGACGGTCCCTTCCATCATCTCCCGCATCTCCGCGGGAACGCCCGGCAGCGCGTACAGGCGCGCGTCCGAGACCTCGACCACGAGCCCGGGTGCCGTCCCTCGATCGGGGAGGATCACTCGCGCTCCCTCGGGAACGTCCGCTTGGACGAGGTTCGAGTCGGGCATGTCCCGTCCCGCCCGGGCGAACTTCGCCCGGATCATCTCCTCGAGCTCCGGACGACGGACAATCCGGGCTCCGGCCACCACGGCCAGCGCCTCCCGCGTGATGTCGTCCTGGGTCGGTCCCAGGCCGCCCGTTACGATCACCACGTCGGCGTGGGAGAGCGCATCCCGAAGCGCCTCCTCGATCCGCTCCAGATTGTCCCCCACCACCTGGTGGTGCAGCACGTCGATCCCGATCTCCGCCAGACGTTCGGAGATCCACCGGGCGTTCGAGTTGGAGATCTGCCCGAGCAAGAGCTCGGTTCCCACTCCCACGACCTCTGCCCTCACCGGCCGCTCGCGTGCTGCGGTTGGCTCGCGCTCACGCCGCCGGCGACGGCGTGGGGGCCACGTTTCCGTAGCTGTAGGTCTCGTGCCACGGACGGTTGGGTCGCCCAGGGAACCCCTCGTCATCGCCGTTCACCATCACATGGGCGCTGGCGCCGTGATCCAGCCAGATCGTGAGCGAACGGTCTGCCTCGAAGGACCGGCTCTCGCCAGGTTTCAGCGGGAAGCGTTTCGAGGTCGCGCCGTCGATGGTCACGATGACGACGACCGGTTGTTGCGCGGCAACCAATGCCACGATCTCGGCGCCCACCACCACGGGGCCCGCCGTGTCCGTGGACAGGTCGGCTGGCGGTGGGGCGGAAGC
>JBKPDU010000119.1:0-33165 GCA_046728055.1 Actinomycetota bacterium | reverse complement strand
ATGGACGTTGAACACGGCCTGGGGGACGGCGGCCTTCCGGCGCTCGAACCATTCGCGGGACTTCGGACCGGGGATCTCGGTGACGACCTTTCGTTCCTGCGGGATATCCATCGTTCGTCCTTCCGGCCTGGATGTGGGTCCAAGTGTGCCACGCCGGGGCGGCCGGACGCGCGGCCTCCCACGACCTAGACCCATCGCTACCGCGGGTGGCGGGTCATTCGGTTCCCTCCACATGGATGACCGGAAGATCGAACAGCCCTTCCACCCGACGGGGAAGATCGAGCTTCAACCACCTCGAGAGCCGGGGAGGAAGTGTGGAGATGACGATCCCATCGAACGCTTGCTCCCGCAGGACGTCCTCGACGGCAAGCACGGGGTTGGGATCGCCCACCTGGCCCGTTGCCTCCACTCCGGCGTCGCGGAACAAGGCGAGGCCTTCGTCCAGTCTTCGACGCGCCATGCCCTGGACCTCTCCCTCCGTCCAGGGATGATCCTTGGGCACCGTCGCCGGGACCAGGACGTGAAAGCTACAGGGCTCACCGCGATCGAGCTCTCGCACCTTGGCGATCAGATGGGGCCCGGTCAAGGTCTGGTTCGCGACCACCAGGTAGCGGCGCATCCGCATCGCCTCCTCACGGTCGGCCATCCCATGCTAGGCGCCTTCGCTTGCGTGGGGAAGGGCCGTCCAACGAGGTATCCAGGATCCCGGGTGGCCCGGAAACCGAGACTTTCGGCATACTTGGGGTCGAGCGCCGACCCCACCCGGGGTCGTCCACGGTTCGAGGAGGCACGCCATGGCCACCGCGTTGAAGACCTGGAAGTTGTTCATCGGCGGCGAGTGGGTGGATCCTGCCGCCGGGGAGACCGAGCAGGACATCGACCCGGCGACGACCGAGCCGGTCGCCGAAGTCGGCGTGGGCTCGGAGGAGGACGTCGAGCGGGCCGTGAAGGCGGCCAAGAAGGCCTACGAGGAGGTCTGGTTCGACACGCCTCCGAAGGAGCGGAGCGCGATGATGCTCAAGCTTGCGGACGCGATGGAGGCGGACGCGGACAACCTGGCACGCCTGGAATCCGAGGACGTGGGCAAGCCCATCGCGGTGTCGACCGCCGACCTCCCGTTCATCGTGGACAACCTCCGGTTCTTCGCCGGTGCCGCCCGGAACATGGAGGGAAAGAACACCGGAGAGTACGAGCGCGGGTTCACCAGCTGGATCCGGAGGGAGCCGCTCGGGGTCACGGCCGGCATCTGCCCGTGGAACTACCCGCTGATGATGTCCATCTGGAAGGTGGCTCCGGCGCTCGCCGCGGGGAACGTCTCGATCCTCAAGCCGGCCGAGCTCACCCCGCAGACGACGCTTCGTCTTGCCGAGCTCGCCGCGGACATCTTTCCCCCAGGCGTGATCAGCGTCGTGACGGGCCGCGGCTCGGTCGTGGGAGCCGCCCTGTGCCGGCATCCGGATGTCTCGCTCGTGTCGATCACCGGCGACACGGCAACCGGCAAGCTGGTGGCCAAGGAAGCTGCCGACACGGTCAAGCGGGTGCACCTGGAGCTCGGCGGCAAGGCCCCGGTCGTGGTGTTCGACGACGCCGACGTGTCCAAGCTCGTGGAGATGCTGAAGTTCGCCGGGTACACGAACACGGGACAGGACTGCACCGCAGCCACCCGGATCGTGGCCGGACCGAAGATCTATGACGACGTGCTCTCCGAGCTCGTGCCGGCGGTGGAGTCACTGGTGGTCGGCGACACGCAGAAGGAGGAGACCGAGATGGGGCCGCTCGTCTCCGACACGCAGCGGCAAAGCGTGGCGGGCTTCGTGGAGCGGGCTCGGGAGAAGGGAGCGAACGTGGTCACCGGCGGCGAAGCACTTGCCGGCGCGGGGTACTTCTACAAGCCCACGATCGTGGCCGACGTCGACCAGACGGACGAGATCATCCAGCGCGAAGTGTTCGGTCCGGTGGTCACGGTCCAGCGATTCAAGGACGACGACCAGGCCATTGCCTGGGCGAACGACGTCGTGTACGGCCTGGCGTCATCGGTGTGGACCCGCGACATCGGCCGAGCGTTGAACGCCGCTCGCAAGCTTCAGTTCGGCGCGGTGTGGATCAACACGCACTTCGGGCTGACGTCGGAGATGCCGCACGGCGGCTACAAGCAGAGCGGGTACGGCAAGGACATGTCGATGTACTCACTCGAGGACTACACACAGATCAAGCACGTGATGGCGGCCGTCGACTAGCGGGGATCGGGGGGCTCAAGCGGAGCCCTCCGAAATACAGAGGTGAGATGGATGCAGACCAGGACGTTCCTCGTCAATGGGGAGTGGCGGACGGGCCAGGGGTCCCTTCAGGTCAAGAGCCCGTTTGACGGGACGGTGGTAGCCGAGGTCGGCGTGCCGACCGAGGCGGACGTCGAGGAAGCGGCGACGGTCGCCACCGAGACGTTCCCGGAGAGCCGGTTCCTGCCGGTGCACGCGCGGGCCGATGCCCTCGACCACATCTCCGAAGGTCTGGCGCAGAGCATCGACGAGAACGCGGCCCTGATCGCCCGGGAGGGCGGCAAGCCGCTCAAGTGGGCGAAGGTGGAGGCCACCCGGGCGGTCTCGACGTTCCGGTGGGCCTCCGAGGTGCTTCGCCACGGCGCCGACGAAGTGATGCGCTTGGACACGGAGGCGTCATTGGGCTCTCGCCTGGGCATCATCCGGAGGTTCCCGTTCGGGCCGGTGCTGGGCATCTCGCCGTTCAACTTCCCGCTGAACCTGGTGGCCCACAAGGTGGCCCCGGCCCTGGCGGTCGGCGCACCGATCGTGGTCAAGCCTGCGGCGGCCACACCGCTCGGGGCCATCCGCCTGGCCGAGCTGTTCGCCGAGACCGACCTGCCCAAGGGGATGTACCAGGTGCTGCCGGTGTCCTCGAGCGTCGCCGACGGGATGGCTCGCGACCCCCGGTACCGCAAGATCTCGTTCACCGGGTCCGCGGAGGTCGGCTGGTACCTGAAGGGCCTGGACCCAAGGAAGCGGGTGACGCTCGAGCTGGGCGGGAACGCCGGGGTCATCGTTCATTCGGACGCCGACCTGGACCTCGCGGCGCAGCGGATCGCCTTCGGCGGCTACTACCAGGCCGGGCAGAGCTGTATCAGCGTGCAGCGCGTGCTGGTCCAGTCGGAGGTCTACGACGACTTCACCACACGTCTGGTGAAGCAGGTCGAGAGCCTGAAGTACGGCGATCCCATGGACCCGACCGTGGACGTCGGGCCGCTGATCGACGCGGGGTCGCTGGAGCGCATCGCCTCCTGGGTGGATGAGGCCGTGGCCCAGGGCGCCGAGGTCCTGACCGGCGGTCGCCGGGACGACCCCTTCTACGCTCCGACCGTGCTCGCCAGAACGAGCCCGGAGATGAAGGTTCGGTGCGAGGAGATCTTCGGGCCGGTGACGACGGTGAGCCCGTACCAGACCTTCGAGGAGGCCCTGGCGGAGGTGAACAACTCGCGGTACGGCCTCCAGGCGGGGGTGTTCACCCGGGACATCGATCGGGCGTTCCAGGCCCACCGGGAGATCGAGGTCGGCGGGGTCATCGTGAACGACCAGTCAGCCTTCCGAGCGGACCAGATGCCGTACGGCGGTTCGAAGGACTCGGGCTTCGGCCGGGAGGGACTCCGGTTCGCCATGGAGGAGATGACCGAGCCCCGGATCATGGTCCTCTCGCACGTCCCGTTGTAGCGGACGGGAACCTCCCGCAGCATCGGGGTTACCCTGGACCCGTGAACGGCAATACGCTCCTGCTCATCCTGGTCCCGTTCGCCTTCCTGGTCGGAGGCGTCGCGGCGTTCCTGGCCATGTCGGCTCGCCACGGGATCCACGTCCTGGACGAGGGCGTGGAGCCCGACCGGCCGGTCCGGCCGTGGTGGGGGAACCCACTCCTTTGGGTGGGCGCGTGTGCCGTGCTCGCGCTCGTGGGCCTGGTGGTCGCGCCCAAGTTGTTCGGGGTGGCCTTCCTGCTCCTGCCGTTCATTTGGGTGGGCGGCCTTCGCCGCCGCGAGCGCCGGTAGCCAGGACCTCCTCATGGCCCGGACCCCGCCCGATCGGGCAGCTCGGCAGGGCCTGGCCATCCGGGACCCGCAGCCCTGGCGAGATCTGGTGGAGATCGTCCAGACCGCCGAGCAAACGGGCTACGAGGCCCTGTTCGTGCCGGAGAGCTCGGGGCGTGAGGCCTTCTCCACCTTGGCGGGGCTGGCCGGGCACACCGACGAGATCCTCCTGGGAACGGGGATCGTGACGATCGTGGCCCGCCGGGCGTCCACGACGGCGATGGCGGCCGCGACCGTCCACGAGATCACGGGTGGCCGGTTGGTTCTCGGCGTGGGGACCGGTCCGGTGAGCCCCGGCGCCCTCGACCGCCTCCGCGAATTCGTTGGGCTGCTCCGGCCGGCCCTGGCCGGCGAGGAGATCAAGACGCCCGAGGGCGCACGGTTCCGGCTGTCGATTCCCGGCCACGAGCCCATCCCCATCTGGGTCGCGGCGTTGAATCCTCGGGCCATGCGGCTGGGCGGAGAGGTGGCCGACGGTGTTCTGCTCAACTGGTGTCCTCCCGAGCAGGTGGCCTTCGCGCGTGAGCGGATCCGCGTGGGCGCAGGGCGGCGGGGCGCGACCCGGCCTCGGTGACCCTCGCCGTGTACGTTCGGGCCTGTGTGGGTCAGGAGCCGGGGGCCGCCATGGCCGCGCTGGCGGCCAGGGCGGCCCAGTACGCTTCTTACCCGGCCTATCGGCGTCAGTTCGAGGCGGTCGGCCTGGGCGAACAGGCCCGCGTGGCGGCGGAGGCCCTCGCCGAGGGAAGGCCCGAACGTGTGCCCGAGGAGCTGGTCCGTCGGGTGTGCCTCATGGGCGAGGCCGCCGAGGCGCGGGCGGGGCTCCGCGCCTACGTCGAGTCCGGCGCCGACCTCCCGGTGGTCTACCCCGTGGCAACTCGCGACGCTCAATCGTCGATCCTGGGGACGGTTTTCGCGCTGGCGCCCCACACGGAGGTGGCGTGACGGCGCGGTGGGGCCGGATCGCGGCGCATGCCGGGGCGGAGAGGGGGTATATTTACACGGTCCGCACCGTGACAAAAGGGGAAAAACCATGACCTACACGATCTGCGAGCCGTGCATCGACATCAAGGACAAGGCGTGCGTGGACGAGTGTCCGGTCGACTGCATCTACGAGGGCCCGCGGATGCTGTACATCCACCCGGACGAGTGCGTCGACTGCGGCGCGTGCGAGCCGGTGTGCCCGGTGACCGCGATCTTCTACGAGGACGACGTTCCGGCCGAGTGGAAGCAGTTCACGCCGATCAACGCAGAGTGGTTCGCGGACTCGGTGACGGGGCTCGGATCACCCGGGGGTGCCGCGCAGGTCGGTCCGAAGGACGTCGATCACCCGACCGTTGCGGCCTGGCCGGCCGCCGGCTGACCCTTCCAACACTCATCGCCGGCTGACGGTTCATCCTCGCCGGCTGGGCGCTACCGGCCGGCTCAGGCTCCCGCGGCGACCTCGCCGTTCCCAGACGGCAGGCCGCCGGGCAACCGGTCCGCCTCAGGGAGCTGCTCCTCCGGCCATCGTTCCCTGGACTTGGCCGCCAGCTTGGCCATGAGCTCGATGGCCCCGGGATCCTCGGATCCCGGCCGCCACGTGACGATGCCCTCCGCCACGGCCCGGTTCCAGATGTCCTGACCCTTCTCGGTGCGGATGACCGTCAGAGTCCACCCCTCGCTCTGGCCCAGCCCGCCGAAGGAGATGTCCGCGTGCTCCGCGGCGAAGTCCGGGCAGAGCAGGCATCCTGGGCGGGTGAACCGGTGGGACTTTTTCAGCGAGTACGTGATCTCCTCGCCGTCTTTCGTGTAGAAGAGCAGCTTCCCCTTCACATTCACGCGGACGATGTCCTTCAGATCCAAGCCCAGCTCCTGCTGAGCGATCTCGACCATCAGGCCTTCGTACGTGAAGCTCTTGGAGCACAGGAGTCCGAACGTCCAGTTGATCTTCTTCGCCCATTTGTTGACACGCCGAGCCGCCATGGCACCGGTAACACTGGCTTGGCACGACATCCCCACCAGCGCCACCTTGGACAGGCCCATCTGGGCCGCCTTCAGCATGGCCAGCGGGTTCGCGGAGTACGTGTACCGTGACCCTGCCGTGGCCAGGACGCCATCCCGGTCGGTGACCACGGTGGGTTCGGCGTCCCACGCGCGCTCGTCCGACAGCTTCGAGGTGCAGACACCGTCGATCTCGCCGTTCTCCAGTCCCCAGATGAGCAGGGCCGAGACCACTCCGCCGTCCTGGCCCTGCATCAGGGCCTCGGGGTCGTTTGCCCTGGCCAGCACGATGTCGCGGTACTGGCCGATGACCTCCTCGGGCTTCCTCGTCTGGCCGAACAGCAGCTGGTCGATGTCCGATTCCCACTCCCGGAACCGGGGACAGGCCAGCGTGCAGAGCGAGCAGCCCCGGTCGCCGTGCGCGCACTGGTCGAGGCCGTCTTCCTGGAGCTGGACGGGCTGGTAGTCCTCGTATCCAAGGACGTGGAAGGGGCAGGCCACGATGCAGGCAGTGCACCCAGTGCACAGCCCGGTCAGGACGACCTCGTGATACAGGTCGTACCACTGCGTTCGGTCGGTTGCGGGCACGAACCGAAGCATAGCGCGGGATGTTCGTTGGTCGGAAAGCCCCTCGGCCCGCTCGTCCGTACTACGGACGAATCGCTAGGCTAGCCGACGCGTCCACGACGGGAGGGCTGGGGATGAGGAGAACGATCGGTGGCCCCTGGGGTGCCGGGCTTGTCCTGTTGGTGGTGCTGCTCATGGCCGCGTGCGGGGGTTCGGACTCCGATGGTGGAGGCGGAGGAGAGGGCGGCGGCGGTGATGGAGAAGCGGGGCTGACCCTCACGATCAAGGACTTCGCCTTCGATCCGGACACGCTCTCGGCGCCCGGAGGACAGCAGGCCACGGTGACGGTCACGAACGAGGACTCGGCGACCCACAGCTTCACCCTGGACGATGGGGGAGTCTCCAGGGACGTGCCTCCGGGTCAAACCGTCGAGGTCACAGTGCCCTTTCCGGCATCGGGGACCGCGGGATTCCACTGCAGGTTCCATACGTCGATGACGGGGACGCTTCAGGCCGCCTGAGCGGCCCTAGATGGCGAAGGACTGACCGCAGGCGCACTCGTGCGTGGCCCGCGGGTTCAGCACCTTCAGGCCACCACCGAGCATGGCGTCGTCGAAGTCCAGGGTGGAACCCTCGACGATCGGCGCGCTCGTACGGTCCACGATGACCTGCACTCCGTCCACGTCGATGACGTGGTCGCCCTGCGATGCGGCGTCGGCGAAGGACAGCTCGTACGAGAAGCCGGAGCACCCTCCGGCCACCACCCTGACCCGGAGGATGGGGGCCGCTTTGCCCTCACGGTCCGCGAGGGCTCGGATCTTCCGAGCGGCCTCGGCCGTGACGGTGAGGACGGTCGCCGTGTCGCTGCCCATCGCGCCTTTCAGGATACCCGTCCATGTCGGCTACTCGGCCGCCAGCTTCTGGAAGGCCGCCTTGAGCGCTTCGGGGAACGTCGGGTACGCGTGGATGGTCTCGGCCGCGACCCGAGGCGGGATCCGTCCGGCCATCGCCACCGCCACCTCGTGGATCATGGCCCCGGCCTCCTCACTGACCACGTGGCCCCCTAGAAGCTCACCGGTCCGTGCGTCGGCCACCAGCTTGACCACGCCGTGGGTCCGGCCATCGATGACGGCTCGCTCGCTTTCCTCCATCCGGACCTTCGCGATGCGAACCTCGCTGCCTGCCTGGCGGGCCTGCCGCTCAGTGAGACCGACGCTCGCCACCTCAGGGTCGCAGAACGTCACCCTGGGCACGACCCGATAGTCGCGGGACCGCGGCCGACCCAGGATGTCGTCGACCACCAACTCCGCCTCGTACGTGCTCACGTGGGTGAACAGGAGCTCGCCCGTGGCGTCGCCGGCCGCCCACACGTGGTCGTTCGTGGTTCGCAGGGTGTCGGTGAGCATCGGCTTGCCATCATCGTCGAGCCGGACGCCGGCCGCGTCGAGGTCGTGGTGCTCGAACCGCGCGCGCCGGCCTGTGGCCACGAGCAGCTCAGCGCTCTCGAGCTCCTCCCCGTTCGACAGACGCAGCCGCCATCTCCGTCCGTGGTACTCGGCGCGGGCACAGGTCGTTCCCGGCACCAACCGGATGCCTTCCCCCTCCAGCGCAGGGACCAGGGCGGCCGCGGCATCCTCGTCCTCGTTGGGCAGGATCCTGGGAAAGACCTCGATCGCGGTGACCCTCGAGCCGAACCGGGCGTACATCTGGGCGAACTCGATCCCGATCGCCCCTGTCCCCAGGATGGCCATCGAACGTGGCACGGACTCGGGCTTCCAGATGGCTTCCTTGTTGGTCCAGTACGGCCCGTCCTCGATCCCCTCGATCGGCGGCGTGACCGATTCGGTCCCGGTGGCCAGGACGATCCGGTCGGCTTCGACCTCGGTGCCGTCCGCGAGCTCGATCAGGTGTGGTCCGATCAGGCGGGCCTCCTCCATGAGGACCC
Source organism: Actinomycetota bacterium (assembly GCA_046728055.1). Taxonomy (GTDB): domain Bacteria; phylum Actinomycetota; class UBA4738; order UBA4738; family HRBIN12; genus AC-69. The sequence goes on along the minus strand of JBKPDU010000119.1, from coordinate 24,589 downwards.
GGATCCCGAGCCGCTCGAAGGGCTTGGCGCCGCCGCCCGACTGTGCCTCGATGATCCGCCGAGCTCGATCCCGAACGGCCAGGAAGTCCACGTCGACGGCCGGTACATGGACGCCGAAGCGGTCCGCGTCCCGAGCCATCGCCGCGACCTTGGCGCTTCGGAGCATGACCTTGGTGGGCACGCAGCCATAGAGGTTGCATTCGCCCCCCAGCTTGTCCCGTTCCGCCAGGCCGACGGTGAGCCCGCCCGTTCGTCCGAGCCGGAACGCGACCTCGGAACCCGTCGCGCCGCCGCCGATCACGAAGACGTCGAACCGCTCCACCCGTGCCGATTCAACCATCCCCGAGCCGCCGAGGATCCCAAGCTGGCAGGGCTCTCGCAACGTCCTGCTCTACCATGACAACTCCATGCGGACGGACCATCTGCGGTCGTTCCTTGCCGATACCCTCGATCCCGAACCGCAGTCTTGGCCAGGTCCGGGAGAGCGCCTGGCCGCGGTGCTCGTTCCGATCGTCGAGGGCGAGGAACCCTGGGTGGTGTTCACCCGGCGAACCGACGAGCTTCCGCGGCACCCGGGCGAGATCTCCTTTCCCGGCGGGCTCAGCCATCCAGAAGACGCCGCGCCGCGTGACACCGCGTTGCGAGAGACCGAGGAGGAGCTGGGTCTTTCCCCCTCGGAGGTCGAGGTGCTCGGTGCGCTTTCCCCGGTCCACACGTTCGTCTCGCGCATCCTGATCGTCCCGTTCGTCGGGATGCTTTCCCCTCGTCCCACTTTCGCGCCGAACGCCGACGAGATCGCCGAGGTCCTTCAGTACCCACTGGCCCGGTTGTCCGACGCCGAACGCGAGGTGGAGTTTCCCCGCGGCGACCACATCTACCGAGGGTTCGCGTACGAGATGCAGGACAACACGATCTGGGGGGCGACGGCGTTCATCCTGCACGGCCTGATCGAGAGCGTTCGGAAGGAGCAATCGTGAGTGCCGGAGCCGTGAGGCCGTATCTGCCGACCGACGAGGAGCTCGGCGAGATCCTTCGGATGACCAACACCATTGCCGTCGTGGGGCTGTCCTCGAAGCAGGAACGACCCTCGAACGAGGTGGCCGAGTACCTGCAACGCGGGGGCTACCGGATCGTCCCGATCAACCCGAACGAGACCGAGGTGCTCGGCGAGACCGCGTATCCGTCGCTCGACGACGTGCCCAAGGACGTGCGGATCGACATGGTCGACGTGTTCCGCCGCGCGGAGGAGACGCCCCCGATCGCCGAGGCGGCCGTCCGGGTCGGCGCCAAGGTGCTGTGGCTCCAGCTCGACATCGTGAGCGAGGAGGCCCGGCGGATCGCGGAACGGGGCGGCCTCACCGTGGTCATGGGCGCGTGCATCAAGATCGAGAAGCGCCGGTTCGAAGGGGAGGGATGACGTGCAGAAGTGGGAGTACTTCGTGGCGCCACTGCTCGAGCACAATCCTGGGGAGATCCTGAACACGTTCGGCGAGGACGGGTGGGAGCTCGTGAGCGTGGTCCAGGTCAGCACGCCCGCCGGCGGGCAGTCGTTGGTCGCGTATATGAAGCGGCCGGCCGACTAGCGAGCGGTCAGCGGCGCATGAGACGCCGCCGCATGAGGATAAGCCCACCGATCAGGATGGCGGCGATGACCACCCCGATGGCGTTCCCGGCCCCACCCGGAGGGCCGGGTGACGTCGGACTGGCTCCCGGCCGGGGTGAACCCGAGGTCGATCCGAGCTCAGGGGATCCGGACGGTGTTCCCTGGAGGTGCACCATGGCCTCGGCCGTCGCGACGTAGATCGTCCCGTGGGGGGCGCGCGCCACGTCGGTGACGGTCGACTCGACGCCCGGAACGAGATGGGGGCGGCCGAGGGAGCCGTCCGCCAGGAGCGCGGCCCGGTACCCGGCGAGGACGCCGAACGCGGCCAGGATGAGGAGCGCGCGACGGGCCATGCTTGTCGCGCTAGCCCAGCGCCTTGTCGAGATCCGCGACCAGGTCATCGGGGTGCTCGATCCCGACCGACAGCCGGATGAGGGTGTCGGGCACGGCGAGCGGCGAGTCGCTCACGCTCGCGTGGGTCATGGGCGCCGGCACCTCGATGAGGGATTCCACCCCTCCCAGCGATTCGGCCAGGAAGAACAGCTTGGTCCCCTGGACGACATTGAGAGCCTCGTCCTTGGTTCCGACCTCGAACGAGACCATGCCGCCGAAATCCTTCATCTGGCGGACGGCCACCTCGAACCCTGGGTGGCCGGGGATCCCGGGGAAGTGCACCCTGGCCACCCTGGCGTGCTCCGAGAGGAACTCGGCGATGCGCCGGGCGCCTCGGCAGTGCGCTTCCATCCGCAAGGCGAGCGTCTTCACTCCGCGGAGCGCCAGGTAGCAGTCCATGGGGCCGGGGACCGCCCCGACGGCGTTCTGCATGAACGCGAGACGCTCGGCGATCGCATCGTCGTTGGTCACGACGGCCCCCCCGACCAGGTCCGAGTGTCCGCCCAGGTACTTCGTCACCGAATGCACCACGACATCGGCGCCGAGCTCCAGCGGCCGCTGGAGGTAGGGGGTGGCGAACGTGTTGTCGACCACACACAGCGCGCCGCTGGCGTGCGCGAGCTCGGCGGCGGCGGAGATGTCGATGACCTTGAGCAACGGGTTAGTCGGGGTCTCAACCCACACGACCGTGGTCTCTTCCCTTATCGCGGCGCCGAACGCGGAGAGGTCGGTCATGTCCACGACGTCGTGGGCGATGCCCCAAGCGGCGAGCACGCGAGCAAGCAGCCGATACGTTCCGCCGTACACGTCGTTGGACAGCAGCACGTGGTCGTTCGGGCGGAGCGTCAGGAGGAGGGTGGCCTCGGCGGCCATGCCGGATGCGAAGCAGAGCCCGTGGCGTCCGCCCTCGAGCGACGCGATCACGGTCTCCAGGGCCTCGCGCGTGGGGTTGCCGGTCCGCGCGTAGTCGAACCGCTTCGGCTTCCCCACCTCCGGCTGCGCGTACGTGGACGTCTGGTAGATCGGCACGTTCACGGCGCCGAACGCCGGCTCGGGCTCCTGGCCGGCGTGGACCGCCCTGGTCTCGAACCTCATCGCATCTCCGGGGGAACCTGCCATCCTCGCCTCCTCAGCTCCTCGACTGCCTCCTGGCCCGACCGGGCCAAGTCCCACAGCAGCGACTTGCGCTTCGCATCGTGTCCCGGCGCGAACTCCCTGGCCGTCGAGGACGCGCAGTCCGGATGTCCGCACCGGCACCGGGCCAGCCCGCGGAACACCAGCTGAATCTGACCGTTCGAACGCTCCACCTGGCGGCATCGAGGGTACGGGGGCGGTGGAAGGGTCGCTGCCGGAAGGACGATCACCCCCTCCAACGGGTCGCCCGGCGCAAAGCACTTGCCGCCGAGCGCGTACAGTCCGGTGAGCGCCGCCAGTGCCGCGTCCACCTGATCCGACGACCGGATGTCCTCGGTGGCCACGCCCTGGGCCGCCAACACGCCGCGGCGCCACTCGCGTTTCATCCGATCCGTGGTCTCGCTCGGGGGCAGGCATCCGGCCAGCACGACCGCGGTCGCGTGGGGGAACACCTCGATGGCCCTGCCGGCCACCGGGCCACTCGCGTACCGGGCGAACCCCACCCGGCCGACTGCCTCGAAGACCTCGAAGCCGGCTCGCATCCAGTCGTAGAAGACGCTGCTCGCCTTCTTCGGATCCGAGGGGGTTCCGAAGGACTGGATGCCGAACCGGCGGAGCTCGCGCTCGGTACGCCGGGATCCACCGGGGCTCCGTCCCCATGCCGGCGGCGAGTCGATCGCCACGACGTCGGGTCGGCTCTGCCGGATCAGTTGGGCGATCTCCTCCACGCCCAGGTGGCGCCGAGCCTCGGAGGGCACCAGACGCTCGTCGAGCAGGACGGCGTCCAGGCCCTTGCGCTTCGCGCCGACGTCGATGCCGAGCGATCGCACGCGGGGTGGGGCGTCCCTACCCGGTCCGCTGCCGATGGGCCAGGTACTCCAGGAGGTCGCTCCGAGTCAGAACCCCCAGGACCTGGCCGGCCTTGGCCACCAGCACGGCCGGCTCCCGCTGGAGCTCACCGAAGGCCACCTCGATGGGCTGGTCGAACTCGACCATGGGGATGGGGGGGCCCATGACCTCGGCAACGTCGGCCTGGAGGGCGTCGGGGTCGCGGAAGATGCGGTCGAGGAGGGCGCGCTCCTGGATGGCCCCGACGAACTGGGTCACGTCGAGTGACGACGGCTCGCGCACCACGGGGGCCTGAGAGATCCCGTACTCCTGGAGCGCGTCGATGGCCTGGCGCACCTTGTCGTGCGCGCTCACCGTCACCATGGGTGGAAGGTCACCGCGCTTGCCCGATACGACCTCCTCCACGCGCACCACCTCTGGGCGCTCGAGCATCCCGTACTGGAGTAGCCAGGAGTCCGAGTAGAGCTTCGAGAGGTAGTTGCGTCCGGTGTCGGGGAAGATGACGACCACGGTCTTCGACTCATCCAGCTCCCGGGCCACCTCCAGCGCGCCGTACAGGGCGGTCCCCGATGACCCGCCGACCAGGATGCCCTCCTGGCGAGTCACCGCCCTGGCCAGGCGGAACGAATCGGCGTCGGAGACCCGGACCCATCGATCCACCACCGAGGGATCGAAGGTCTCCGGCCAGAAGTCCTCTCCGATCCCCTCCACCAGGTAGGGCCTGGCCGCGTCGCCCGAGAACAGGGACCCCTCGGGGTCCGCACCGACGACCGTGATCTCGGGCTTGCGCTCCTTCAGATACCGGGCGGCGCCGGTGATCGTTCCGCCGGTCCCAACCCCGGCCACCAACGCGTCGATCTCGCCGCCGGTCTGCTCCCAGATCTCCGGACCGGTCGTCTCGTAGTGGGCTTTTGGGTTCTCCTGGTTGAAGTACTGGTTGGGCTGGAAGGCCCCGGGGATCTCTTCGGTCAACCGGTCGGCCACGCGGTAATAGGACTCGGGCGACTCGGGGGGGACCGCTGTCGGGGTGATGACCACTTCGGCCCCGTAGGCTCGAAGGAGCGCCACCTTCTCCTGGCTCATCTTGTCCGGCATGACGAAGATGCACTTGTAGCCCTTGATCGCCGCGGCGATGGCCAGGCCATGGCCGGTGTTGCCCGAGGTCGGCTCCACGATCGTCCCGCCCGGTCGTAGTCGACCCTCGCGCTCGGCGGCCTCGATCATTCGAACGCCGATTCGGTCCTTCACGCTCCCGCCGGGATTCAGCATCTCGAGCTTGGCCAGGACGATCGGGCGGACTCCTCGGACGACTTTGTGGAGCCGGACGAGGGGCGTGTTGCCCATGCCATCCAGGAACGACCCGAGCACCTGCACCGCGCCAAACCCCCCTGCTCCCCGGTGGTCCTGGTCCCTATTGTGCTTTACTCGCGCCGCCCCGTCCCGAACATATGGGGGACGGTTACCTCGCCGAGGCCGGCCAGTGAGCGACGAATCCCAGGCACCCGTGCGGGAGTCGATCCTCGTCGTGGAGGACGATGATTTCATCGCCCGCCTCCTCCAGGCCGAACTCGCCGAGGCGGGGTACGAGGTCCGAACGGCCTCCGACGGCGTGGAGGCGCTGGACGCCGCGTTCGAACGATGCCCCGACCTGGTCCTGGCCGACGTGATGATGCCGAACATGGACGGCTACGAGATGACCCGGCGACTCCGGCAGGATCCCAGGACGGAGGCCGTGAGCATCATCATGCTCACCGCCCGGGGGCTGGCCGCGGACAAGCTCGAGGGCCTCACCGCGGGGGCCGACGACTACATCATCAAGCCGTTCGACGCCGACGAGCTCTTGGCCCGGATCCGGGGGGTGCTCCGGCGGGCCGAGTACATGCGCTCGGTCTCCCCGCTCACCGGCCTTCCCGGCAACATCCGGATCGAGGACGAGATCGAGGCCCGGATCACCCACGGACTGGATTTCGCCCTGCTGTATCTCGATCTGGACAACTTCAAGGCCTACAGCGACCGATACGGGTTCGTCCGGGGTGACGAGACGCTCAAGGCGACGGGCCGGCTGATCCGGGACACCGCCAAGGGGGTGGGCAGCGCCGCCACGTTCGTCGGGCACATCGGGGGTGACGACTTCGTGGTGGTCACGTCCCCCGAGCACGCGACGGCGATCGCGGAAGAGGTCATCCGGCGGTTCGACGAGCTGGCGCCGACGCTCTACGAGCCGGAGGACGCGGCCCAAGGCTTCATCGAGGCGGAGGATCGCCAGGGCAACCGGCAGCGGTTCCCGCTGGTGTCCGTGTCGATCGGGATCGCCTCCACCGTCAACCGCCGGTTCTCCCATCGGGCGGAGGTGGTTCAGGTGGCGACCGAGCTCAAGAACTACACGAAACGGACCCCCGGCTCGTCCTACGCCCTCGATCGCCGGGGGACGGCCGACGGGTAACCGGTACCGGTCCTGAGGGCGACGGGTCGCCTTCAGGCGGTTCGGGATGGGGGGCATGGAGCCCTTTACCGGTCCGCCCCGCGTGCCGATTGCCATCAGTGTGGAGACCGATACCTGGACCAAGGCCGCCCCGGTGCCCGGCCTTCCGGGACCGGAGGTCCCCTCGGGCGAGTCGATCCTGGTGGTCGACGACGATCCGTTCATCGCCCGGTTGCTCGAGATCGAGCTCCGGGCGGCGGGATACGAGGTGGCCACCGCGTCCGATGGCGAGCAGGCGCTCCAGATCGCTCGCAAGGACTGCCCGGACCTGATCCTGGCCGACGTGATGATGCCGAACATGGACGGCTACGAGCTCACGCGGCGACTTCGCCTCGACAGCCGGTCCTCCAGCGTGAGCATCATCCTGCTGACCGCCCGAGGGCTCTCCGCGGACAAGCTGGAAGGCTTCTCGGTCGGGGCTGACGACTACATCGTCAAGCCGTTCGACACTCCCGAGCTCCTGGCCCGGATCCGTGGCGTGCTCCGGCGGGCCAGGGAGATGCGGGCCCAGTCGCCACTCACCGGGCTTCCGGGGAACGTTCGTATCGAGGAGGAGATCGAGAAGCGGGTGGCCAACGAGGACCTGTTCGCCATCCTGTACGCCGACCTGGATCACTTCAAGGCCTACAACGATCACTACGGCTTCACCCGGGGCGACCAGGCCATCCAGCACACGGCTCGCCTGATCCAGAACATTGCCATGGGCGTCGGGGGGAACGACATCTTCGTGGGCCATGTCGGCGGCGACGACTTCGTGGTGGTGTGCCACGCGGACCACGCCACGGCCATCGCCGAGAGCATCGTGCAGAAGTTCGAGCAGGAGACGGCCAACCTGTACGACCAGGAGGATCGCGACCGGGGCTACATCGAGGTCGTCAACCGGAGAGGGGAGACCCAGCGATTCCCCTTCCTGTCCGTGTCCATCGGCATCGCCACGAGCGCGCATCGGAAGTTCCAGCACTACGCGCAGGCCGTGGCCGTCGCCACCGAGATGAAGACGTTCACCAAGGGCACGGCCTGCTCCTCGTGGGCCGTGGACCGTCGAACGTCGTAACCCGATCGGCCACTCGTCCCGACCGTGTTCTGCCCGGGGACCACTATCATGCCCACGCGACGCAAGGAGGCGAGGGCGCATGAGCGCTCGTGAGATCAGGGCTCCGCGCGGGTCGACCATCTCGTGCCGGGCGTGGCCACAGGAGGCGGCGCTCCGCATGCTCATGAACAACCTCGACCCCGACGTGGCCGAGCGACCCCAGGACCTGGTCGTCTACGGAGGGACGGGCAAGGCCGCCCGCAGCTGGGAGTGCTTCGACGTCATCGTGAATGCCCTTCGAGGCTTGGGCGAGGAGGAGACCCTGCTCGTCCAGTCGGGCAAGCCGGTCGCGGTGTTCCGGACTCACGAGATGGCGCCTCGCGTCCTGATCTCCAACTCCATGCTGGTGCCGAAGTGGGCGGACTGGGACACGTTCCGGGAGCTCGAGCACGCAGGGCTGACCATGTACGGCCAGATGACCGCGGGATCGTGGATCTACATCGGTACGCAGGGCATCCTCCAGGGAACCTACGAGACCCTGGCCGAGGCGGCGGCGCAGCGGTTCGGCGGGTCACTGAAGGGAACCATCACGTTGACCGGAGGGCTGGGCGGGATGGGGGGAGCGCAGCCGCTCGCCGTCACGATGAACGAGGGCGTCGCGCTGTGCGTGGAGGTCGACCCCTCGCGCATCGAGCGGCGGATCAAGACCCGATACCTCGACCTCGAGACCGACGACGTGGATCAGGCCGTGGCCTGGGGGGAGGCTGCTCGCGAGAGCGGGGAGGCCGTCTCGATCGGGCTCCTCGGCAACTGCGCCGAGGTGTTACCGGAGCTCCTGGCCCGAGGGTTCGCGCCGCAGCTGGTGACCGATCAGACGTCCGCCCACGACCCGTTGGGCGGCTACCTCCCGGCAGGGTTGTCGTTGGAGCAGGCCGCCGAGCTCCGCGCGTCGGATCCAGACGACTACCAGGCGCGTGCCCGCGCTTCCATGGCCCGCCACTGCGAGGCCATGGTCGGATTCATGGATGCTGGCGCCGAGGTCTTCGACTACGGCAACAACCTGCGAGCCGGAGCCAAAGCCGGTGGGTTCGGCAGGGCGTTCGACTACCCGGGGTTCGTGCCTGCGTTCGTCCGGCCGATGTTCTGCGAGGGCAAGGGGCCGTTCCGGTGGGCGGCCCTGTCCGGCGATCCGGAGGACATCCTGAAGACGGACCGCGCCGTCGCCGAGCTGTTCCCGGCGAACGAGCGTCTCCAGCGGTGGCTCCGGATGGCCCAGGACCGCGTGGCGTTCCAGGGACTGCCGGCTCGGATCTGCTGGCTCGGCTACGGCGAGCGAGCCCAGGCAGGCCTCCGGCTCAACGAGATGGTGGCCGACGGCGAGCTCTCGGCGCCGATCGTGATCGGCCGCGACCATCTGGACTCGGGCAGCGTGGCCAGCCCCTACCGGGAGACCGAGGGGATGCGGGACGGCTCCGACGCCATCGCCGACTGGCCCATCCTGAACGCCCTGGTCAACACGGCGGCCGGGGCTCATTGGGTGAGCGTCCACCACGGCGGGGGAGTGGGCATCGGGTACTCCATCCATGCCGGGATGGTCGTGGTGGCCGACGGGACCGCGCAGTCGGCGTCACGCCTGGAGCGCGTGCTGACCAGTGACCCGGGGATGGGTGTCGTGCGCCATGCCGACGCGGGCTACGACCGGGCTTTGGACGTCGCCCACCAGCGCGGCGTTCGCTTGCCCTGGCGCGAATAGCCTCAGTACCGGCCGCCGTTGCCTTCCGCTCGGTCGGCAGGGTCGGTCGCGTAGTCGGGGCTGGACCGGAAGACCAGGTAGTCCACCGCAGCCCACAGGGTCTTCGAGACGGGGTAGAAGACGAGCGGGAACACGCTCACCAGGACGATCGACGCCACCGTGAGCGGGGCCACTCGCACGCCGGGCAGGTCCACCAGGAGCCAGATCACCAGGAACGCCACCCACGCCAGGGTGGTGACCGCATAGTTGATGGTCATCGCCCCGAGGAAGCCCCCTTCCTCGCGTTCCAGCCGCAGCCGGCACCGGGCGCATCTGTCCCGGATCCGAAGCCAGTGGACGAACACGTCCCGCTCGCCGCATCGAGGGCAGCGTTTGGCCAGCCCTCGAAGGAGGGCACGGACGGCGGAGGGCTCGTGCGGCCGAGGGTTCCAACGACCAGGCCGAGCCGACGGATCGGCCCGGAGGCGGCCCTCGGGTTCAAGCATCTCGTAGGGGCTCATCGGGTCGGACAATGGAGTCGGCTCCTCGTCGCAACTGATCCTCTCAACCCTACTCCCCGAGCTTGTGAGCGGCGTGGCACCCCCGTAGCCTTGCCGCCGTGTCGGTCGGCGTCGGCGGGAGGATCACACTCCGGGACGTGGTCGCGGTGGCCCGGGGCGCGTCCGTTGACCTGCCGCCGGACGTTGCCGAGCGCGTACGCGCCGCTCGCATGGTCGTGGAAAGCAAGGTGGACGCTGGCGAGACCGTCTACGGGGTGACCACGGGGTTCGGAAGCCTGGCGAACGTGCGGATCTCCCCGGAGCACGCGGAGCAGCTCCAGCTGGGCATCGTCCGCTCGCATGCCGCTGCCGTCGGGCCACCGCTCTCCCGGGAGGAGGCGCGAGCCGTGCTGTTCCTCCGAGCCCACGTCCTGGCGCTCGGACACTCTGGGGTCCGCGTGGAGATCGTCGAGCGGATGGTCGAGATGCTGAACCGCGATCTGGTCCCGGTGGTTCCGGAACGAGGATCCCTGGGAGCGTCGGGCGACCTGGCGCCGCTGGCCCATCTAGCGCTTCCGCTCGTCGGCCGTGGGGAGGTGCTCGTGGACGGCCGCCCGGTTGCGGCGGCCGACGCACTGGAGGCGGCCGGCCTGTCGCCGCTGTCCCTGCGGGCCAAGGAGGGACTGGCCCTCGTGAACGGGACCCAGGGCATGGTCGCGGTGGGCACCCTCGCCGCAGAGCGCCTGTCACTGCTGGTGAGGGGTGCCGACATCGCGGCGGCCATGACCATCGAGGCCGCCCTCGGTACCGACCGGCCCTTCGATCCTCGGCTCCAGGACCTGCGGCCACACCGGGGCCAGGCGGCCTCCGCGTCGAACCTGCGACGCCTCCTCGACGGAAGCCAGATCACGGCGTCGCATCGAACGAGCGAGCATCTGGTCCAGGACGCGTACTCGCTCCGGTGCGCGCCACAGGTCCACGGCGCGGTCCGGGAAGTGCTTGGGTTCACCCAACGCATCCTCGAGGTCGAGGCCGGCTCGGTCTCCGACAATCCCATCGTCCTCCCCGACACTGGTGAGATCCTCTCCGGTGGGAACTTCCACGGCCAGCCGGTCGCGGTGGCTCTCGATGCACTGGCGGCCGGAACCGTGTCGCTTGCCGGCATCTCCGAGCGACGCATTTACCGTCTCCTGGACCCCGGCACGAACAACGGCCTGCCCGCGTTCCTGGTCGCAACCAGCGGGCTGAACTCCGGGTACATGCTGGCCCAGTACACGGCGGCGTCCCTGGTCTCGGAGTCCAAGTCGCTGGCCCACCCAGCCTCCGTCGATTCGATCCCTTCCTCCGCAGGGCAGGAGGATCACGTGAGCATGGGCATGACGTCGGCCCGGCACGCCCGGGAGATCGTGACCAACGCGGAGGTGGTCGTGGCCATCGAGGCGATGGTCGCGGCCCAGGGGCTGGACTTGCGCGCCCCGCTCGAGCCCGCGCGGGGGACGAGTGCGGCGCGCGAGGCAATCCGAGGTGCGATCCCGTTCCTCGACGCCGACCGCGAGCTGGGCCCCGACATCGAGGCCGCCACCGAGCTGATCCGAAACGGGGGGTTGGTCGGGGCCGTCGAGTCTGCGGTTGGTGACCTGGACTAGACGTGGACTAGTGGTAGACGATCACCCGGGTCCCGATCGCGGCCAGCCCGTAGATCCACTTGGCGTTCCAGTACGGGACTCGGACGCAGCCGTGGCTCGCGGGGTAGGTTGGCACGTCGGGCCATCCGTGGATGGCCCGGTACCCGTCGAAGTAGCTCGGGTAGTACAGACGGTTCTCGCTGTACCCGGCCAGCTTGCGGATGACGCTGAACGATCCGTCGCGCGTCGGCGTGCTGGCCTTCCCCGTCGACACGTGCATGATGTTGGTCACCGATCCGTCGCGGAACGTGTACAGGACCTGGCGGGTCTGATCGATCTCGATGTGGAAGCCGCTCGCGGTCGAGCGCGCCCGCGGTCGAAGCGGGTGCGCGAGCGCCCGCCAGACCCCTTCGTTGACGGTGAAGACGCGAGGCATCCGCTGGACCTTTCGAAACGCCAACACCGCGTCCGCAGTGCGGAAGTCGTATCGACGGTCGACGGCCACCAACCGGTACTGGAGGTCCACGAGCCGCTGTTCCAGGAGCCGCACGAAGATTCCGCTCGAACCGAGCCCCAGCGACGGGAGCGGCGGGGACGCTGGACCGTCGATCGCCGTGCCTCGCAGGTGGTCCGGGTCGGCGAACGCGGCCCGGACCCGGTAGGTCCCTGGTGCCTCGATGGGGACCGTCGTCCGAAAGCCTCCGGCCGAGCCCATCGTGGCCGTGGCGTCGGCCACCGGTCTGCCGTTCCTGGTGAGCGTCACGTCGACCGTCGCGCCCGCCACGGCTGGCTTGACGGTGCCCCGGACCACGGCTCGATCGAACAGGCGCACCGTTCCGAGATGGACCGTCACGACGGCCCGCACCCCGATCGACACGTCGGGACTGACGTCGCTGCCCCAGACCGCGTGGAGGGTCACGTTCGCCCGTGGTGAGATGGTGACCGAGAAGGCGCCGCCTGCCCTCGTTGTCGTGGTGGTGACCACGGAACCCGCTGCATCGACGATGTCGACGACCTCTCCGCCGGCCGGAGGCGAGATCTCCCCGGTCAGCCGGACCGATACACCGAAGACGATCGTGGTGTCCGAAGCGGACAAGGTGACCGAGCCTGCGGCGAGCGCGGAGGGCGGGATCACGCACACGAACGCCAACGCGAGGATCCCCACCAGGGCAGATCGCCTCATCGCCCGCCGATCCTCGTCCCACCAGCATAGGCATGCAGAACGGGGTTGTGGCCAGGCCGGTAGGGCACCTGTCGGAACCCCTCTCCCTCCAAGACCAGCAGGTCGGCCCGCTTGCCGACCTCCAGCGTGCCCGCGCGGTCCGCCATCCCCAGCACCCAGGCCGGGTTCAGCGTGGACGCGGTGAGCGCTTCGGGCGGGGTCAGCCCGTACAGGGTGCACCCGGTCGCCACGGCCTCCGGCATCGACAGCACGGGTGAGGTCCCGGGGTTGAAATCCGTGGCCAAGGCGATGGCCGCCCCCGTCTCGACCAGCGTGCGCACCGGAGGCGGCACGGCCCGCATGAACGCGGTCGAGGACGGCAGAAGCACCCCGACCGTCCCGCCGTCGCCCAGCGCCCGAACGCCCTCGTTGCTCACGTTGTTCAGGTGGTCGGCGCTCCTGGCCCCGAGCTTGACTGCCTCTTCGACGGCCCCCGAGGGAGCCAACTGGTCGGCGTGGCATCGAACCGGCAGTCCGACGGCGGCAGCCACGTCCGCGACGGACCGCAGATCGTCGAGGGTGAACGCGATGTCCTCCACGTACACGTCCACCGCGTCGCACAGGCCCTCGGCGACGACCGCCGGGATGAGCTCCGTGCAGGCCTTCCGGACCCAGTCCTCCCGGTCCATCCCCTGGGGCACGGCGTGGCAAGCCAGGAGGGTGACCGTCGCGGCCTGGGGGGCCTCCGCGGCCAGCCGTCTGGCCAGCCGGGCCTGGCGAAGCTCACCCTCCACCGACAGGCCGTACCCGGTCTTGAGCTCCATGGCCGTCGTGCCGTGGTCCGCCATCTCCGCCACGAGCGGGCGGCAGAACGCCAGCACCTCATCGTCGGAAGCGTCGACCAGGAGCCGGGCGCTGCGATAGATGCCACCCTCCCCGTGCAGCTCCCGGTAGCTCCGACCGGCCAGGCGGAGCTCGAACTCATCGGCGCGCCACCCCACGAACGGGAGGTGCGTGTGGCAGTCCACGAAGCCCGGCGTGATCGTGCAGCCCTGGAACACCTGGGGATCCCCATCGGGCAGGCCGTCCGCCGGACCGACGAACGTGATGACGCCGCCGTTCCAGGCGATCCCGGCGTCCTGGATGACGTGGGGTGCGTCGAGGTCGGCGCCACGCGACGGTGTCGTTCCCTGGGCCGTGACGAGTGACGTGGCGACGATCGCGCCGCTCGCGGTCACGGGCATGGCGGCTATCGAAGAGGATGGGGGGTGCTCGCGCAAGCGCCGGCGGTCCGCGTTCGTAGACTGCCCGGCGTGGGCGACCCCGGCGAACTGGGATACCGGGACATCCTCCGGATCCCAGAGATCCGGGCCTCGCTCGTCGGCACGTTCGTGATCATGATGGGATTCGGGATCGTCTCCCCGATCCTGCCGCTCTACGCGCGGTCCTTCGGCGTCAGCCTCGACGCGGTCGGGGTCCTCATCGCTGCCTTCTCCCTGACCCGCCTGGCGGTCGACCCGTTCACCGCGGCGATCATCGACCGCCTGGGCGAGCGCACGACGGTGGTCGTAGGCGCGGTGGTGGTCGGCGCCACGACCGCCCTGGCGGCCGTGGCGCCGACCTTCCCGCTGCTGGTGGTGTTCCGCGGCGCCGGCGGTGCCGGCTCCGCGGTGTTCTTCGCCGGCTCGCTCTCGTTCCTGCTACGCGCGGTGCCGGCAGACCGCGTGGGCCGCGTCATCAGCGTGTGGTACGCCTCGTTCAACGTGGGCATCATCGCCGGTGAGCCGCTCGGCGGCGTCCTCGCGCACTGGCTGGGCCCCGCCAGCACCCTGTGGGTGTATGCGGGAGCGTGCTTCGTGGCTGCCGTGGTGTTCTCGTCGACCATCCCGGCGGTTCGGGCCGACGGGCGGCCGAAGGCTCCACGCTCGGGGCTGCGGCATCTCCGGTTCGATCGTCCGTTCGTCTCCGTTCTGCTGGCGAACGGTGTGTACGCCTGGGTCATCGCCGGCGTGTACATGACGCTGATCCCCCTGTTCGGCCACGAACGCGTCCACCTCTCGCCGGTGGGCATCGGGATCGGCCTGGCCATCGCGTCCATCACCGAGTTCGCAGTGTTGTTCCCTGCGGGGGCGGCGACCGACCGGATCGGCCGCAAGGCCGTCATCGTGCCGTCGTACGCCCTCCTCGCGGCCTCCCTGGTCCTTTGGCCGCTTGCCTCCACCCCGGTGAGGTACATGGTGGGGCTGGGCATCTTCGGCCTGATCACCGGGTACTCGGGGGTGCCCCAGGCCGCGATGCTCTCGGACCTCACCACCGAGGACACGCAGCGAAGCGGCGTGGCCGCGTACCGGTTCGTCGGCGACCTGGGGTTCGTACTCGGTCCACTCGTCGCGGGAGCGGCGGCGGACCGGTGGGGGTACGGACCGGCCTTCGCCATCGCTGCCCTTCCGGTCGTCGTTTCGCTGACGCTGTTGTTGTCGATTGGCGAGACGCTCCGCCGCCTTCCGAGGACCGGGGAGGCTCCCGGCCTGTGACTCTCGCTGCCACATGATCGCCCCCATCAAGGTCTCCGCTCGGACCGATCTTCCCGTTCTTCCCGAGGAAGCGTGGAACTCCATCCTCGGGTGGGAGGAGCAGATCGCCTGGATGAAGGACGCCGCCTCGGTGCGGGTGTTGACGTCGCACCGCCGGGGCGTCGGCGTGATCGTCGCCGTCCGCACCCGTGTGTTGGGGGTACCGCTGCTCACCGACCATCTGGAGGTCACCGTGTGGGAACCACCCCGTCGACTGGTGATCGCCCACCGGGGCCTGGTCGGTGGCGTGGGTGAATGGCTCCTCGAACCGACGGGACCTCGAACCCGATTCACCTGGACGGAGGAGCTCCGCCTTTCGTTGCCCGTGCTCGGTCGGCTGGCCCTGCTCGCGTACCGGCCTCTGATGCGTCGGCAGATGCGGCGCTCGCTCTCGAACCTGCAGCGGATGCTTCAGCAACGGGCCTAGCCACACGCCGAGCAAGCCACATGTCGGCCTCGCCACGTCGGGCCAGCCGACACGTCGCGCGTAGACTCCGGACGAGCGATGTCGCGCATCAACGAGCGCGTCGAGCGGGCCCTGGAACGCGAGGCGCCGTCCTGGGGCATCCGTCCGGTGCCGGCCGATCGCCGTCGGCTGTCCGGTCTCGACCTCGCGGTCCTGTGGGGGGATCTCTCGGTCGGGCTGCTCGTGATGGTCACCGGCGCGCTCCTCGTCCCCGCCCTCGGGCTTCGAACGGCCATCCTGGCGATCGTCGTGGGATCCGCCATCGGCTGTCTCCCGCTCGCGTTGGTCGGCCTGGCCGGTGAGCGCGAGGGCGTGCCATCGATGGTGCTGTTCCGTCCGGTGCTCGGATGGCGAGGCTCCTTCCTCCCCTCGGCTCTCAACCTGCTGCAGCTCGTTGGGTGGACGGCCGTCGAGTTCTGGGCCATGGGGCAGGTGGCCAACGTCGCATCGAAGCGCCTGTTCGGCCTGGACGCGTTCCACCTCTGGCTTGCTGCGGTGGCGATCATCTGCACGCTCTTGGCCATCGGGGGGCCGATCCTGGTCGTCCGACGGTGGCTGGAACGGTTCGGCATCTACCTCTTGATCGGCTCCGCGGTGTGGATCACCGCCAGGGTGCTCGCGTCGGCGGACCTCGACGCGATCTGGCGAACCCCGGGCCGTGGGGGGCTGCCGTTCTGGCTGGCGGTCGACCTCGTCGTGGTGATGCCGATCTCCTGGCTCCCGCTGATCGCCGATTACAACCGGTTCGCCCGCCCCGGTGAGGGCGGCGTCGCGGGCACTTACTGGGGCTACCTGGCCGGGAACGTATGGTTCTATGGACTGGGCGCACTCTTGGTCCTCGCAGCCGGAGCGGGCGCCGACGTGTTCGGGATCGGCACGGCCATCGCGGCCACGGCCGGCGGGGGAGTCGTCCTCATCGCACTCCTCGTGGGGGAGAGTGACAACGCGTTCGCGGATATCTACTCGGCCGCGGTCTCAACGCAGAACGTGGTGCCGAACCTCTCGCAGCGCGCACTCATCGCCGCGGTGGGGGCCGTGGGGTTCCTCCTCGCTCTGGCGTTCTCGATGGACCGTTACGAGCTGTTCCTGTTGCTGATCGGGTCGGTGTTCGTGCCGCTGGCCGCAGTGTTCATGGCGGACTACTTCGTCCTTCACCGTGGGCGGTACGGGGAAGGGGCGCTGTTCTCGCACACCGGCGTGAACGTCCGGGCTCTGGCGCCGTGGGCCGCCGGCTTCCTGCTGTACCACTGGAGCTCACCGACCGGGCCGCAGGGGTGGATCGGGGCCATGCGGGCGCTCTTCCACGACTGGCTGCACCTGCCGTTTCCCCTGCTCGATTCCGCTCTGGGGGCGAGCATCCCCAGCTTCACGGTGGCCTTCGCCCTCTCGCTCGTCGTCCTGCGGCGAAGGGGACGCGGCGGCGGTCCTACTCGTACACGGCCCGCGGTGTCGGCGGAGGGGCCGCGACCAGCAGGATGACGGCCGGCTCCTCCGAGGCGTTCTTGACCGTGAGCTCGGATCCCGCCGGTACCAGGACGGTGCCCCACTGACCCAGACGCTTCCGACTCCTGTCCACCTGGATCGCCACCCGGCCGGCCACCACCGCGCAGATGGCGTCGGAGTCCGGATCGGAGATTGGGCCGAGCCCCTGCGCCCCCTGGAGGCACACGACCTCCGACCACAGCCGGTCGGACTCGTAGAGTGCCTCGTGGCGGGGGCCGTCCTCGGAGAACCGGACGAGGTCGCGGAGGTCCTTCGTGTCCACCGCGCGCAAGCGTAGCCGGGCTACGTTCGAGCCGCCTCCAGGGCGCCGACGGTTAGACTTTGCCGCTGACCAGCACGAACGAAGGAGTCGCCGTGACCACGTTCGTCTATTCCACAGAATCCCCAGCTTCGGTCCGCACCGACGTCCTGGTCCTGCCGGTCTACGAGGGTCTGGAAGCCGGGCCGGGGGTGAAGGACGTGAAGGGGACCGATCTGCTGGCCGTGTACGCCGAGGCCAAGCTCAAGGGGGAGCGAGGCGAGCCGCTCCTCGTCCCCAACACGGGCGGGCTGGGCGTAGAGGCCAGATCGGTGCTGCTGGTCGGGATGGGGAAGCGCCAGGACGTCACGACGGACTCGCTCCGCCGCGCTCTCGGACGGGTCGCCCCCCAGCTGGCCAAACGGCGGACCGTCGCGACCACGTTCCCCCAGGTAATGGGGCGCTCACCGGAGGACGCCGTGCAGGCGACCGTCGAGGGTGTGCTCCTCGGCTCCTACCGGTTCGACCGCTACAAGTCGGACACGGATCGGGACCATCCGGAGAAGCCGGCGCTGCGAACCGTCACGCTCCTCGGGTCGGCCAAGTGGACGGCGCGGCCCATGATCCGAAGCTTGGAGGAGTCGATCGCCCGGGGGGAGATCGTGAGCGACGCCGTTGCCTGGGCCCGCGATTTGGTGAACACGCCCGCGGGTGATCTCACGCCCCAGGTCCTTGCAGGACACGCGGAGCAAATGGCCACCGAGGTCGGCCTGACGTCCAAGGTCTGGACCAAGTCCGAGCTTCAACGGGGAAAGTTCGGTGGCATCCTCGGCGTGGGCCAGGGAAGTGCGAACCCCCCGCGCATGATCGAGCTGAAGTACCGGGGCGGTCCGAGCGGCCTGTCCCCCATCGCGCTGACCGGCAAGGGCATCACCTTCGATTCGGGCGGATTGTCGATCAAGGACGCGGCGGGGATGGAGTGGATGAAGGCCGACATGGCGGGGGCGGCCTCCATCCTCGCGGCGATGAAGGCCATCGCCCGGCTGAGACCGAAGGTGAACGTGATCGCGGCCATCCCGTCGTCGGAGAACCTGCCGAGCGGGTCGGCCATCCGCCCCGGTGACGTCGTGAGGCACCGCGGCGGCAAGACCTCCGAGGTGCTGAACACCGACGCCGAGGGACGCCTGGTCCTGGCCGACGCGCTGGCCTACCTGGCAGAACGAAAGCCGCGCGTCATCATCGACACGGCCACCCTCACCGGCGCGTGCATGGTGGCCTTGGGCCGTGACATCTACGGCGTCATCGGAAACGACGGGGCCCTCGTCCGGGACATCCTGGCCGCCGGGGAAGCGGTGGGAGAGCCCGGGTGGGAGCTGCCGCTGTACGCGGACTACCACCGACTCATCGCGTCCAACGTGGCCGACGTCCGCAACATCGGGAAGGACCGGTGGGGCGGGGCCATCACGGCCGCGCTGTTCCTCGCCGAGTTCGTGGGTGACACCCCATGGGCGCACCTGGATATCGCCGGTCCGGCGTTCCAGGAGAAGGCCGGCGACTACTGGCCGGACGGTGCGACCGGCGTGCCGGTGCGCACGTTGGTGAGATATGTGCTGACCCAGGCCACGCGGCCGGCCCGCCGCGTCGGCTAGGGCTTGGCGCCGACCGCCAGCCAGACGTCGCGGAAGTCGTTGACCGGATCGGAGAACCGGTCGGCGAACACCTGTTGGGCATTGCGGCGGAAGGATTCCCATCTCTCCGGGCCGAGCATCGAGCGGAGGAATCGGCCCGTGGACCACGTGCCCAACCCGTCGACGTAGTCATGGAGCGGGTAGGCGAACCGGTACTCACGGCGCGCCGTTCGGACGTGCTTGAGCCCCGCGTCGAGCAGTGTCTCCTCGATGGCCATCCGGTCCGAGAACCGGTCGGCCCAGGGGATCGCCTGGGTCCGAACGTCCAGGAGCATCTGCTGGCCAACGGCCCGTTCCACCAGCTCGAGCCATGTCTTCTGGAGGGCGTCGACGTCGCCCTCGGCCCACGACGACAGGGCCAGACGTCCTCCGCGCTTCAGGACCCGGATCATGTCGAACAGCGCCGTCTTGTACTTGGTGAAGTGCGAGACCACGAAGTTCGCCGTGACGGCGTCGAACGTTCCGTCGCGGAAGGGGAGGTCGATGGCCTCCGCGGCGGCCAGGAGAAGCTCGGGCCGGGCCCGCGCCGCCTGGCGCAGCATCCCCAGTGACACGTCCACCCCTACCGCCTTTCCCTCGGATCCGATGAGGGCGGCGGCCGCGGACGCGGCGACGCCCGTCCCGGTGCCGACGTCGAGGACGCGGCCGCCGCGCGGCGGTTGGGCCAGCGCGACCAGGTCGGCGGCCGGTTGAGCCATACGCGGCGCGTTGATGCGCTCGTAGGTCTCGGCGACGCCATCGTAGGAACGCCAATCGTCCATCGGTGAAAACAGCGTAGCCGGTGCCCGCACGTTCGCCCGCTCGATCGGGAGCCCGCCGCGATTGGCGCCAGAGGATGGCGGGGTCATGCGAATGCCCCGGGTAGGCTGGTGCGCGGCATGAGCGGACACGCTTGAGGGGACCCGCCGGCGTCTCGGCGCTGGTCCTTGGAGAGCTCGCTGCCGGTGGGGTGGCGTGGCTGTTCCTCACCCCGCTGTGGCGCGAGGTGAGACCGGGGTTCTTCAAGCTCACCGGCTGCGTGGCCCTCGTCGTCGCGGTCGGCGCGTGGGGGTCCGCGAGTGCCGGCCTGGTCGAGGGAAGCCAGGCCGGACTGTGGTCGGAGGGCCTGGCGCTGGCGTTGGCCCTGGTGACCTTGGCCTGGGTGACGCTGCTGTTCGCCGGCCGGCCTGGGTTCGCGCGAGTCGTGGGGGTTACTTCGGTGCCCCTTTCGATCGCCATGCTGGTGGCCATGGCCGGGACGGCCGACGGGTCCCCGCTCGTCTCCTTCCTGCAGCTGCTTGCCGGGGCGGCGTTCCTCGGAGCGGTGATGGACGGGCTCCTGCTCGGGCACTGGTACCTCACCGATCGCGGGCTGTCGAGAGTGCCGATCAATCGCTCCACGTCATTCCTGATCGGCGCGGTGGTCCTGGAGGCCGCGGCCGTCGTCGCCGGAGGGTTCGGTCCCACCCGGACCACGTCGAACTTCAACCCCCTGCTCACGTCGGCGGGGCTCGCGTCGTGGATCGCCCTGGGGATGGTGGGGGCAACCGCCCTCATCGCCGTCTTGATCCGCGCCGCGCTCAAGGGCCCGCGAGCCTCGGCGGTGCAGGCGGCCACCGGCTTCTTCTATCTCGCCGTCATCACCGCGTTGACCGCGGAATTCGCTGCCAAGGTTCGGTTCCTCCGGTAGCCATGGTCGTGGCGGTGATGATCGGCGGGGCCCTCGTCGAGTTCGCCGCATGGTGGGCGGTCTCCCGGGGCGAGGTCAGCGTGTGGGTGGCCATGGGGGTCGCCCTTCCCGCCATGGGCATCGCTGCCGTTGCGGTTCGAGCGCCGTCGCTCTCGCCGACGGTGAGCGCGGAGGTCGCGGTGGCGACGGGGGTCGCCGCAGGCGTCGCTCTGTACCTGGCGACGCGGCTGTTCGTTGCGGCCATCCGGTGGCGGACCTTCCAGCGACATTCGGTTGAGCTGTACGCCCGCCAGGCGGGGCTGCCGCTCGTCGGCGCCATCGTGCTCGCTGCAGTGGTGACGGCTCCCGGTGAGGAGTTGTTCTGGCGCGGCATGTTCCAGGCTGAACTGAGCGTCGCCCTCGACAGCCCGACGGTGGGGGCGGCCATCGCGTGGGCCGCGTACGTGGCGGCCAACCTGTCCAGCCGAAACCTGGCCATCATCGCCGGGGCTCTGGTGGGGGGAGCCGTGTGGTCCGCGCTCGGCTGGTGGACCGGGGGCACCCTGGCCAGCATCGTGAGCCATGCGCTGTGGACGGCGCTGATGCTCGGGTTTCCCGTGGTCCGCGTCCCCGTCGGCGGGCGGGCGTGACCGACGGGCTCCCGCCGGAGTTCGAGCGGATCATGGAGCGCGGAGCGTTCTGCTCCATCGCCGCGGAGACCACGCGCGGGCCCCACCTCACGCCCCTCGTGTTCGCCTGGTCCGACGGACGGGTGTGGCTGACCACCTCCCGCGGATCGGTCAAGGCCCGAGCGTGGCGGGCGGACCCTCGGGTGGCTGGGCTGGTGCAGGATGAGACGCGTGCGGTCACGTTCACCGGCCGAGCGGCGGCGTATGACGTGCTCGACCCCTCGACTTGGGTCCGCACGGCAGTACGGATGCCCGCGGTGACCGCCGCCTCCGCCAGGTTCACGGCCAAGAACGCGCGATTCTTTGCCGGCTATGCGGTGGATGCTCGGCGCGTTCCGCTGGCGTGGACCCCTCCGGGACGAGTGTTCGTGGAGATCGTCCTGGAGCGCGCCGCCCTCCTCGACGCCGGCGAGGTGCGCGCGCGGTGGGGAGCATGGGACGCATCCCTCGGCACGGGCGAGACCTTTCGGGCGCGGCGGAGAGGGACGGGCGCGTTCGCAGCCCTCCCGCCCACGGTCCGGAGCGGCCTCGGCGGGAGCGGTCCGGCAGCGCTCGGCATCGCCGGGCGAGAGGGCACGGTGGTGCTGCCCGCTCGGTGGGTCGAAGGGGGGCCGGACGTGTATGCGGCGATGCCCCGTGAGACGCTGGCGATCGCCGGAGCGAGCGAGGGCCCGGTCCCCGTCGCCCTCTCGGTGGATCGGGCCTCGTGGTGGCGAGCCCGGGAGATGATCGGAGCCATGGCCCAGGGGATGGGCCAGGCATTCCTGCCCGACCGGCTCCGGGCCGGTGGAGGATCTGCCGAAGAAATGGTGCGACGGACCGGTTCGGACTTCCGGGACGCCGCGCTGGTCAGGATTCGTCCGGAGAGGCTGGTCTGGTGGAGCGGTTGGTCGAGCGGGAGCGTGACGATCGGATGACGGTGGTTCGGACTGCGGTGGAGGTCGATGCTCCGCCGGCGAAGGTGTGGACCGTGGTCGCCGATCCAGCGCACCTCCCGCACTGGAACCGGCACATCGAGTCGGTGGAGGCCGTCCCAGAGGCCGGGCTGTCCGCGGGGGTTACGTACGTGGTGGTCGTCAGGTTCGTGCTCGTTCGGGCCCGCGTGAAGGCAGAGGTTGTCGAGTGGTCACCTCCATTCCACGCAAGGGTCCGGCTAAGCGGTCCGCTCGCTGCCACGGTCGACACCACCATCGATCCCCTCCCACAGGGACGAAGCCTGCTCAAACACGAGGTCGACTACCGCTTCCGCGGCGGAGCGCTTGGCCGGCTCGCCGCGCGGAGCCTCCAGTTCGTCGGCGGCGCGACGTACGAATTGCGTCACGGGACGATGGCGCAGAAGCGGGACGTGGAGGCCGGTTAGTCCCTCCGCTCTCGGAGCTCGCGGAGGAGCTTGCGGTCGGCTCTGCCCGGCCTGCCCACGTAGTAGCCGATGAAGAAGCCGAGGATGGCCGAGAGCACGATCACGGTGACGACTCGCGCTCGAGCGGTGAAGAACAGGAAGTTCACGTCCACCCGCCGGGAGTTGGCGATGGAGAAGACGATCAACAGGATCACGGCGATGACGGCCAAAACTTGGGCCACGCTGATCCCGCGCCGACGTCCCCCCTTCTCGGGGCCGGGCCGTCCGTCCTGACCGTCGGACCCGTCCTCCCCGTACCTCCTCATGGTTCCCTCCCAGTGGCGGCCGGGCCGATCGTCCCATATATCATCCGCCGCGTGGTGAACCGGGCCGTGCGCGTCGCCGGGCTCGCCGGGGCGACGTTGGCCACCGGCCTCCTGGCATCGACCGAGGTCGGGCACCGGGTGGACGTGGGACTGTTTCGGACGGTGAACCGGGGGCGCGGGCCGGGCGCGGATCGATTCTTCCGGGGGATCACCGAGCTTGGGTCGATCTGGGCCTCGATCGGCGCGGCCGGAGTGCTGGCGATGGGAAATCGGCGGCGAGCCGCGGTTTGCGGGCTCGCCTCCGCCTCCGCCGCTTGGCTCGCCGGACAGGGGCTGAAGCGCCTGTTCGGCCGGGCCAGGCCCTATGAGGCCGACCCGAACCGGGTGCGGCTGCTCGCCCACCCACCACGAGCCACGTCGTGGCCGAGCAGCCATCCTGCCGTCCTGCTCGCCTTCGTGACGGTGGCCGGACGGGATCTCGGGGTCTCTCCGACAGCCAGGACGGCGATGCGAGGCTTGGCCGCCGCGGTCGGGATATCACGTACCTACGTGGGCGTGCACTACCCGGCCGACGTCCTCGGTGGCTTGCTCCTGGGCCAGGCCGTGGCCGACGCGGTGTCGCAGGACCCCCGATAAACTCGCCCCCGTGACGCTGCTCGGCGCCATCGGCTGGCCGATCCTCGATCGCATCCATGTGTTCGGCAGCTTCGCCATCTCCCCGCATGGCATCGGCATCGCCATTGGGTTCCTGTTCGGGGCGTGGATCTTCACGCGAGAGGGGCCAAAGCGGGGGGTCACGTTGGAAGACGTGAACGCCATGGTGTTCTGGGCCCTCATCGGGGCGATCATCGGGGCTCGATTGTTCTACGTCATCGCCCACTACTCCGAGTTCGACGGCATCGGCGACATGCTCGCGGTGTACCGAGGCGGCATCAGCCTCCTGGGGGGAATCGCCGGGGCGGTGCTGATCAACATCCCGCTCATGCGCCGCCGGGGCTACCGGTTCTTCCAGGTGATGGATGGTGCGGTCGTGGGCCTGTCGTTCGGCATCGCGTACGGACGGATCGGCGACCTCATCATCGGCGATCATTTCGGCAAGCCCACCAGCTGGTTGCTCGCGTTCCGATACGAGGGGGGCACGCCGGCCGGGTACGAATGCCTGTCGGGCGTGTGCAGGCAGTTCCTCCAGGGCGGCCAGCAGATCCGGCTGGCCCACACCGGCGCCACGCTCCTGGCCGCCGACGGGAGGGTGCTCGCCACCGGCGTGGGCGTCCACCAGACTGCGCTCTACGACATGATCGGGGCCTCGGTGCTGTTCCTGGTGCTCTATTCGCTGAGCCGAACCCATCGACGACTTGGGGTCCTCACGCTCACATTCGGCGCGTGGTACGGAGCCCTGCGCGTGTGGGAGGACTTCCTCCGCGTGGACAAGCGGTTCTTCGGGCTGACCGGGAGCCAGTGGACGGGACTCACGGTGTCGGTGATCTGTCTTGTGTTGCTGCTCGCGTGGGCGGTGAGGCCGGGCCGTGGCGGGCCTGGGGAACTAACGGAACCCCTGGCCGCCTCCGAGCCCGAGACGTGATTCCTAGTGGCGGTGTCCGGCGTG
>JBKPDU010000118.1:0-8676 GCA_046728055.1 Actinomycetota bacterium | reverse complement strand
GCCCAGATCTACGTCGACATGTCGACGATCGGCCCGGCCGCATTCCGCTCCATTGCCTCTCGGCTTCCCGGAGGGGGTGCAAGGGGTCGACGCCCCAGTTCGAGGAAGCGTGCCGGAGGCGACGGCCGGCACGCTCCAGCTCTTCGTCGGTGCTTCGGACGACGCCTTCCAGCGAGTCCGGCCGATCCTCGCGACCCTGGGCGACGTCCACCACCTCGGCGGGCCGGGCTCGGGAGCGGCGATGAAGCTCGTGTCCAATCTCACGCTGGGGGCGGCGATCGTCGCCTTCGGTGAGGCGCTGGCACTCGCCCGATCGTTCGGGCTCAACCGCGAGGCCGTACTGGACGTCCTGGCCGAATCGCCGATCGGGCCGGCCGTCAAGGCCAAACGAGCCAACGTCGAGGCGGGTCGGTACCCTGCGAGCTTCAAGCTGCGCCTCGCGGCCAAGGACATGCGACTCGTCGACGAGGCCGCCGAGGCCGCCGGGATCGACCTCACCGAAGCGCACGCCGCTCGAGAAGTCCTGGAGGGGGCCATGGAGCGGGGGGCCGCCGACCTCGATGTCTCGGCGGTCATCCCCACGATCCTGGGAGAAGAGGCCTAAGGATGATGGCGCAGACACCGGATCGTCTTGCACCCAGGATCAGCTTGGGCCGGGGTGGTGGGAAGGGGACGTGGTCGCGGTGCGCATCCAACCGATGACCACGGAGGCCGCTTCCCCCCTGGTCAAACCGAATCTCCACGGCGAACTGGTCAAATCGAGTGAACGAGGGGCGCGGACTCCTCTCTGACGCTCCGCATCGAGTTGCATGGAGGCCCTGAGTGGGCGTGGAATTGCCGGACGAGCTCAGGGAGGTGGGCGATGCAGCAGATCGAGTACCCCGTGCAGTTCTCGGTCGACTATCCGGATCGAGATCTCGATCGGGTGAGCACTGGGTTCCGCATCTTCGCGGCGATCCCGATCCTCATCGTGTATGGGACGGTCGCTGGACAAACCTGGGAGTGGAGCTCCGGCAAGGGCGGGACCGGGGGCACGGCCGTGGCGGCCGGGGCAGGCGGCCTGCTGTTCCTCGGGCCGCTCCTGATGATCCTGTTCCGTCGGAAGTACCCGCGGTGGTGGTTCGACTGGAATCTGGAGTTGCAGCGGTTCGGGAACCGAGTGGGGGCCTACCTGGCCCTCATGAACGACCGCTATCCGTCGACGGACGAGCATCAGTCGGTCCACCTGGACTACACGTACCCCGACGCGGCCCGCGACCTCAACCGGTGGCTCCCCCTGGTGAAGTGGATCCTGGCGATCCCTCACTGGATCGTGCTGTTCTTCCTGTGGATCGCCGCCATCGTGATCGTGATCGTGGCCTGGTTTGCCATCCTGTTCACCGGCCGATACCCCAGGGGCATGTTCGATTTCGTCGAGGGCGTGATCCGGTGGCAGAACCGGGTCACCGCGTATGCGTTGACACTTGTGACCGACCGGTACCCCCCGTTTCGCCTGTCGCCGTGACGCCGGCCCGGGCAACGGGCGGTCCGGAGAAGGAGGCCGCAGCTTCGCCTACGTGAAGAATCCCTCGCGCAGGTTGAGCCCGTGCTCGACGTACCCCTTCGCTCCCTAGAACCGCCAACGGGTGGGCTTGAACGAGCCCGCTTCCCCCGCTCCTTCTTCGGTACCGGCGATGCCCGGAAGCCCTACGACGTTCATAGGCTTGAGCTCGAACACCGTGTATGGAGGTGGTCCCGCGGTCGGTGCGTTGGGGCCGAAGACGCCTCCGTCACGGACCTCGAGGGGCCAGTGCAACGTGGACGAATATGCGTCGGCCACCCGCTCGAGCTTTGCGTGGTCGGTGACCTTGACGGCCCGGCCGTCGAGGATGACGTCGAGGGCTGGGAGCACCTGACTGCTGGCCGCGACCACACAGCGCGGATCGGCGGCCAGGTTTCTTCCTTTGCGCGTCCCCTCGCCTGTGATGAAGTAGAACGCGTCATCGAGCCAGAGGCCCAGGATCGGCCTGACATGCGGGAGGCCACCCGATCCGACCGTGGCCAGCCAGTAGGTCCTGTCACGCTCAGGCGTTCCGAGGCGCTCCCGGACCTCCGCCCATGGAGTCGAGCCCCCCTCCAACAAGGGGTGCTCATGACGCGGTGTTCGATCTGTCATCGCGCCTCCTCCCCCAGCGAGACGGATCTGTGGGCGACCGGTGTCCTACGGACGCTCGGGCTCGTAGGTGGCTACCAGGACGCCGGTGCTCGTCGTCAGGGACCGGACGAGGCGCAAGGGCCTCATCGCGCTCCCGTCGCGGAACAAGCGCTTGCCGCTACCCAGGACGATCGGGTTGATCATGATCCCGAACTCGTCGACCAGGTCGTTCTCCATCAGCGTCTGGACGAGCTCCCCGCTGCCGAGGACGACGAGGTTCTTGCCCGGTTGCTCCTTGAGCTCGGCCACTGCCTTGGCCACGTCGCCGTGGAGCAGCGTGGAGTTCTGCCAGGCGAGGGGCTCGCTCAGGGTGGTCGATGCGACGTACTTCGGCAGTCCGTTCAGCGTGGCGGCGAACGGGGCGTCGTCGGGCTGAGAAGGCCAGTACGCCGCCATGATCTCGTACGTCCTCCGGCCGAACAGGTAGCCCCCGGTCTCGGCGATCCCCTCGGCGGCGACGCGGGCGAAGTCGTCGTCGAAGTACCGCATCTGCCACCCGCCGTGAGTGAATCCGCCGCTCCGATCCTCGTCGGGATCCCCGGGCGCTTGCATCACGCCGTCAAGGCTCACGAACTCCTGCACGATCAGCTTCCGCATCACGACCTCCTCTCGGACGCTCCCTTCATCCTTGCAGACAGCCCGGGGCCGCTGAACTCATCTCTCCAGGCTCTGAAGCGGGCCCTGGTTTGGGCCGATATGGTCTTGGGCCGGATCTTCCAGCGCCCCGGATCCGCCGCTCAGCGAGGAGAGGGAGCCATGGACCCGCGAGTGCCCGAACGTCCAGCATCCGAGCGAGAACCACTCCCGACTCCCCGGGCCGACGAGCCAACTTCGCGGGAGCCATCCAATGCAGATCTCCCGCCCCCGCCGGAGTCGAATCCTCTCCTTCCGAGTTCTTCGCCGCCGCCTGCCCTCGGGGCAGATCGCGCTCAGCCGCCGGCATTCCCACCCTCGTCATCCGAGACACCAGGCGCGACACCGCCTTCACGCCGCCGGCGTGGTCGCCTGGTGGCGATCGTCGCCGCGGCTGTGATCCTCCTCGCCGGCGGGGCCGCCACCGCCGGGTTCCTCCTGATGCGCGGCTCGAGCGAGGAGCTCCTGCAGCTCGTACCCGCATCGAGCGACGTGGTCGCGACCGCCTACCTCGACCCCTCCGCCGGCCAGAAGATGAACCTGTTCGCCCTGGCGCACCGCTTCCCGGCGTTGGGAAGCGATCAGGAGCTTCGACGGCGGGTGAACGCCGCGATCGACGAGGCGCTCCAGGACTCAGGCCTCACCCACGACGATGTGCTGCCCTGGCTGGGGCCGGAGGTGGCGATCGCGGTCGACGTCGGCACCGACGGCGAGGCCGTCACGACCTCGGTGCTCCTTGCAAGCTCGGACGACGCCGCAGCGGAAGCCGCCCTGACCGAGGGAATGACGGAGGCAATCGGCAGCGAGCAGACTCGCGACTACCGGGGCATCACCATGCACGTGTTTGGAAGCGGCCCCTCGTTGACGACCTACGCGATCGTGGATCACGTGGTGATCATCAGCAACCAGGAGGTGGGCCTCACTCAGGTGATCGACGTGTCCGAGGAAACCGCCCCGGATCTGGCGAGTGACCCGGCGTTCCAGGACACGGTCTCCACGCTTCCGACCGAGAAGCTTGGGCTCTTCTACGTGAACCCCACGAGCCTCATCGAGCAGGCCCTGTCGGCAAGTGGGCTCGGCTCCGCGGCCGGTGCCGCGCCGGGACTCGACACGGTGCGGGCCCTCAAGGGCTTCGGGATGTCGGTCTCGGCGGAGCCCGACGGTCTGGCGTTCGATGTGACGGTCCGGTTCGATCCCTCGAAGCTCGATCCCGCGACACGCGAGCAGCTCGACGAACCGGTTCACGAGAACGCGATGCTGTCGTTCGTCCCCGCGGACTCCCACGCCGTTGTCACGCAGCAGGGGTTCGACACGACGCTGAGGCAGCTCCTGGACGAGGCGCTGTCGACGCCCATGGGCGAACGGCTCCGGCAGCGACTCGGCATCGACGATGCGCTCGATGCTCTGACGGGCGACGCGGTCATCGAGATCGGACCCGGAACGGGCGCCACTCCGATCGGAGGCGCGATCGTCCTCGGCGTGAACGACCCCTCGGCGATCCAGCGCACACTGGACGGACTGGCCGACCTCGCGCTCGCATCGCAGCAGCGTGCGCATGCGTCCTCGCCGTTCCAAGTCGGTCGAGATCGCTCCAATCGCGGACCGACCCAATTCAGCCTCTTCGAGCAGGAGCAGAAGGTCACCTGGCGAACCACGACGTACCGGGGCACGACCATCCGCTATCTCGACGACCCGAGTCTCTCTGGCTCTGGATTCCTGCCCGCGTACGCAGTCGTCGATGGAGCAGCCATGATCGGGTCGAGCCCCGCCGAGATTCGGAAGCTGATCGACGTGAGCATCGGGCAGCCGAGCATCACGTCAGCCTCGAAGTACACACGGGCGATCGCCCGGGTACCGAACAGCGGCAGCATCTTCTACGTGGACGTGGAGGAGATCGTTTCCCAGTTCGCCACTGCGCTACCGCCGGACATCGAGGCGAATCTGGAGCCGATCAAGAGCGTCGTCGCGGGGGGGATGACCTCGTCCTCCCGTGTGACGCAGCGCCTGTTCATCGAGATCCAGTGATACTGCTGGAGTCGTGCCAGGTCTGATCCGTAACGCGCGAGTCTTCACTGCCGACGACACGCGCCCATGGGCCGGTGCGGTGGCCGTCGAGGGCGAGAGGATCTCGTGGGTGGGTGACCACGCCGAAGCCCACGACCATCTCGGGACGTGGTCCTGTCGAGGGACCTGCTCGGGGTCCATGACGCGCGCGACATCCTCGAGACGCACGTCACGCACACGATCCTCGGCGGGAAGGTCGTCCACAGGGCCGACGCATAGCGGGCGGCTCCCCCCGGTGGAGGCCGCGGGTCCAAATCGCACTCCTCCTCCGAGGGAGCCGCCGCACTCGGTGATGCACTCGATCCGGCTCAGCAGCAGCCGGGCGGGCAGTCCGGACACTCCGGGCAACAGGGGTCGACCCGCATCGAACGTGCACCTCCTTCCGGTCGCTCGGTGCGGCAGGAATGTATCGACCGCGGTCGATACGTTGACACATCCATCGACCCCCGTCAATATGAATCGCATGCGCAAGGAGATCGCCCAGATGGAAGCCTGTTGCACGCCCCTCGGGCCCTCGCCCCTGTCGAGCGAGGAGGCGGACCGCATGGCTTCGGCGCTCCAAGTCCTGGCCGATGCTGTTCGCCTGCAGATCGTGAGCCTGCTCGCGGGAGCCGACGAGGCGTGCGTCTGCGAGCTGACACCCTCGCTCGGCGTCTCCCAGCCCACCGTCAGCCATCACCTTCGGGTTCTCTCCGAGGCGGGACTGGTCGAGCGCGAGCAGCGGGGACGCTGGGCCTACTACCGACTCCGGCCCGAGCCGTTGCGATTGGTGGCCGACGCGCTCGCCCCGCGGGCCGCCGCCGGGGCCCTCGCCTGAGGGATCAGGCGGAGCCGCGGACGGCGATCTCGAGCTCCTCCATGATGCCGCGCACGCGATCGCCGATGTCGTCGCGGATCGGGCGGACCTGCTCGAGCGGCAAGTCCTTGGGATCGCCCACGTCCCAATCCAGGTAGCGCTTCCCGGGGAAGATCGGACACGAGTCCCCGCACCCCATCGTCACGATCACGTCGGCCGCCCGGATGACCTCATCGGTCCACGGTTTGGGGAACGCGCTTGAGATGTCGATCCCGATCTCGGCCATCGCTTCGATGGCGGCAGGGTTCACTTGGCTCGCCGGATCGGAGCCACCCGAGTAGACCTCGACGTTGTCACCGCCGAGATGTTTCATCCATCCCGCCGCAATCTGGGAACGTCCGGCGTTCTGCACGCACAGGTACACGACCATCGGCTTGGCATCGGTGAGCTTTCCCTCGACGCGGGCGAGCGCCCTGAGGCGCTCCCGAGTGAATCGCTCGACGAACAGCGGAATGAAGGCAGCAACCTTGGAACCAGACAGCGAATCCCACGATTCGGCGATGTATCGCTGGATCGTTTCCGGGTCGAACAAGCCGATGAAGTCGGCGTGGAGTCTGTCGGCGACGGTCTTGATCAGGGGCCGCAGCTCGGGAGGTGCTGCGGTCAGCGGGTCGGTGACGCTCATGGGCGTGACCTCCTTCCTCGCCGAGTCGGGCGAACGTGTGGAGCCAACACGTCGATCCGCTCGGTGATGCGGTTGAGGGCACGATCGAAGGCGGATGGTGATGCACTCCGTGCAGGATCGGGCACCGACCAGTGCAGGAGTCGTACGTCCTCCGCAAGGCGTGGGAGCTCCTCCCGAGCGACGTCGCACACGGTCACGACGAGGTCGGGCCACCGGGTGAGCTCCCCGATCGATCGCGGGTGCGCGGAGCGCAGGTCCAGACCCGCGCGCGCGGCGGCCTGGACCGCCTCGGGTCGAACACGATCCGCAGGGCGGGTCCCCGCGCTCGATGCTGGAACGTCGTGTCGGGCGTTCCACGCCGCGGCCGCCAGCTGTGATCGAGCAGAGTTGGCACGGCAGACGAAGAGGACGTGGCGCGCGACAAGTGTCGCGACGGGCTTCGCGATCAGTGCCAGGGCTTCGGGAACGAGGCGGACGTACCGCCGGCGGGCGTCCCCGTCCGAGGCGTGTCGTTCGATGAGCCCCGCCTCCTCCAGCACGCCGAGGTGATGGGCAAGCAGGTTCGACCCGATCGCCAACGAGCGGCCGAGGTCTGTGGGTGAACGGTCGGAGATCGCCAGTTCGTCGACGATCTCGAGGCGGTGGGGATCGGCAAGCGCACCGTGGACCGCCGTTCTCCGGGCGACCGACATCTCCACTGACATTGAGGCAATTCTTCTTGAGTGATTCGGATCTGTCAACGGTGAGACGGCCCACCTACTGTCCGGTCGCGATCGAGCGGCTCGCTCCCGGATCCGCGAGCTTTCGATCGATGCCCGCCCGGCGTTATGTGGCCATCGATCGGTAGATCACGTGGCCCGGATTCGACGGGCCGCCCACGTAGTTGTGGCCCTCGCCCCACACCATGAGAGCGCGGTCCCCCAGCAGGTCGATCCCCTGGTAGTCGCCGTAGGGGAACTCGAACCCGTTCGAGTGCGACTCGGACCGCGCCGGGTCGAACTGCGAGACCCGGACACTCGGCCCGGTCCACGACTGCCCTCCGGTCGACGACGAGCGGTACCACACGTTCCACCCGTTGTTGTGGTCGAGCGGGACGCCCAGGCGGTCGTCCATCCAGATCACGCTGATCTCTCCCGCGGCACCTCCCTCGACCCGCGGATACAGGGCGTAGCAGGCGCCGGCGGCGCATCCCGACGCCGTCTTGTCGTCGACGCGGCCCACGTGGCTCCAGTTCGTCGAAGACGTGCAGTCCGTGCCTGCCGAGCAGCTCGAGAGCTGGACGATCGGAGGCCGGCCGGGCTTGTTCGGCAGGTTGGCCTGCCAGACGAGGTAGAGGTTCCCCACCGCGTCGATCGCGATGTCGTCCTGGGGACCCCAGTACGCGAACCCACACGAGACGGCTGGGGGGCAGTGTGGTCCGGCGGATCCCTGCGCCACTCGGGCGAACGCCGTCTCCGAGGTCCCCGCCAGGGTCCTCGAGACCTGGTAGATCGCCGCGGTCTTGCCCGTGCAGCTCCCGAAGCAGTCCCCCCAGGCGAACCAGGCATTCCCCGCCCCGTCGAGGACGGCACCCTCGGGGAACGCCACGTGCGTGTCCTCGAGCACCAAGCTCTCGGTCCACGTCGCGCCGCCGTCGTCGGATCGCGAGAGGAAATGGTCCTCGCCCGAGGCGTACATCACGTAGACGTTGTCGTCGTGGGCCACCAGCCACGGGTGGTCGCAGGCCGTGCACAGCGGGCCGTTGATCTTCGTCGTCGTCCACGTGGTGCCGAAGTCGCTCGACTTGGCGACCAGGACATCGACATCTCTCGTGAGGCCGTACGCGAGAAAGCTCACGTAAACGTCGTCCGTGACGTCGTCCACGGCCACCACGACGTCCACGACGTTGGGGTTCCCAAGCCGGGGCAGCGCAACGAGCGGCCCGAACGTGAGACCGCCGTCCGCCGACGACCGAACATAGATCTCCCGCGGGCCGCCGGAGGCCGGGTCGCAAGATGGGTCACCGGGGACGTGGGCGATCCCGATGTACACGTGGCTGTCGTGGGCCGCGATCTCCGGCTCCCAGTCGTCGCCGCCGCAGAATCCCACGTTCGTGGCCCCGTTCGCGACGAGCGACCGGGCGGGCGTGGTTAGCCCGAACAGGAGGGTCACCACGGCCACGAGAGGGAGCACGGAACGTGTCACAAACCTCGGGCGGGTGGTGCGGGACGAGGTCATATCGTTCCTCCTCTTCCCTACCCGACCGCCGCGGCGACGCCTCGATCGTCGGGGGGCCGGAAGGCGTCTGGGGCGCACGACAGTAGG
>JBKPDU010000117.1:0-20210 GCA_046728055.1 Actinomycetota bacterium | reverse complement strand
CGGGACAGGGCATCCAGGTCGCCGCTGTCCAGCCGAACGCCGAGGCGTTCGGTCAGGCCGAGCTCCTCGATCACTTCGATCGCGTTTCGGACGCCGTTCGCCGTGTCGTACGTGTCGACGAGAAAAGTGGTGCGAGAAGGGAAGTCCTGCGCGAAGGCCCGGAACGCGTCGCCCTCGGTCGGAAATGCCTCGACGTACGAATGGGCCATGGTCCCTGAGGCCCGCAGGCCGTATCGACGGGCGGCCTCGACGTTGCTGGTCGCGGCGAACCCCACCATCGCGGTGGTGCGTGCCACGGCCATGGCGGCGTCGATCCCCTGCGTCCGGCGGAAGGCGAAGTCCACCACGTCGCGGTCCCGGGCGGCGACCCGGCACCGCGCGGCCTTCGAAGCGATCGTGGTCTGGAACGTGATCTGGTTCAACAGAAAGGTCTCGACGAGCTGGGCCACAGGGATCGGCGCGGTCACCTCGAGCAGCGGCTCGTCGGCGAAGACGATGCGTCCCTCCGGCACCGCCCACACGTCACCGTCGAACCGAAGCGATCGGAACCGCTCGATTGTCTCCTCGTCGTAGCCGAGCTCAGACGCCAAGTACCGAAGGTCCTCCTCGTCGAAGCCGAAGCCCTCCAGGAACGTGAGGCACGGCTCCAGCCCTGCCGATACCAGGAAGCCACGGTTCGGCGGGAGATGGCGGACGAACAGGCTGAACGTCGCCACCTGATCCATGCCGCGGCGGAGGTAGCTCGCGGCCATGTTGAGCTCGTAGAG
This sequence comes from Actinomycetota bacterium, assembly GCA_046728055.1. Classification (GTDB taxonomy): domain Bacteria; phylum Actinomycetota; class UBA4738; order UBA4738; family HRBIN12; genus AC-69. The sequence continues at coordinate 19,443 of JBKPDU010000117.1, read as the reverse complement.
ATCGGTGAGGAGGGCCCCGCCCATGCCGGGCTACAGGCTACGCGAACCACGGGGCCGCCCGGCGCTCACGACGACCTTGGGCGTACGCTTGGACGGTGGTCAGCCGTGCCCGCTTCGATGAGCTCGTGGCCGAGGCCATGGACTCGCTGCCCGAATGGGTGCTGGACCGGCTGGAGAACGTGGAGATCCTGGTCGAGGAACGCCCGCCCCGGCGCGAGCCGAACCTCCTGGGCCTGTACCACGGCATCCCCCTGACGAAGCGGGATGGGGGATATGCCGGTGTGCTGCCCGACACGATCACGCTCTACCGCCGCACGATCGAGCGGGCGGCCCGCGATGAGGACCATCTGCGGAGCGTGATCGCCCACACCGTCGAGCACGAGGTGGCGCACTTCTTCGGGATCTCGGATGACCGGCTGCGCGACATGGACGCGTACTGACTCCGGTGATGATGGGCGAGGAACGCGACGAGACGATGATGAGGATCGCGCTCGAGGAGGCTCGAGCGGGCTCGTCCTGGGGCGACGTCCCGATCGGGGCCGTCGTCACCAGGGATGGCGAGGTCCTGGCCCGGGCGGCCAACGCTCGGGAGCGCGATCGGGATCCCACTGCCCACGCTGAAGTCCTGGCGCTTCGGAGCGCGGCCCAGCGGCTTTCGACCTGGCGCCTCGAGGGGTGCACGCTGTACGTGACCCTGGAGCCGTGCGCGATGTGCGCGGGCGCGCTCGTGCTCGCCCGGGTGGAACGTCTGGTGTTCGGGGCGAAGGACGACAAGGGGGGGTTCGCCGGCTCGCTCGGCGACCTCGTGCGTGATCCTCGGCTGAACCACGCGGTCGAGGTCGAGACCGGGGTGCTGGCCAAGGAGTGCGGCGAGTTCCTCCGAGCGTTCTTCCGGGAACGCCGGTAGGAACACCTCAGCGGTTGTCCAGTCGCCTCCGCATCTCCCGGCGGATCTGCCCGGCGACCTCCGGCATCGTCTGCTCCATGATGCTGAAATGCCGTGCGTGCATGACGATGCATCGGAGCGGCTCGGTGGCGACCACGGACGCGGTCCGCCGCTCAGTCTCTAGCAAGGCGATCTCGCCGAAGAAGTCGCCTGGGCCGAGGGAATCGACCCGGTCGCCGTCGACGATGACCTCGGCCCCGCCTTCCTCGATCACGAAGAACTCGTGCGCGAAGTCGCCTTGTTCAACGAGGTGTTTGCCGGGTTCGAGGTCGACCTCGTCCGCCCATTTCGAGACCTGCTCCCGCTGGTGCTTCGACAGGCCCCGGAACAGCGGGATCGCCTTCAGCCGCTCGGCGTTCATCCCTTCCCTCCCTGCATCTCCTACGAGGTCGTCTTCACAGACCCGACCGGGAACGTTAGGTCAAGGTATATCCAACCACCGAGAATCGGGAATTGTCCTGCCTGACGGTTGCTAGACTCCCTCCGGAGGCGTGCCGGAGTGGACGAACGGGACCGCCTCGAAAGCGGTTAGGGGTCTAAACCGCCCCTCGCGTGTTCGAATCACGCCGCCTCCGCGAATCGGGAAGCGCTGCCTCCGGGTGAACGGTGAGAGCGCCCTCAATGCTGCCATTGACGCATCTTCTATCGCAAACGGGCTTCTACGATCGTCCCCGGCGAAATCGAGTGCCGCTGTGCTTCCCGCCGCAAACCGACATCCGCGGCGGCGTAGACTCGGGAAGTGACGTCGGGTGTACCTTTTCCGCCGGAGCAACCCATGGCCGGGTCCTCTCGTTGGCGGTTCGGCGTAGGCCTCGCAGTCATCCTCGCGAGTGCCGTAGCGTGTCACCTAGGCGCTACCGGCCGACGATCTGCCAGCGCGTCGCAGGCGAGAACGACCTCCGCGCAAACGGCAGCCGATGCTCCTTCCGTCGTCGGACAGCCGTTCGCCACGTGCGCTCCGCACGGAGAGCCATGGGCCAGCAACGCTTGCGATGAGTCGCGATGGTTGCGTCATGTGATATCGGCGGTCGGGGGAAAGATCGTCGGTCTCGTAAACGGCATCGAACCGCAGCGCCGAGACGCGTTCCTCGTGTGGCTGGACGGGAAGACATTCTCACTCGGCGCCATTTCGGATCGTGTCTTCAAGGCGAATGGCGAATGGTGGTCGATGGGCCAGTTCAGCGCCGGGATGGCAGACGCGGGTTCTGTTGACGGCGTGTTGGTTTCGGGGAATCACAGAATGGGCCTCTGGTCCTGGCAGGTGCACCACTTCGCCGTCCAGGTATACCCCGATCCGAAGAACGACTCCGCCTTGCCGGACCTCGTCGGGCGTCCTCTCGCATCGCGGCTCCTTCGTGCGACCCTCTCAACTGAGCCGTAGCCTGAACGCGCGCTGACGACGTGGACGGATCTCGCTTCGTGACGGAAACGACATTCTCTCCGCTACCCCTCGTAGCTACCATCCCCTCATGGAACGCCGCGATCGTTGGGGCGTCGCCCTGGTTGGTTGTTTCATTCTCGGGTTCATTGTCACTGGCGTTACTGCGACAGCCGTCCGTTTCCCGAATGGTGCATACGACATGCAGGGAATGTGGATGATGGCCGCGGCTGGGTTCGGCGCGTGGGTTGTCTCTACAGCAGTCGTCGCGGTCGTGTGGCTTCGATCCCATCACCGAAGGGATGTCGCACCGAAAGAACGGTGACCCGGGCTACTCGCACCCGTCGGCGGTTCATCCGTCCTTGGCCGTCACCGTCAGTTGGTCCCCGCCGGTGATCGACACGCCTTCAGCCCCGAGGACCTGGCCGTCTAGCCTCCCACCGGGTTCCGATGGTGTGATCCGCATTGAGGTCAGGCCGCTCGCAACCTGGACGTGGATCAGCCCCGGTTCTGGATAGGGCTCCGGCCGGAGTCCGCCGTAGTAGAAGGCGAGGATGTCAGACGCGGAATACCCACGCAGGGCCTTCCCGTACGCGCCCCACTGGACCATGCCGACGCCGTGCCCCCATCCGCGGCCCGTCACCACCGCGGCGTACGGGCGGGACGTGACGATGAGCCATTCGGAAGGGATCGTGACCGGCAGCGATGCCGGCGGGTATCGACTCGGCGCGAGGCACGGTGCCCACGTGTTCACGTCGTCGCGGAAGGTGTCAAGGTCCATCGAGCGAGATGCACGGGCTCCGGACACGACGATCGTCGACCCATCCACCCGTAGGCCCGAGACCGCCTTTCCGCCGGGCCAATCGCCGGCCGCGTGAAGGAACCTCGCGAGGTCCTCGAACAGCAGCCGCACCTGCCAGCGCGATGTCGGGGAGGCCCCGTCGTCGCTCTCGACGACCGGGCGTAGGTACGGCAACGGATCGCTGCCGAAGACCTGGTCGTTCCCGTACGTGCGCCCGTTGGAGGTGGAGAAGTACACGGTCTCCGCGGGTCCGCCCTCGTACAGGAGGACCTCGCCCGACGTCGCTCGAACGGCGCGGTACCAACGTCTGATGTCAGGTTCGGGCGGAACCGGGATGCCCGCGTAGACCTGGCACGCGGTGGTCGCGCAGATCGGGGTCTTCAGCGTCTCGCCCTCCGAGCCGCTCCAGCCCGTGGTCGCCAGGGCGTAGCTTCGAGCCGCGATCGCTTGGGCCTCGAGCGCCGCCTCCGGCCAGGATGGAGGTACCTCAGCGATGCCCTGCAGGTACCGCTCGAACGGCAGCGTGACCATGAGGCTGAGGGTGCCGTCATCCGCGCGCTTCACCGACAGCGTTCCCGGATACCGAGCTAGGAGCAACGGGCGCTCCGGGCGAACGCATCTCGACGGTGTCCTCGGGTAGCGCCCTCGCACCAGCAGCGAACCTGTCGCGGGCGCGCGGATGCGTGCCGACTCCGCTGTCTGGCCTGGACTTTCGGACTCGGGCGGGGGAGGCGATGGCGAACTCGCCCTCGATCCTCCCTTCGAATCCGAGGGTCGCTCTGGTGACGTCGAGCAGGCCCCCACGGCGACGAGCAGCGCAGCCAAGGTCATGGGCCAGACCCGACGCGGGGGGACGTGCCCTATCACTGGGTGCACGCTATCAGCGAGAGCGGGGTTCGTCGGTTCTGGTCGGCCGAGAGACCGGCGAAACGAGCACGAGCTGAGTGCTGCGTCAGCTTCGCGGCCAGGTCCCCTCGACCATCCCGGCGTACCGCTCGATCGACCGACGGATCGCGTCCGGGGCGCCCGACATGATCACGTCGCCCTTCCAGCCGGCGTACAGGCGCTGGAAGCGGTGCCGGAGCGCGCGGTCGGCGACGTCGCGAACCGCGGCGGCCGAGAGCGGGATGCGGTTCGGATAGCTGTACATGATCGTGACCGACGCCGGGTCTCCCACCGTGGCGATCGAGTCTCCGGTCAGGAGCGCGCCGTTGCCGTCCGCCCCGGCCGCCCACAGAAGCACGGTCGAACCGTGGAAGTGGCCCCCAACACGGATCAGCCGTGTTCCCTCGGCCGGCTCGATCTCGTCTTCTTCGAAGTGGTGGATCGCCGCGTCCGGCCGCATGACCCACGGGCGATCGTCCGCCGGAAGGTGGATCGGCGCGTCGAACGCGTGCGCCCACTCGACGCAGCTGTCATAGAAATGCGGATGTGAGATCGCGATGGCCGAGATCCCGCCGAGTCGGTTCACCTCAGCGATCGTGTTGTCGTCCAGAAGGCTGATGCAGTCCCAGAGCACGTTGCCTGTGGGCGTCCGCACCAGGTAGGCCTGCTGACCGATGGCGAAGGCCCGCTCGGTGCGAATGGCGACGAGCCCGGGCTCGAGTTCCTCGAGCACGTTCCGGTACCCGGACTGCCGCATCTCCTCCAGTGTCGTCCACCGCTGTCCATCGAGTGGCACGTACTGGCGCTCGTCCAAGCAGATGGCGCAGGCGTCGGGCGGCTCAGGGCTAGGAGTGTGCTGGACTCCGCACGTCACGCAGATCCAGGGCGTCGCCCGCTCCGCCATCGAGTCATCCTCGGTTGTGGAGTTCTGCCTTGCGACTACCGGACTGGTCCCTCACCCCAGCACGTTGAGCACCTGACGTGCGGCCCTCTCGCCCGTCTCGACCCCTCCGTTGAGATACCCCTGGCTGTGCGTCGAGGTGTGTTCCCCGGCGAACAGCGCGTTCCCCTCAGGCTTCTCGAGGAACCCCCAGAAGTCCGTGTACTGGCCGGGAGCGAACCCGGCGTACGAGCCGTGAACCCATGGGTCGTCCACCCAGGAGTCGAGGTACGCGATCCCGTTGTACGCGGCGTGGATGTCCACCACGCCTCGCGCAAGCGCGTCGAGTGCGGCGTCGATGATCGCCGGTGGCGCCGTTGCGTGAGGCACGTCGGTCGGATACCCGGCGCCGGCGCGCCCACCCGTGTAGATCGTGATGACCGGCGTTTCCGGATGCGGGTCGGACTGGCCGTATGTGCTGTCCCAGGTTCCGAACTCCGGATCGTCGCTTCGGAAGGCTCCGGTCCAGTTGACTTCGGCGAGCGAACGGTTCAGCTGGAACTGGAGTTTCGCGTTAGTGCCCATCGCGAGCGTGTCGATCGCGCGCCGGCGGCGATCCGAAACATCCAGACCAGAGGTTTCCAGCTCGCGAAGCACGGTGAACGGCAACGCGAACACCGTAACGTCGGCAACGACGTCACTGGCCTCGCCGGTGAACCGGAGCCCGATGGTGCCGTCCGAACGAGTCCAAGCGGCTTCGAGCGATTGCTCGAGCCGAAGGGTTCCACTCGGCAACTCCTCCGCAAGCCGATTCGGGATCACGTCGTTCCCCCCGGCGACCCGGAATCGCTCGTCGGCGCCTGGGTAGGGCGCCAGATAGAACTCGAACAGATTGATCGCCGAGAGCTGATCGCCGTCCAGGCCCCAGAAGCCGGTGTTCGATCGTTCGATCGCTTGGGCAAGGAGTGAGGTCAGCCCGCCGGGGACGTTCTGGTCGAGCCAGTCGTTGACGGTCAGCCGGTCGAACGCCGCAGCGTCCGGTCCGGCCTGGTTGTAGAAGTAGCGCCCGGCCCGTTGGTAGTCCTTCTTGAGCCGGTCGAGCACGAGTGGGAAGTCCGCGAAGATCTCCTCCCTCGTGTGGAACGCGCCGTCGAACCAGAAGAAGTCGCCGGTCCCGGCGGGGAAAGACTGCGCCTCCGTATCGACCAGCGGAACGTGGAGCTCCCGTGCGAGGTTGCGGATCTGTCGATGACGGCTGTCGATGTACTGCCCACCGTGCTCCGCCGTCTGCGCGTTGTCGAAGACGCGCACGGTCCAGCAGCGACCGCCCACGCGATCGCGGGACTCGTACAGGGTCGAGGCGATCCCATGGCGCATCAGCCGGTAGGCGCACGTCAGCCCGCCGAGTCCGGCGCCGACGATCACGATATTGGCCTCTTGGGCGGAGACCGGTCGCGCTCGGGTCCAACCCAGCGCCGTGGCGCCGGCGACCGCGGCCCCCGCGACTGCGCCGCGCCGCAGGAACTCCCGCCGGGAGATCCCTGGTGCGTGGGTCACTTGTTCCGCCGGCGGTGATCCCGACTCGTGCGACTCCAGGAGCTCCTCGGGATCCCTCGGCGGTGGCCCTGGAAATGCCGCGTGGGCCGCGGCGATCCTCCGCATCTCGCGGACCAACGGGTCGCCCAATCCAGGCATGTTCCCTCCTTTCTCTTCGGAGGCGGCTGCCGGAACGTTTCGGCGAAGCTCGGAATCGTATTCCGGAGAGTTTCGGCATTCAAACGCGGCCAGCCGCTACCATCGCCCGGAGGGGAATCCGGCGTTCAACCGGAGGGGGGAAACCCGCCGTTCAAGACGGATGCGTCTCAGGCCGCAGTGCGCATCCGAGCGACGAGCACGCCCGGCAGCTGCGTGAATACGAAAGTCGGGGTTCCCGGCGTGCTGTCTTCGGCGTCGACGAGCGGTTCCTCGAGCCCGTCGAGGACGAATCCCTGATCGAAGAACGGCTTCAGGATCATCCACAGCGGCCGGTGGAAGTACCACTGCTGGACGGGCTGACCAGGGAGCGCCACCCCCTTCGCACTTGACGGTCGGCCGTAGGAGGAAACCTTCAAAGAGTGCATCTCGGGGACGTTGCCTTCCAGGTCGTACTCGACGGTCGCTCTCACGTCACCGGAGTTGAACGCGGGATGAAGCGTCGAGAAGACGAACCGCCCGCCCGGCTTCAACAGCCGGGATGAAGCCGCTGCCATCGGCTCGATCGACTCCATGTCCATGATGGCCATGTTGCTGACCACGGCGTCGAACGATGCCAGATCACCGAGCGCCAGGAGGGCCTGCTCGTCCGTCGCATCGGCGTGCCGGTATTCGACCGCTCCGCCGTGGGCACGAGCCCGCTCGAGCATCCCGTCGCTGAAGTCGACCGCTAGCACCCGCCCGCCGAGCTCGGACATTCGGCGCGCGAACTCGCCGTTCCCGCATGCGATCTCGAGGACCCGCTCGCCCCGCTCGAGCTGGAGAAGCCGTTCGACCGACGGCTGGATGAGGTGTCGTTGCCAGGTCGCGCCGGCCTGCATGCGGCCGTCCCAGAATTCGGCCAGCTCGTCCCATGCGGCACGGACCTCATCGTGCAGGCTGCGTTCCTCGCTCACACCGTGGAGCGTAGCCGCCCGAACGTAGTGTGTCGCCGAGGTGTCCATCGGCCGCCCGGTCGCCTCGTGACTCGACGTAGCCAGCTCTTCAAACTGAGGAGCTCCGGTATAGGCTGCACAGCACGAACGACAGACATCTCTTCAGCCGCGGTGAGGTTGTCGTGCACCGCGACCTGTTCGGCGGTCGCGTCTGGTACGCGCGCGCGGAAGTGATCGTCGAAGACTCTGCAAATGGGCCGCTCGTGACCTACTGGGGTCCGGGAGCGGAGGTCCGCGCGCCAGTGGATGCCGTTCACGGTCGTCCGCTCCGCGTTCCTGCAGCGGACTGGGTACTGGAGCCGCGGCCATGGCACTCAACGCACGTCCTCTCGCGTTGGTGCGCTGGCGACGCATACAGCATCTGGTTGTTCTGGGAGACGGGGACTTGGCGCTTTGCGGGCTGGTACATCAACATGCAGTCGCCCTTCGTCCGCACGGACATGGGCTTCGACGCCACCGACAACATCCTCGACGTGTGGATAGGGCTGGATGGCTCGATTTCCTGGAAGGATGATGATGAACTCGACAAGGCCGTTCGAGCGGGCGCGGTCAAGGCTGAGGCCGCGCGTGGGATTCGACGAGAAGCCAAGCGGGCCCCGACGGCTCGAGGCCGTCTGCCCTTCACCGACGCCTGGACGCGGTGGCGTCCTGACGAGGCCTGGCCAGTTCCAGCCTTGAAGCCAGGTTGGGAGTCTGTCCCTCTAGCGGAGCTGGATTCCGATTCGTGATTGGGACGTGACGATCCGGGCGTCACGCCAGAGTTGTTCGCCACCCATCGATTCATGGGGCGCCGCCGTCGGCCGGCTCGATCGACTCCCGTAGACTGGGCGGCGGTGGTCTGCCCGAGCGGACGAAGGGGCACGCCTGGAGAGCGTGTAGGGGGCAACCCCTCGCGGGTTCGAATCCCGCGGCCACCGCCCGTCGACCGAATGAGGTGGCGACTGTTAGGCGGTCCGCCATCCAGGACAACGTTGCGGCGCAACTGGTCCGGGGATCCGGTCGGTGTCCTCGAGAACCCGGCGCACGTCGTCGAACGTCTCCCACGGCAGGAACGGCACCCCGTCCTCCCGGCAGATCCTGACCAGTTCCTTCTTGGCGAACACGATGTCGGAGTAGAGCGCGCCATACCGGTCGGATTGACCCTCGCCGACGAACGCGACGGGACCGATGCGTTCCCGGGCCCGTACGGCCGCGAGCATCTTGCACGTGCCGCACCCGCGGCACTCCGGATGGGCGTTCGGGTGCTCGAGGTGGGGGCGCCCACCGTCCAGGACGAACGCGTTGGTCACGACGTCCAGGTGCCCAAGGCCGGCGGCCTCCAGAATGGGCCCGATGTAGAAGCCGAAGCCATCGGAGACGAGTGTGACCGGCACATCCTTGGCCTCCAGCCACCGGACGAACGGCCTGAACGTGGGGTCGAGCTTGCAGTGGTCGACCGCGAAGTCGAGCATCCGCTCCTGGGATGCCGTGAGCATGCCCGACTGCGCCGCGAGTGCCTCGCGGGAACCGATCTCGCCACGGGTCTCCGCATCGTCGTATTCGGACCACCACGGGTGGCCGAACCGCTCCAGCAGGTGCTCGGCCACGTCGTGGAGGCAGGCAGTGCCGTCGAAGTCAACGAGGACGGCTCGGACAGGGAGCATGGCGCCAGGGTAGCGTCCAGCGGGCCGGTGGCGCGCCAGCTGTGTCGGGGCCGGTCGTATACTCGGCGACGGTGACCGTGCTAGGCGGGGAGCCAGCGGTGCCCTGTACCCGCAATCCGCTTCAGCGGGGCTGAATCCCCGCCCGCGGCCCGATGGGTCCGAGGCAGCTCCCGGTGCGGAGCGACGATGGTCGGGTCCCACGTGACGCCAACCTGCGAACCCGGTCAGATCCGGAAGGAAGCAGCCGTAAGCGGGCCGTGGCGGGTGCCGTGGGGTCGCCTGGCCGGAGCCACCGACCGGTGATGCGCACGGGTCTTTCTGGGTCAACGGCGGGTGCACGGTCACCTATGATTCCCGCGCGCCCTTCCCGCGACGGGACGGCTGAGCGAGGGGAGCACCGTTGCCCGACGAGAAGCAGTACCAGTCCCTCTACCGCAGGTACCGTCCCCAGGGCCCGCACGAGGTGCTTGGTCAGGAGCATGTGGTTCGAGGCCTGATGGGCGCCGTCCGTGAGGGGCGACTGGCCCATGCGTTCCTGTTCACTGGCCCTCGCGGTACCGGCAAGACGTCCACCGCTCGGATCCTGGCCAAGATGGTGAACTGCGAACAGGGGCCGACGGCTGAGCCGTGCGGCAAATGCTCGCAGTGCGTGGCCATCCGAGAGGGCCAGCACCTCGACGTGGTCGAGATCGATGCGGCCTCGCACGGAGGCGTGGACGACGCGCGGGACCTTCGGGAGAAGGCGCCCACCGCGCCGGTGCAGGGCCGCGAGAAGGTCTACATCATCGACGAGGCGCAGCGCCTGTCCCGCGAGGCTTTCGATGCTCTGCTCAAGGTGTTCGAGGAGCCGCCGCCGGGAGTTCGGTTCGTCCTGGCCACGACGGAGCCCCACAAGATGCCGGCGACGATAGTCGGCCGGTGCCAGCGATTCGATTTTCGCCGGGTGGGTGGGACCGAGCTCGTGGACCACCTTCTGTCCGTGGCGGAACGAGAGGGCTTCGCCGCAGAGGAGACGGCGGTGGCCACTATCGTTCGCCAATCGGAAGGGTCGGTGCGCGACGCTCTCTCCCTCCTCGAGCAGGCAGCCGTGTTGGGAGCGGGCAAGGTCACCGACGAGACCGTTCAGCACCTCCTCGGCGCGCCGCCCTCCGACGTGCAGCACGCACTTGCCGATGCGATCTCCGTCGGGGACGCCAAGGGTATGTTCGAGATCATCAACAGGCTGGTGCAGGAGGGACAGGACCTGCGCCACGTGACGTCCGAGACCCTCAGCCACTTCCGCGATCTGATGCTGGCGAAGTCTGCGGCGGACCAGGCCGGAGTGCTCGACGTCTCCGACGAGGAGGCCGAGCGGCTCCGGGCCCAGGCGGCGAAGTTCTCCCAGGCCGAACTGGCCCGGGTCATCGGATTGCTCCTCGTCGCCCAGACCGACATGCGATGGACGACCTCTCCTCGGCTCACCCTCGAGCTCGCGTTGGTCCGGGCGACCATCCCCGAGACGGACGCCCAGCCCCACGCGCTCATCTCGCGGATCGAGCGGCTGGAGCGCATCGCGGGGATCCAGCCTGGCGACGGAGCCCCGGCGCCGGCGCCAACCGCGCAGAAGCCCGAGGCCGCACAGGAACCTGCGACTGCTCAGGAGCCTTCGCCTGTGCAGGAGCCCGCGCCTACGCGGGAGGCCGCGCCCGAGCAGGAGCCCGAGGGCGCGGCCGGAGAGGCGGAAGTTGCGCCCTCACCGGTGCCGGTCCTGGGGACCAGGACGGGGGGGATCGACGTGTCGACCATCCGCGGCTCGTGGGGCTCGCTCGTCCAGCACCTGCGATCGGGGGGAAAGGCAGTGCTCCCGTCTTTTCTGGAGGTGGCCACGCCCGCGGCCTTCGACGGGGAGACGCTGGAGCTCGCATTCCCACCCGACCGCCGGTTCGGCGTGGCCAAGGTGGAGGAGCGCGAGCCTGAGCTTCGCGCGGCGCTCAGAGAGCTGTTCGGGATCGAGCCTCGGATCCACTGCGTGGTGCGTGAACCCGTCGCCGGCATCGTTGTCGACGAGGACCCTCCGCTCCCGGAGGAGGAGGCCCTTGCCCGGCTTCGAGCCGAGCTCGGCGCCGAGCCCACCGCCGAAGGTGGGTCGTAGGTGTACGAGGGACCCATCCAGGACCTCATAGACGAGCTGTCGAGGCTTCCGGGGATCGGGCCGAAGTCCGCACAGCGCCTGGCGTTCCACCTGGTCAAGGCGCCCTCCGAGGATGCGAAGCGTCTTTCCGAAGCGGTCCTTGCGGCGAAGGAGCGGATCTTCTTCTGCAAGGAATGCGGGAACGTGGCGGAGGGTGACCTGTGCCGGATCTGCCGTGATCCGGGCCGTGAACCCACGGTGTTGTGTGTCGTGGAGGAGCCCAAGGATGCCGCGACGGTCGAGAAAGCGGGCGTAATCAAGGGCCGGTACCACGTGCTCGGCGGAGCCATCTCGCCGCTCGACGGGGTGGGCCCCGAGGACCTCCGGGTCCAGGAGCTCCTGGAGCGCGTCGAGCGGAACGGGGTGACCGAGGTGATCATCGCCACCAACCCCAACCTCGAGGGCAACGCCACGGCCATGTACGTGGCGGCGCTGCTGAAGCCCACGGGCGTGCGAGTGACCCGGCTGGCCAGCGGCCTCCCGGTCGGCGGCGACCTCGAGTACGCGGACGAGGTGACCCTGTCGCAGGCCCTCGAGGGCCGTCGCGAGATGTGACCGGCGACGAGTTCCCGCGGCAGGCCGCGCAGACCCGGAACTTCTCGCTCGGCGTCCCTCGGAGCTTCACGGTCGCACCAGACGGCTCCAAGGTGGCGTTCCTTCGCACCCGCGCGGGTGATAACCCACTGACGTGCCTGTGGGTCCTCGATGTCGATGCCGGACGCGAGCGATTGATCTTCGACCCGCGATCGCTTTCGAATCAAGAGGACGAGGCGTCGCTGTCGGACGCCGAACGGGCCCGGCGAGAACGCGTCCGCGAGCGGGCCGGCGGCGTGGTGGCCTACGCGTGCGACCGGAGCGTTGGACGGGCCGTGTTCAGCCTCGCCGGGCGGTTGTTGCTGGCCGATCTCGACGGTGGAGGGGTTCGAGAGCTCGACGCGGTCGGGCCGGTTGACGATCCTCGGCTCGATCCGTCTGGGTCCCGCATCGCGTACGTCGTCGACGGCGCGCTGCACGTGATGGAGATCGACGGAGTCGATCGGGTGCTCGCCGCCGACGACGAACCGGACGTGTTCTGGGGACTTGCGGAGTTCGTCGCCGCGGAAGAGATGCGCCGGTTACGGGGCCACTGGTGGTCACCCGACGGAACGAAGATCGCGGCGACGCGGGTGGACGACCGCCCCGTTCGCGTCTGGTACATCGCGGATCCGACCGATCCGGCCACAGCGCCCCGTGCCGTTCGGTACCCCGCCGCCGGCACCGACAACGCGCTCGTCACGCTCGCGGTCTTCGACGTCGCGACCGGCACGCGGGTCGACGTCCGGTGGGACCGCGATCAGTCCCCCTATCTGGCCCGCGTGGACTGGAGTGAAGGCACTCCCCTCACACTCCTCGTCCAGTCGCGCGATCAACGGGCGACGGCAGTGCTCGAGGCCGATTACCACACAGGCGCGACCGCCCTACTCCGGTCCGACACCGATCCGGCGTGGGTGGATCTGCCGGATGAGTCGCTCACGCGCCTTGATGACGAGAGGCTGGTCCAGACCGTGCTGAGCGACGACACCATCCGGGTGCTGATCGGGGACCGGGTCGTGACGCCGCCGGGTCTCCACGTGCGACGGATCGTCTCGGCAGATGAGACTGTCCTGTTCGAAGCGTCCGAGGAGCCGACCGAGGTTCACGTGTGGCGCGTGGCTCCGGATAGGGATCCCGAACGACTCACCGACCGGCCGGGCGTGCACACCGCGGTCGAGGGCGGTGACGTCTTGGTCGTCACGTCCTCGACGGAGGAGGACCTGCTCTCTCATACCGTGGTCCGACGAGACGGAACGGTCGTCGCCACGATCGAAAACGTGGCGGAACGGCCATCGATCGCGCCCCGTCCGACGTTCGTCTCTCTCGGCCCCCGGGAGCTTCGAGCTGCGCTGCTCGTTCCGAACGGCGAGGACCCGCAGGTACCGCTCCCCGTCCTGCTCGACCCGTACGGCGGACCGGGGTTCCAACGTGTCGTGTGTACGCCCGCGGCGTTCCTCGAGTCGCAGTGGTTGGCCGATCAGGGATTCGTCGTCCTGGTGGTGGACGGTCGAGGATCACCAGGCCGAGGCTCGACGTGGGAACGAGCGATGTTCCGTGACTTCACCATCGCCCTCGAGGACCAGGTTGACGCGCTGCACGCCGCTGCGGACCGATTCGGCTTCCTCGACCTCTCTCGGGTCGGGATCCGTGGGTGGTCCTTCGGCGGATATCTCGCGGCGATGGCCGTGCTCCGGCGACCAGACGTGTTCCACGCCGCCGTCGCGGGCGCGCCGGTGACCGACTTGCGGCTCTACGACACGCATTACACCGAGCGGTACCTCGGACACCCGGACGCCGAGCCCGAAGCCTACCGGCGGAACTCCATCGTCGGAGACGCCTCGAACCTAACGCGTCCGCTCTTGCTGATCCACGGCCTGGCCGACGACAACGTCGTCGTCGCCCACACCCTCCAACTCTCCGCGGCACTGTTCGAAGCGGGGCGGCGGCACGAGCTGACACTGCTTCCGAATCTGACCCACCTGTCCCGCTCGGAGGCGGCCACCGAGAACCTACTGCGGCTCCAGCTCGACTTCCTCCGTCGCACCCTCCGGCTCGACGGATAGGCGGAACCGACCATCTCGGATCCGGACGGGCCGACTGTTACCCTCATCGAACCGTCAAGGGAGCGCCCGGTGTCCATCATCGTCCAAAAGTACGGAGGCACCTCGGTCGAGGATGCCGAGCGGGTTCGTGCGGTGGCCGGTCGGGTCCTCCAAGCCCGCGAGGCCGGACACGACGTGGTGGTCGTGGTCTCGGCCATGGGCCAGACCACGGACGAGCTCTTGGAGCTGGCGAACCGGATCACTCCGGTGCCCGAGCCTCGCGAACTCGACATGCTCCTCACCGCAGGAGAGCGGATCGCCATGTCCCTGCTGGCCATCGCCCTTAACGCCCGGGGGTGCCGAGCGGCCTCGTACACGGGTTCGCAGGCCGGGATCATCACCGACACCCAGCACGGCAGGGCCAACATCGTCGACATCCGCCCGGCCCGAATCCTGGCCTCGCTCGAGGCCGGGAACGTGGTCATCGTGGCGGGGTTCCAGGGCCTGTCGACGGCGTACGACATCACCACGCTCGGCCGGGGAGGCTCGGATACGACCGCCGTCGCGCTGGCGGCCGCGCTCAGCGCCGACGCGTGCGAGATCTACACCGACGTCCCCGGCGTGTTCACCGCAGACCCTCGCATCGTTCCGGATGCCCGAAGGATCGATCGGATCTCCTACGAGGGCATGCTCGAACTGGCGGCCGGTGGGGCGAAGGTCCTCATGCTCCGATCCGTGGAGTACGCTCGGCGGAACAACGTGCGACTCCACGTGCGGTCCTCGTTCACCGACGAGGAGGGCACGTGGGTGGTGGAGGAGGACGAACCGGGGATGGAGCAGGCTCTCATCTCGGGTGTGGCCCTCGACGAGGACGAGGCAAAGGTCACGCTGGAGGAGGTTCCGGACCGGCCGGGCATCGCCGCTTCGATCTTCAAGGCGGTGGCTGCCGACGGCATCAACGTGGACATGATCGTGCAGAACGTCTCGCACGAGGGGAGGACCGACGTCTCCTTCACCGTTCCGAGAGAGGACCTGGCCCGCCTGGAGCGCCTCCTGTCCGGGGTGGTGGAGGACGTGGGCGCCTTCCGCTTCTCCACCGACGGCGACATCGCCAAGATCTCGCTCGTGGGAGCGGGGATGAAGAGCCATCCGGGCGTGGCCGCGGACATGTTCGACGCGCTCGCGTCGGAGGGCGTCAACATCGAGATGATCTCCACGTCGTCGATCCGCATCTCCTGCGTGGTGCGGGCGGCAGACGCCAAACGCGCCGTGCAGGCGATCCACACACGGTTCGGGCTCGACGGCAGCCTCCGTTAGCTACCATGGCTGCACCATGCGGGTTGGCGTCGTCGGAGTAACTGGTGCCGTCGGCCGGGAGATCCTCCGGATCCTGGAGGAGCGAAGCTTCCCGGTCGACGAGCTGATCGCGCTCGCGTCCGAGCGATCGTCCGGCACGCGGGTCCGGTTCCACGGTGAGGATCACACGGTGCAAGTTCTCTCGTTCGACGCACTCCGAGGTGTCGACGTGGCGCTCTCCTCGTGCGGAGGCGCCGTGGCCAAGACCTGGATCCCTCAGGCCGCCGAAGCGGGGACCGTGTGCATCGACAATTCCTCGGCGTTCCGCATGGAGCCACACGTCGCGCTCACCATCCCCGAGGTGAATCCAGAGTCGCTCGGATCCCGGCCTCGCATCATCGCCGTGCCGAACTGCACGATCATCACGGCACTCATGGCCGTGGCCCCGTTGCACCGGTCGGCGGGGCTCCAGTCGCTGATCCTGTCGTCGTACCAGTCGGTCTCGGGTGCCGGACATCGAGGGGTGACCGAGCTGGCGGAGCAGATCGAGAAGCTCCACGGCATGGAGGAGGACCTGGCGCACCCGGATCCGTCCGCGCTGCCCGTCGGAGAAGTCTTCGGCAAGACCATCGCCTACAACGTGGTGGCCAAGATCGACGTGTTCGAACCGGAGACAGGGTTCACCTTCGAGGAGATCAAGATTCAGCGCGAGGCGAGGAAGATCCTCTCGCTGCCCGAACTCGACATCGCGGCCACCGCGGTCCGCGTTCCGGTGCCGGTCGGCCACTCCGTGTCGATCCACGCCACCTTCTCCCGTCCGATCGAGCCCGCAGAGGCCCGCGAGCTCCTCTCGGCGGCCCCGGGGGTGGAAGTGCGGGACGACCCGGCGAACGGCGTCTACCCCAGCCCACTCGAGGCGGCCGGCCGAGACGAGGTCCTGGTGGGCCGGATCAGGCAGTCCCCTGACCGCGCCGACGCGCTGATGCTGTTCTCGTGCGCCGACAACCTTCGGAAGGGCGCGGCGCTGAACGCGGTGCAGATCGCCGAGCACGTGTTCGCCTGACCCGAGGGCTTTCAGGCTGTCGAATCCATCGGCGCGCTCACCGGTAACCGTCGGGCGATCGCGATGAGGAGCAGGGCGGCGGCGAAGCCGATCGCGAACGCGCCGGCGATGCCGGCCCGCAGCTGACTTCCCGTGGCGTCGGCGATCGCGATGCACGCTCCTCCGAGGCCCGTTCCGAGCCCCGCGCCGAGGGTGTCGGTGAGCAGGATCGAGGAGAGCTGGCCGGCTTCCGCTCCGGCCGACGCCTGGCTCATCGCGGCGAGCGGGATGGTGGGGAACGCCACACCCATCCCCAAACCGGCAAGAGTCCATCCGATGTACGGCACGATGATCGGAAGCGACGTCAGGCCGGCGGCGACGCCCATGATGCCGACCGCCACCACACCCGTTCCTCCGGCGACGAGGGTCGGCGCGCCGATCCGCCCGCTCGCCCGCGACTGCCACCAACTTCCCAAGGACCAGCCGACGGTCGCGAGCGTCACGACGAGGCCGGCCTCGGCGACCGACAACCCTCGCACCCCCGTGAGCATCAGCGGGACGAACCCGTCGACGGCGAAGAACGCCGCCGACAACAGGAACGCCGCTGCAGCCGTCGCCGGGAGGCCAGGCCTGGCCCGGAACCAGCCCGAAGGCGCGATCCGCGCGAGTGCGGGAAGGCCGAGAACCAGGCCGGCAGGGATCATCCCCAGGCTCCACCACGAGGGTTCGGTGAGGCCGGCGAGGAACAGCCCGGCGCCCACCATCAGTTGGACGGGCCAACGGATCGCCAGCCGGCCCGCATTCGCGTCCCCCGCGACGTCCGGCATGGACGGAAGGATGAGCGCGGCGACCACGACCAGGAGCGGGAGCGGAGCGGCGAACACCCATCGCCATCCGATCGTGGAAGCGAAGAGCGCACCGAGCGGCGGGCCGACGATCCCCGGGAGGATCCACATCGAGGCCAGGAGGGCGAGCACGCGCGGCCGGATCCGTTGGGGATAGCTCTTGGCCACCGTCCCCAACGACACCGAATAGAACGCCCCCGCACCGCATCCCTGGACGAACCGGCCGAGGACCAGAACCGGCATGGACGGCGCGAGCGCGGCGATGAGGAGTCCGGCGACGTACACAGCGAGCATGATCGCCAGGGGCCGTTTCGGCCCGTACCGGTCGGTGGCCCGGCCAGCGATCGGAATGGAGGCGAACGTGGCCAGGAACGTCGCGCTGAACGCCCATCCGTAGAACTGGATCCCGCCGAGGTCCCGGTGGATGGCCGGCAGGATCGTGGTCACGACGAGCGCCTCCACCGCCACCAGGGCCTCCAGGAGCAGCAGTCCGGCGGTCAGACGGCCCCGCCTGCCCTGGAACACCTCCCGCCACGGGGGTGGGCGAGATACCTCGCTGCTCCCGCGCTCCCGACCTCGAGCCATCGGGGACACGCTACCGGAGGTACTTGTCTACCAAGCGGTAGAGAGTCATAATCTGCCGGATGGTAGAGAGAGCCGCCGTCCCGGAAACGACCAACGGTCCGGCCGACGTGTCGATCGTGGAGCGCTTGTCTGGGCGGAACGTGCTGGTCACCGGGGTCACTGGGTTCCTGGGACAGGCCGTGTTCGAGCGCTTGCTGCTGGACTTCCCCGACACGAAGGTCGCGCTCCTGGTCCGGCCGCAACTCGGCTCCTCGGGCCGTCAACGGGTCGAGTCGCTGATGGGCCGGCCCACGTTCGGCGTCCTTCGCAGCCGCGTGGGCGACGAGGGCATCGCCGGGGTCCTTGCCGAGCGCGTCGACGTCCTCGACGGCGACCTGGAACAAGAACTCCCGGCCTTTCCAACCGACATCGACGTGGTGATGCACTGTGCCGCGACAGTGACGTTCGATCCGCCGATCGACGAGGGGTTCCAAACGAACCTTCTCGGAGCGGTGCGGTTCTACGAGCGGGTGTTGGCCTCGGGGAACCGACCGCACATCGTCCACGTGTCCACGGCCTACGTGGCAGGCAACCGCAAGGGCGTGATCCCAGAGACCACGCTGGCTCACCGGGTGGACTGGCGGGCCGAGGCCGACCTCGCGCTCCAGGCCCGGCGGGACGTCGAGGCCGCCTCACGCCAACCCCAGGTGCTCGATGTGTTGATGGCCAAGGCCAGGCGCGAGCACTCGAGGGCCGGTCCCCAGACGGTCGCCGACGACGCGGAGGATCGCCGGAAGCAGTGGGTGACCAAGCGGTTGGTAGCCCACGGGCGCGCCAGGGCCCAGATGCTCGGATGGCCGGACAACTACACGTTCACGAAGGCCATGGGGGAGCGCGCCGTCGAGGAGCTCGCCGCGCAGCACGGCGTGCCACTGTCGATCATCCGACCCTCGATCATCGAGAGCGCGCTCGAGCATCCGCAGCCGGGGTGGATCGAGGGGTTCAAGATGGCGGAGCCGATCATCCTGGCCTACGGACGCGGCACGATCCCCGAGTTCCCGGGTATCCCCGAGGGAATCGTGGACATCATCCCGGTCGACTACGTGGTGAACGCGATGCTCGCTGTGGCCGCGCATCCGCCCGAATCGGATGCGCCGGCCTACTACCACGTAAGCTCGGGAAACCGGAATCCGCTCCAGTACCTCGGGCTGTACGAACTGGTGAAGGAGTACTTCGAGGCGCACCCCCTCCCCGAGCGCGGCCGGGGAACGATCAAGGTGCCCGAGTGGAGGTTCCCTGGGAACCTGCGGGTCGAGCGGCGGCTGAAGGCCGCCGAGCGAGCGGTGAGATACGCCGACGCGGTCGTGTCACACCTACCGAAGTCCAAGCGGATGCGCGACCTCGTCGGCCGAGTCGACCGCGACAGGGGCCGTGTCGAGTTCATCCGGCGGTACGCCGACCTGTACGGGGCTTACACCGAGGCCGAGGTGATCTACACCGATGACCGGACCATGGAGCTGTTCCGTTCTCTTCCCGAGGATGATGGAGTGCGATTCCCGTTCGATTCGGCGACCATCGATTGGCGCCATTACCTGGTCGACGTGCACTGCCCGGCGGTGACGATCGGCCTCCGGGCGCTGTCGACCGCGCGGGTCAAGCCCAAGGTTCACATCCGAGAGCGGGAGTCGCT
>JBKPDU010000116.1:0-35462 GCA_046728055.1 Actinomycetota bacterium | reverse complement strand
TCCCCGATTCACGACCGCCGACACGACGTTTCCCATGGCTCGCACTTCGTAGGTCGCACGAACGTGCCGGGCAGCCTCGGGTCTGAAGAGCCATCGCAGTCCGAGGGCCATGCACTGTGGATTGAACACGTCCTCTTCGTTCACCGGGGGGCCGAAGCGGGCTCCCCAGCGGGCCAGCGAGATGATCGGGCCCTGGAGCTCGCGACCCGCGTCGGTCAGCTCGTAGACGGTCGAGGCCGCCGGTGGCGGAAGCGTCCGCTTGCCGACGATGCCGGCGTCACCGAGTTCCCGGAGGCGGCTGGAGAGCAGGCTCGGGGGCACACCGGGTAGCCCATCCTCGAGGTCGGTGAACCGCTGGGGCCCGAACATCAGCTGCCGAATGACCAGCAGCGTCCAGCGCTCGCCGAGCACGTCGAGCGCTTTGGCTAAGCCGCAGGCTTCCTCGTAGCTCTTCATGTCCCAATGGTACGAAAAAAGGACTTGACGGTCCAGAACTTATAGTTCACACTTCGAACCTTGCACTTCATTATCTGAAGTGACAGGACGGGCGAGAGCCCCGGACCGAAGGAGGACCGTCATGGCACAGAGGGAACAGCTGTCGATGGGGACCCTGGCGGATGGGAGCGCCGATGGGCTCGGGCCTCGACGGTGGTGGGTGCTCGCCGTGATGTCGGTGGGAGCCCTGATCATCTTCATCGACAACACGGTTGTGAACACTGCCTTGCCGAGGATCTCGCTCGACCTGGGGGCGTCGACCTCGACGTTGCAGTGGGTGATCGACAGCTACGTCCTGCTGCTGGCAGGAATGCTCCTCCTCGCGGGGTCGGTCGGGGATCGATTCGGCCGTCGCCGATGGATGGCCGTCGGGTTGGTGATTTTCGGCGCGGGCGCCGCGGGTGCTGCGCTCGCAACGAGCAGTTCGTTCCTCATCGCGATGCGCGGCGTCCAGGGCGTCGGCGCTGCCTTCGTGCTTCCCGCAACGCTCTCGATCGTCACCGACGTGTTCCCACGGCGCGAGCGAGCGAAGGCCATCGGGATCTGGACCGGGGTTGGCGCTCTCGCCATTGGCGTCGGGCCGGGGCTCGGAGGGTATCTCGTCACTCACGTCGGTTGGTCGGCCGTCTTCTGGCTGCATGTTCCCATCGTGCTCGCGGCGCTGGTGGGGCTGGTCATCGTGCCGGAGTCTCGGGACGAGCGGAACCTGGGTCTCGACGTCCCGGGAGCCGTCCTCGGGACGGCGGGCGTGACGTCGCTCGTGTACGGGATCATCCAAGGGAGCGATTCTGGATGGACCTCTCCCGAGATCCTTGGGAGCTTCGCTCTGGCGGTGGCGCTCATGCTTGCCTTCACGTGGGTCGAACTCAGAACCACGCACCCGATGTTGCCGCTTCAGTTCTTCCGCCAGCGCGACTTCACCGGGGCCGTCCTGGTCATCGGCCTGATCGTCTTCGCCATGCTTTCGGCGTTCTTCTCCCTGACGCAATTTCTCCAACTGGTGCAGGGGCGAAGCGCCTTCCAAGCGGGACTGCTGATCATCTCCGCGGCCGCCGGCATGATGGCCGGCGCGCCGACCGCCGGGATCGTGGTCAGGGCCATCGGCCCCAGGTATCTGGCGGTGACGGGGATCGTGTCGATGACGATCGGGATGATCCTGCTGACCCGGCTGCAGATCGATGGTGGAATGCTGCAGGTCATCGCGCCCCTCGCGCTCTTCGGTTTCGGCGGTGGCCTGGTGCTTGCGCCGTTGACCGATACGGTGATGGCCGCGGTTCCCGTCGAGGACGCAGGTGTCGGATCGGCAGTGAACGACGTCAGCCGCGAGCTGGGCGGCGCGCTCGGCGTGGCAGTGATCGGCACCGTCGTGAATGGCCTGTACTCGAACGGTGTCACGGATTCGCTCTCGGGATCGGCGCCTCCGCGGCTGGTCGACGCCGCGAGGGAAGGGATCGGAGGGGCCGTGGTGGCTTCTACGGAAGTCGCCGGGAGATCGGTCGAGTCGTTCCTCGATGCGACGAGGAGCGCGTTCGTCGAGGCCATCTCGAGCGGGTTTCGGATCAGCGCCGGTATCCTCGCAGCAACCCTACTCGTGGCCGTCGTGCTGCTGCCGAGACGGATGCGAGCGGCACAGGCGGGGTTCGAGGCCGAGGAGGGACTCGACAGAGTCGTGACGGAGGGTACGGTGGTGTTCGAGACGGCGGACGCCGAGCTTGGTCCAGAGGAGGACGTCGCGTGAAGGTGACCGAGGATCGAAGCCGGGTCGTTCGGACGCTGGCTCAGGGCGGCTTCCTTGCCCCGGACGCGGAGGCCGATGCCCTGCTTCGAGCATGGAGCGAAGGCCTGGGGCCGATCGATGACCTGATGGCTCGCCGTCTTCGCGGGGAGCCGCTGGCATGGATCACCGGGTGGGTGCGCTTCTGCGGGATCCGGATCCGGGTCGATCCAGGGGTATTCGTGCCACGGCCGCATACGGAGGGCCTGGTTCGTCGGGCCATCTCGTTCCTCCCGGCCCAGGGGATCGCCGTCGACCTGTGCACCGGCAGCGGGGCGGTGGCCGCCGTCCTCGGCTCGGACCACCCCAGGGCCACGGTTGTGGCCACCGATGTCGACCCCGTGGCCGTGGCCTGTGCGCGACGGAATGGCGTCCGGGCGCTGGTGGGCAACCTGGACGAGCCTCTGCCGCGAGCGATTCGCGAGCGAGTCGATGTGATGACGGCGGTCGTTCCCTACGTCCCCGCGGAGGAGCTGCACCTCCTTCCGAGGGACGCGCTCGCCCACGAGCCCCGTCACGCACTCGACGGCGGACCGCGCGGAACCAAGGTTCTCGTGCAGGTCGCGGAAGCCGCCCCCCGTTGGCTCCGACCCGGCGGGAGCGTGCTCCTTGAGATCGGCGGCGATCAGGCCGGCGATTTGGCGACGACCCTTGCCCAGGCCGGACTCTCGGAGATTCGGGTGCACCGCGACGGCGACGGACACGACCGCGCCATCGAGGGCCGGCTTCCCCGCTAACTCCGCGCGCGGAGCGCTTCCTCGACGTCGTCGAGGTGCTCGCCCCGATGGGACGCGCGCAGGGCATACAGCGGGCTGTCGGGGTCGCGCGGCCACAGCCGGTCGGGCGGCAACGTCGCAACTCGAGCGTCGGTCTCCTCGGCGATGCGCAGCGCCAGCTGAGCGGCCTCCAGTGGCGGGATCGCATGGATCAGCGGGCGTGACGCGTCGTTGATCCAGTCCACGTCCTCCGGCTCCGCGTCGGAAGGCGAGAACGGAACGCCGCGCTCCAGCTTGTCGGCGAGCGCCAGGACCCGTGCATCCCAGAACGCGATGTGGCCGAGCACGCCCGCGACGGTCCAGTACTCGTTGACCGGGGCACGAAGCTCGTCTTCGCCCAGGCGCTCGACCAGGGCTCGAAGACGCTCTCGCTCTCGCGTGTTCTCTTCAACGTACGACCGATCCTCCGCCATGGGTCATGACGATACCGCGGGTGGGCCGGGGCCGATCGTCCGACCATCCTCGTGTGCGCTCTCGGTCAGCCGGTCGGGACGAGCTCCCGCTCCGGCTCGGCGACGACCTCGGGCGCTGCCACGCCCTCGATGTTGAGTTTCGGAAGCCATTCGAGCCACGACGGCAGGTACCAGTTGCGATTGCCGAGGAGCTTCATCGTGGCGGGAACCAGGACGGACCGGACGATGGTGGCGTCCAGCGCCACCGCGACGGCCAGCCCGAAGCCCATCTGCTGCAACCCGACGAGCGGGCCGGCCGAGAACCCGGCGAAGACTGCCACCATGATGGCCGCCGCCCCGGTGATCAGCGCACCCGTCGTGCGCAGCCCGTAGGCGACGGACTCGTTGTTGTCACCGGTTCGATCGAACCGCTCGCGGATCCTGGAGAGCAGGAAGACGTGGTAGTCCATCGACAGTCCGAACAGGATGGCGAAGATGAACAGTGGCAACCCCGTCTCGATCGCTTCTACCTGCTCGAAGCCGAGCCAGCCCGCGATGTCCTTGAAGAACGCCGGGCCTACGTCGCGCTGGAAGAACAGGACGAGCAGCCCGAAGGTCGCCCCGACCGACAGCAGGTTCATCGCGATCGCCTTCGCCGGGATGACCAGCGAGCGGAACGCCACGGTCAGAAGGACGAAGGACAACCCGAGGACCAACAGGAACACGATGGGTGTGTAGCGGGTCGTCTGGTCGAGGTAGTCGAGGTTGTAGGCCGTGTCACCCCCGACGAGCACCTGGACGGGGACATCGTCGAAGACGCGGGGAACCAGCTCGGCACGCAGCTCGCGGACCGCGTCCAGAGCGTCGTTGCCGGCGATGTCCCCGGACAGCGGTGCGGAGATCAATGCCAGGTCGCCTGCCTCGTTCACCTCGACCGTGGACGGGCCGAACGATGGATCGACCGCCAATGCGGCCTGTATGTCGTCGATGGACGTAGTTACGGGCCGGGTGATCGTTCCATCGATGACGATCTCGACCGGTGAGCCGAGGCCTCCGGAGAACTCGCGTTCCATGATCAGGAACGCCTGCTTGGACTCGGCTTCGTCGGGCAGGGTGCTCACACCCGAGAAGCCCTCCTTGATGCTGAGATAAGGGAGCGCCGCCAGCACCAGGATGCCCGAAGCCAGTAGAAGGCTCATCACGGGTCGGCGCATGACCGTTCCGGTGATGCGATCCCAGAAGCGACCCCGTCGCTTCTCCGCGCCGCTCCTCCTTCCCTGGATCCGCAGCGCGTCGATCTTGTCGCCCATCAGGGCCAGCACCGCGGGTAGCAGGGTGAGCGAGGCCGCAACCGCGATGATCACCACGAGGATCGCCCCCAGGCCGATGCTGCGGTAGATCGTGTTCGGCAGCAGCAGCATGCCCGTGAGCGCCACCATGACCGTGAGGCCGGAGAAGAGCACCGCTCTACTCGCCGTGGAGCCTGCATGGGTGATCGCCTCGAGCTTTTCGAGACCTGAGGCACGCTCCTCCCGATAGCGCGACACGATGAACAGCGAGTAGTCGATGCCGACGGCCAGGCCGATCATCGTGATGATGTTGGCGATGAAGAACGGCAGGTCGAAGACCATGCCGAACACTGCAGCAGCACCGAGGGCGATGGCGATGGCCATCAAGGCGAGGATGATCGGGACCAGGCCGGCGACGACCGCGCCGAACACGAACACCAGCACAACGAGTGCGACCGCCACGCCGATGGACTCACCCTGCTGGAGCCCTTCTTCGGCGAGCCGGATGAAGTCGTTCTCCAGCGTGATGGGACCCGCCACGAGCGCCTGAAGGCCCGCTGGAGCCTCGACGCTCTTCACCGCGTCGGCCAGCTGTTCGGCATGCTCGCCGACCGCGGCGTGGTCGGCTCCCGCCAGCGTCACCGGCAGGAGCGTCGACCGGCCGGTCCCGGAAACCGGGCCGTCGTCCGTGAGGTAGCTCCCCACGTGGCGGACGACGTGGGGCCCGAGGGCGGCGATCGCGGTCTGCAGGTCGCCGACGTAGGCCCGGTACTCGGGCTCGGTGACCTTGGACTCGCCCGTCACCACGACGAACTCTGTGCCTTCGTTGGAGTCGCGCATGCGCTCCTGGAGCAGGCCGGCGGCCCGTTTGGCTTCGGGATCGTTCGTGAAGTCGGTGTCGGTGGTCAGGGCATCGCCGAGAAATTGCGACGCCAGGACGCCCGCGGTGAGCAGCGCGACGACCCACACGACCACGGCCCGCCAGGGGTGACGGCCTGCCGAACGTGCCAGCGATCCGGTTGAGAGCTTCATGATCCTCCTCCTTCTCGTCTCCGTCGGCTCTGACGCCAGACGGCGAGAACCGGACCGACGGTATGGCCGAGGGCGACCGCAGTCGCCGCCCTCCGGAACGATTCATGGCTCCCCCCGACGGGTGAACTCGGCAGCCCGATATCCGCGACGCCTCCGCCCTGGGATGGAGACGGGATCCATCGGTGGGAGGGTGACCGCGTCGACGAGATGACGTACCGTGCCCCGGTGTATCCCTCGAACGAGCCGGCAACGGGCAGGGCCATGAGTGCGCAACGGTGAGCCGCATGGCCCTGGACCCTCAGACGCCACGCCGCATGGCTCAGCGATCACCGAGAGGCCCGTTCACTCGCGGGCCGCGGGCGGCGGACGCCGGCCTCGCGATCGTCGTGTTCCTGGTGACTGTCTTGGTGAAGTCCGAGGGGCCCCACGACGACTTGGTCATCCGCTCCGTTCGCGAGATGCCGATCGCCTCCTTCCTCGTCCTCGTGGCTGCCAGCGGTGCCCTCTACTGGCGCAGGGCGAGGCCCCTGATCGTGTTCGGGGTGACGTGGGTCGCAACAGCCATCTCGATCGGCGTTCCCTCTCTGGAGTTGGTCGGGATCGCGATGATGGTCGCGCTGTACAGCGTTGGGCGCTACGCCACCAGCGACCGATGGAGCTACGTCGCCCTGGGAGGAGCGTTCGGTGTAGCCGGGCTCGGGTCCCTCATGGACAGAGAGACGGCAGAGGAGATCGGGTCAGCCACGCCCGGGACCCTCGCCGGACTGACATTCGGCGCCTTTCTGATCTTCTTCGTGTGGTACATCGGCAGGCGCATGCGATTCCGGGCGGAGCGTGCCGCGCAACTCGAACGCGAACACGCGGCCGAAGCCCGGCGCGCCGTTGCCGAGGAGCGAACGCGGATCGCTCGCGAGCTGCACGATGTGGTCGCACACCGGGTGAGCCTGATGACCGTGCAGGCCGGAGCGGCGAAGACCGTTGCCGCCGATGACCTCGAGAGCGCAGTGCAGGCGATGGAAGCGGTGGAGGAGGCAGGACGCCAGGCGCTCAGCGAGCTGCGCCACCTGCTGGATGTCTTGCGGCCCGAGACCGAGACCGAGCAGCTCGGTCCCCAACCTGGTATCGCGGACGTTCCACGGCTCGTCGAGCAGTTCGAAAGGGCGGGGTTGGTCGTCTCGCTGACCATGGATGGTGTACGGACCGATCTCCCGGCCCGCGTCGACCTGTCCGCGTACCGCATCGTTCAGGAGGCGCTGACCAACGTGCTCAAGCACGCGGGGCCCACGGCTCGGGCCGACGTGCGACTCAGCACCGACCGCCGTGGGATCGCCATCGAGGTTGTCGATGACGGCCAGGGGGACACCATCCTCCCGGGGTCTGGCCAGGGCATCGCCGGCATGCGCGAGCGGGCACAGCTGCTGGGCGGAAGCCTCGACGCAGAGCCGCGCCCGGGTGGCGGGTTCCGGGTCATTGCCCATCTGCCCGTGGGAGAGGAGCGGGGCTGAGCATCCGCGTGACCGTCGTCGACGATCAGGCCCTGGTGCGAGGCGGGTTCGCCATGGTCCTCGGTCACGAGGACGACATCGACGTGGTGGCCGAGGCCGGAACCGGGCTGGAGGCGATCGAGGCTGCACGCACCCATCGCCCGGACGTCATCCTCATGGACATCCGCATGCCGGACATGGACGGCCTGGAGGCGACCTCCAGGATCGTGGAGGAGGCCGACTGGGACGTGCGGGTGCTGATCCTGACGACGTTCGACCCGGACGAGTACGTCTACAAGGCGCTGCGCGCCGGTGCCAGCGGCTTCGTGCTCAAGGACATGCCACCCCAGGAGCTCGTCAACGCCGTTCGGACGGTGGCCGACGGCGGAGCATTGCTCGCTCCATCCATCACCCGGCGCCTCATCGGCCGGTTCGCCGAGCGGTTCGCGGTGGATTCGGC
Organism: Actinomycetota bacterium; assembly: GCA_046728055.1. Classification (GTDB taxonomy): domain Bacteria; phylum Actinomycetota; class UBA4738; order UBA4738; family HRBIN12; genus AC-69. The sequence continues at coordinate 27,760 of JBKPDU010000116.1, read as the reverse complement.
GGTGTCGGGTCGGTTGGAACGCCTTACCGACCGGGAACGCGACGTGATGGCCGCCATCGCCCGTGGGGCCAGCAACGCGGAAATCTCGAATGAGCTCTTCATCGGGGCGGCTACGGTGAAGTCACACGTTTCGAGCATCCTCACCAAGCTCGGCCTGCGCGATCGGGCGCAGATCGTCGTCTTCGCCTATGAGAGCGGGCTCGTCGAGGCCGGCGATTACGACATCGGCCACTGAGAGCAAAACGATTCGTCCATTAGGCTTGCGTAGCGCGGCGTACGGATCGGCAAGGCTCAGGAACCGTCGTGGGCGGCAGCGACGCTCTTCGGCACCACCATCCGCCACGCGTCGAGGACCAACTCGCGCATCTCGAGGGCGTCGATGGTTTCGATGCGGACCTCCACCCAGTTGTAGCGCAGGTCGGACGCGCCGGGCATCATGAACTTGTGGGGTTCCGAGCGCACGAGCGCCTCGCGCTCCTCCTTCGGGAACGCGAAGCCCATGACGGTCTCGTCGCGCGAGAATGCGATGAAGACGATGCGACCGACGCGGAACTTCACCCGGTCTCGCACGAGGGCCTCGGTGGTGCGCGGAAGGGTCATCGCGAGCGACCGGACGTCCTCGACCGTCACCATCGGTGAGTTCGTCCTCCGGCTATTCCAGGCGCATCCTCGCGAGGTGCGCCGCAAGCGCCCGCATCCAGTCGTCGTGGGTCATGGCGCGCTCGCTTCCCGAAGCGATGGTCTGGGCGACTCGACGGAGGGATGGAGCACGGCCTCGTACGTCTCGAGGGTGGCGTTCACGAGCCCGTCGATCCCCTGCTCCGACGCAGTGATGCGGCCCGCCGCGCCCAGCGACGCGGCTAGGCGATCCTCACCCAGGACCCGGTCGATGGCACCGGCGAGCGCACGCGGGTCTCGAGGAGCGACCAACAGGCCGTTCGTTCCATCCCGCACGGTGGCGGGGATCCCACCGGTGCGAGTCGCAACGACCGGGGTCCCCACGGCCATCGCTTCCAGCAGGACCCGACCGCGTTCCTCGTACCAGGAGGGGAGGACGACGACGGCCGCGTGCTGGAGGTATCCATGAACGTCCTCGTTGGGCACCGCTCCGATGAACCGGATCCGGTCGGCCGGTGCGAACCGGCCGACGTCGGCCTGCACCTTCGCTCGATCCGGCCCGTCACCGATGATCAGGAGGCCCGCATCCGCGACCGAGAGCCCCGTGAAGGCCTCGACCAACTCGCGCACGCCCTTCTCCTGGACAATCCGGCCGACGTAGACGACCCACCTGCGTCCGTCCATCCAGGCCGGCTTCGGGAGCGGCTCGGTGGCCTCGAGGCCGATCCCCATCGGCACGACGCGCACGCGGGTTGCCGGGATGCCCGAGCCGATCAGCAGCTCGGCCAGGCGGTCGGTCAGGACGAGAACGACGCTCGCTCCTCGAAGGAGCCACGACTGCGACGGCCCGCCCACCGTTCGGAGGATCGTCGAGCGCAGGTCGTGGCCCTGCAATGTGTGTCGCAGGCTGCAGTGGAGCGTCACCACGAGCGGCGAGCCCGTACGCGACGCCGCCCATCGGGCGAGTGGAAGGATCGCCAGGTCTTCCCCGAGGTGAACGTGGACGACGTCGAGCTCTCTCAGCCCGCGGACCCGGGGAACCGAGGCCAGGCCGTACAGCTGGCGGAAGTGCCTGAGACGCGCACCGACCCTTACCACTTTCGAGCGCACACCGACGCGTTCAACGCGTGGTGCCCCCGGACGATAGGCGGTGATGACGGTCTGCTCCACACCGAGGGCGTCGAGCGCTGACGTCAACCGAGCGGTGTGGACCTGCATCCCGCCGATGGCATCGAAGCCTTGGGCTCGGGTCAGCGCCTTCGGCGGCACCTCGTACACGGAGCACAGGCGCAGGACACGCATATCGTCCTCCCGGGCCGCGCCCCACAGCATGACGGGCGCCGGCATCCGCGATGAGAACTAACGTTGAACGGATACCGAACGTCTGGCCACGTGCGACCAGCGGCTCCGCCCCCGATCACCCGAGCGCTGGGGCAGTCTAGTCCACGTACGGCCCGTTGAACACGGGCACCTCGCCGTACGGCTGGCCCGTCATCAGAAGGAACCGAGTGCCGGGAGCGGCGTCGCCGACCGTGAACCTGCTCCCGGGACCCATCAGGACGAGTTGGGGTGGTTTCGCCAGGAGTCGTCCCCCGCCGAACGCCCCTTGACCGTCCAGCACATAGGCGAAGCCCTGGAACGCAGGCGGCACCGGCGTCGTAACCTCCCCGCCCTCGGGCAGTGCGACGTCGAGGATCAGCGCCGGCGTCCCCAGCTGCACGGCAGAGCCATCGCCGACAAGGACCCGAATGAACGCGTCGCCCTCCCGCCGTACCGGGATCTTCTCCTTGGGCAGGACCACCGCGCTCGGTTCGGCCTGCTTGTCTTTCCGAGCCAGGTTCACCCAGAACAGCAGGCTTCGGAACTCGGTGTCGCCCTGTCCCTCCTCGATCTCGTCGGCCCCAAGCGCCTCCGCGTGCCACGCGCCTCGTCCCGTCCTCAACGCGAGGAGCGAGCCCTCTGACAGGTGCGCCCGCTCCATGGATCCACCCGGCCCCGTGCTGTGACCGGTGCTGGCCGAGCCCTGGAGCACGTACCACACGTTGTCGAAGCCACGGTGCGGATGCTTCGTGTCTTTGCCCGCAAGGTCGGAGAGGCGGAACCGCCCTTCGTGCACGAGGATGAACGGATCGACCCGTTCGTACGGCACCGTCGGGGACGGGAGCGCCTCCAGAACCGGCAGGCCCATCATCCGGATCAGCGCGGCGTCCTCCACCAGGACTGCGTCACGCTCCCTTTCCTCAACCTGCTGCTGCATGCTCCTCATCCCCTTTCGCTGATTCCCACGAGTCGCGGGGCTCCACCCGAGTGGACCATCACCTTCGCCTTTAGAAGTCGAAAAGGGGAGGTGTGATCGTGAACCGCAGTTCGGATCCCAGGGCGACGAAGGTTCCGAAGAACACGACCGACGCTCCCAGGATGATGAGGTTCCGATAGAAGAGTTGTCGCTGCGACATCTTCTGCGCCTCGTCCTCCAGGGTCCAGAAGCGATGGAAGAACAGGGCCGCGGGGACGACGAATCCCCCGATCATCAGTGCTCCGAGATCGGGCCAGATGCCCAGGGCACGAACAGCGCCCCAACCACCAGCCACAACCCGGCGATCCATCCCGCGACGGCCGGAACCGGAAAGCCGGCCTGCCCCGAGGCCGCCCTCATGGCCTGATCCCGCTTGAAATGACCGACGCCGGCCACCGCCCCGAAGTAGTAGGCGAACAGGATCCGCCCGATCAGGGCCACGACACCCGTTGCAGCACTCATCGTCATTCAATCCTTTCCCGTGGGCTATGGGCCGCTCGTTCCTGACTAGGAACTTGCGACCGCAAGCAACTATTCCCAAGGGGATAGACTCCATGTTGATGGCGCAGCGCGCACGAGCCCGGCGGCTGACCGCGCTCGAGTTTCGAGCCTGGCGGGCATTCCTGTATGCCTATGCGCGGATCGTCCCCAGGCTGGACCAGGAATTGAGCAGCGCCCAGGACCTGAGCCTCAACCAGTTCGAGGTCCTGATGTGGCTGCGCCGAGCCGGCGCGCGCGGGCTTCGGATGTCGGATCTGGCTTCACGCATCGTCCTGTCGCCGAGTGGGGTGACCCGGGCGATCGATCAACTGGAGCGCAAGGGCCTGGCGAAGCGCAGCGTCTTCGAGGGCGACAAGCGCGCCTATGTCGCGACGCTCACACCCGAGGGCCGGGCCCGCCTACGAAGGGCTACCAGCGCTCACGTGAACGGCATCCGGGAGCACTTCGTGAAGCACCTGAGTCGAACTGAACTCGAGAACTTGTCGACCGCCCTGCAGGCGATCCTCGACGGCGAAGGATCGCCACTGCCTCCGCTGACCGAATGAGATCCGTTCGCTACTCGTCGCTTACCTCTGCAACGGAACGGGGAGTCGACCTGGGGAGAACGTGACGAGGCCGCCGGGAAGCATCCTGGGGGACGGCCTTGATCGAGTACAGCCCGGCGCGAACTGCCGGATCCTCCTCCTCGAGCTCCTGGGCGCGCTCCGGCGGGATGTTCAAGATCGAGAGCCCTCGGTACCGCTCGTCGAACAGCGGCCCGGCCGCCAGGAGGACTCCAGCTTCATGCAGATTCGCCAGATGGCTCAAATGCGCGTCCTGAAGTTCGGCCGTCCCGGCCTCGCCGAGGTCGGGCGCGTCCGAGCGGTGGATCAACAGCGAGATGGTGTATCGATCGAAGTCCATCTCACGACTCCTATCCGCGGAAGCCCCTTCCCGTCGGCGAGGATCATCTCGCATCGCCGGCGACGAACGCCCGGGCCTCCTTCGACAGCGACAGCCACTGTGCGTCGCTCGTCGGCGGGACCATGACCCACTCCTTCATCGGCCGGCCCTTTCCCGCATCGAACGGGGCTCCCTCCCGGCTTGCCAGCAGCTCGCTCACTCGCTCTCGCGGCAGCTTGAGGATGAGGTACTCCTCTCGGACCATGGCGAAGATCCGACCGTCGACCAGGAGCGCGTCGGACCCGAACCCACGCCGGCCCGACCCCAGGGTCACGCCTGCCGCCTTCGTCATTCGCTTGGCGAGGACGGCGAACCGTTGCTCGGCCGTCTGATCAGACATCGGATGGCGCCGGTGCCACCCTTGCGATACGGTAGACAACGACCTCGTAAGCGGCGAGGACAACGGCGAGGACCACGAAGACGCCGAGCGAGACGTCCGCAAGAAGCAGGATCAGGCCTGCCACCACCGCGCCGCCGAGCATCAACGCGTCCCGGTGAGCGGTCACCCACGCGGCGGCACCGGTCGTTTCGCCTCCGCGAACGGCACCCGCCGTCGCCCGTCCGAGATCTGCGACCCAGCCACGCGTTCGCTGGGCCCAGGGGTAGGATCCCGAGAACAGCGCGACCAGAAGCACGATGGCGGCGATCGCGAGGAACCACCCCGTATACCGAAGCAGGCTTCCGAGGACCTGATCGACCACCGCGCGCGCGGCCACCTGGTTCTCGGGCTTGGCGGAGTCGACCACCGCGTTCCCTTCGGCGATGGCGAAGCGACGCTCGACCACGAGCACCACAGCGAGCGCGGTTACGAGCTGCAACAACGTTCGGCGCTTCCGCGGCGAGAGCCAGACAGCGACGACGACCAGGATCACGAAGAGCAGAGCGAGGAGCACGATCACCCGACTGGCCAGATCCACACCCTGCTGAACGGCTTCGAGTTCATCCGAGTCGTACACCACCACCGTCCCGAAACGCTCGGGCAGGTCGATAGCTAGGGCGGATTCGAGCCGTGTGACCGCCTCGACCGGGACCTCGTCACCACTGATCTCCGGCAGCGTGACGGGATGGCCCACCAGGTCCGTGACAAGGGCCGTCATGGCCGCGAGACCCCGGTTCACGAGCGGAAGCAGGTTGAGAACGACCGCTCCGTCCTGCACCTGAACCGTCTCACCCCCGCCCTCCAGCGCTGCGATGAGCTGTGCGTGGACGAACCGGTTGGCTTGCTCCCAGATGGTGGCGAACGCCTCGCTCGCCAGGATGGCTTGGAGTCGGTCTTTCACGAATCCCTCGACCCCGTTGGCGATCGGCCCGGCGAGGAACACCAGGCGCGGTGCGCGCGCCTCCAGCGACGCCGAGAGCCGCTCCTGAACGTCGAGCGCCTCGAACATCTGCTCCGTCAACGTTCGTGCAAGGTACTCCTGGATCGCCGGGTCTTGGGCGAGAGGTGCCACGGTCGCGACGTATCGATCCGTGTTGAGGAGCGTCCGCCTCGCCCACGTGCCGGGGATCGCCACAGCGAACACGAGCACGGCAAGTACGACGAGGATTGTGGAGGTGACCCTCGCGAACCTGCGCCGACGTCGCGGACGATCCTCCAGGGTCTCGAGGCGGCGTTCGAGCGCGTCACGTTCCGCGCGGAGCCGCTCGACGTCTTCTCCTTCAGCCATGACTCATGCCGAGCCCTGGTGTCAGGAAAGACCGTCTCGAACGAGGCAATGCTCTCATGCCTGATCCCTTCGACAGCTTGGGGCGAGAATCTCCCAGCAGAGTCAATCGCGCTGCGTCGTGATGGGTCTTCACCCGCGATGGGTGATAAACAATGTGCTGGAGGGGCGACTGGCGCATCGGGCCATCCTCAACGGCTTCAACATGGACGAGCATCCGGTCAGTATTCGCTGTGGCTGAGGCGTTCTGGTGGGGCGCTCTCGGGGCGTCAGCTCTGCTCGCCGGAGCGCTCATCGCCTATCTGCTCACGCCCGGTCGCGGGGTCATCGCCGTCGTGATGGCCCTCGGTTCGGGGGTCCTGATCGGCTCCGTCTCCTTCGAGCTGGTCGAGGAGGCGCTGAAGACGGCAACCGTCCTCCGGACGTCCCTTCTCGTGTTGGTCGGCGCCGGCTCCTTCACGTTGGGTGACTGGATCCTCGATCGTAAGGGCGGCTCCGAGCGGAAGGATCCATCGGGTGCCCAGGCGGATGGATCACCCCTGGCCATCGTGCTCGGGTCCGTCCTCGACGGTATCCCCGAATCGTTCGTGCTGGGCCTGACGGTGCTCCTCGGCGAGGTGAGCCTCCCCCTGCTCGCCGGCATCGTCCTCTCCAACCTTCCCGAGGGCATGTCGTCCTCGATCGGGTTGCGCATCGCGGGGTGGCCACGCGATCGCGTGCTTTGGATGTGGTCGGCCGTGGTCCTGGTGTCTGCAATCAGCTCCGCCGCGGGGTACGTCCTCCTGGATCCGCAGAGCGGGCGTACAGGGGCGCTGGCGCAGGCGTTCGCCGCGGGCGCGCTCCTCGCGATGCTCGCGGATACCCTTCTCCCCGAGGCCTATGCCGTCGAGGGCCTGTGGACCGGCGCGCTCGTTGTGGCCGGTTTCGCCGGTGCGATCGCCCTCGCGGCCATTTGACAACGACCGAGAGACCAGGGGTGAGGGCCGTGGGTCGATCGCCGAGTGCGATGGTCGTGTACCTGGAAGTTGGGAAGAAGCGCACGTTCGCGGGCGCGATCGACTGGCCTGGATGGTGCAGGAGTGGCGATGACGAGGGATCAGCTCTGGAAGCTCTTGTGGCGTCGGCGCCTCGCTACGCCCTGGTCCTTCGGGGGACCAGGCTCGGGTTCCGGGCGCCAACGGATCCATCGACGTTCACGGTCGTGCAGCGGCTGAAGGGGGATGCCACGACCGACTTCGGCGCCCCCGGGTCGGCCCCGTCTGCGGATCAGGAGCCGGTGACCGCGGCCGACCTCCGGCGGTTCGAGGCCGTGCTGAGGGCGACATGGCGGGCGTTCGATCGGGCCGTCGAGGGCGCCGCCGGGAAGGAGCTGACAAAGGGACCCAGAGGCGGCGGCCGGAGCCTGGACGGGATCGTGATGCACGTGATCGATGCCGAGGGCGCGTATCTCAACGCCCTCGGGTGGAAACTTCGGAAGGATCGCGGCTCCGACCGGTCCGGGGAGATCGAGCGCACGAGGAAGGCCGTCCTCGAAGGGCTCGAGGCGTCCGTCCGAGGAGAGATCCTGCGCCGCGGTCCGCGGGGCGGCGTGCGGTGGTTGCCTCGGTACTTCGTCCGCCGGCTCGCCTGGCACGCGCTCGACCACGCCTGGGAGATCGAGGACCGCGCGATCTGAGGGATCGATTCCTCTTCGAGCCGCGGCGGTGGCCTGGTCGATGGGCCTTAGGGATCTCTGGAGGCAGAGCCAGAGAGGTTCCGTGCGACGAGCACGAGCCACAGGTGGGAGAGGGCCTGTGGGAAGTTGCCCACCAGCTGTCCCGTCCCCACGTCGTACTCCTCGGACAACAGCCCCACGTCGTTCCGAACCGACAGCACACGCTCGAAGATCCTGCGCGCGTCCTCGTGTCGTCCAATCAGGTGGAGTGCGTCGGCCAGCCAGAGCGCGCAGGGGAGGAAGGCACCTTCTTCCCCCTTGACCCCGTCGACGGACTCCTCCGGCTCGTATCGGTACACGAGTCCGTCGCGCATGAGATGCTGTTCGATCGCCTCGACGGTTCCCCGAACCCGAGGGTCCGTTGCAGGGAGGAACCCCATCAGCGGGATCTCCAGGAGCGCCGCGTCCAGCCGGTCGGACCCGTAGTACTGGACGAACGCTCCGATCCGATCGTTGAAACCCTCGTTCTCGACCTCACGACGGATCTCGTCGGCCGCCGTCCTCCATCGGTCGACCGGACCCTTCAATGAGAAGTCCTCGGCCATACGGATGGCCCGGTCGAACGCGGCCCACGCCATGACCTTGGAGTGGGTGAAGTGCCGGGCCGGTCCCCGACTCTCCCACATGCCCTGGTCCGGGCGATGCCACGCCGACTCGACGAACTTCATCAGCACGAGCTGGACGTCCCACGTGTGCGAGGGGAGATGGACGCCCGCCTCCCTCGCCCGCAGGAGCGCGTCCATCACCTCGCCGTAGATGTCGAGCTGGAACTCTTGGGTCGCGGCGTTCCCCACCCGCACCGGACGGGATCCCTCGTAGCCCGGGAGCCACGGCAGCTCACGTTCGGTGAGGTCCCGCTCCCCGCCCACCCCATAGAGGATCTGCGCCTTCGACGGCTCGCCCCCGATGGCACGGAGGAGCCACTCGCACCACGCGGACGCCACGTGCCGGTACCCGCCGGCGGTTAAGGCCTCGATCGTGGCCGCGGCGTCGCGCAGCCAACAGAATCGGTAGTCCCAGTTGCGCTCGCCCTCGAGCCCCTCCGGCAGCGATGTGGTCGGCGCAGCGACTATGCCGCCCGTCGGTTCGAACGGTGAGGGCCTTCAACGTGATCAGCGAACGGACGACCGAATCTCGCCATTCGCCCCGATAGGAACACTGACCTGCCCACTCCCTCCACCACTCCTCGGTCTGGCGTTCCAGGTCGAACGGGCTCGGCTTACTCGGGATGCGCTCGTGCGAGGCGAACCAGGACAGGGTGAACGGCACTCGGTCGCCAGCCGAGACCTCGAAGTCGGCGATGGTGCGGAACCTCTCGCCGTGCGTGGCGACCGGCGTGTGCAGAGCGAGCCCATCCGGACCAGCGACGGCCACGAGGGCGTCGCCCACCCGCCGGACCCAGGGGATCTCCGATCCGTACTGGAACCGAATGACGAGTTCGATGTGAACCGGGACGCGGCCCGATAGGCCCTGCACGATCCGAACGAGCGACGGGCGGTCGACTCTGGGGGGCATGAAGTCGATCAGGCGGATGGTCCCGTCCTCGGTTTCGAAGTCCGTCTGGAGCATCAACGTGTCTCCCCGGTACGTCCGAGTGATCCGTCGCACGCCCCCAGCCGGGGCGATCGAGAATCGACCGTTGTCGGCGGTGCCGAGGAGCGCGGCGAAGGGCGCGCTCGAGTCGAATCGAGGGAGGCACAGCCAGTCGACCGACCCATTCCGAGCCACGAGGGCCGCCGTCCGGGTGTCGCCGACCAGCGCGTAGTCCTCGATCCTCGTGGACATGTGATCTCCTGGCCGGGCTCTTTGGGTCCTCGAGGCCGGTTCAGCAGGTCACATGAAGGATCGCGTTGGTGTCCTTCCCCGCCTTCTCCAGCTTCCGAAGAGCCTGGGGGGTCGGGAGCACCACCAGCTCGATGCCTCGCCGACTTGCTTCGTTGACGACATCCTCCATCACGGGAAGCGCCCCGGCGGCTCCGCTCCCGACCACCAGTCGCCGGCCGCTCCAAGGGATGTCCTCACCCAGTGACAGCGGAGTATGGCCGTAGCGAGACCGGAGCGACTTGGACGGCCCCTTCCGGCGCTTCCGGACCTTCCCTGCATCGAGCACGACGTCATGGTCATAGGTCTTGCCGTCGATCTCGATCGATCCGAACGTGAAGGCCCCGAACTGCATCTCTGCCCAAAGTCTAGGCGGAACACGGGTCCCGAAGCTCAGGCCGCGTGGCTCACCTTGACGTCTCAGTTCTATCTGCTAGATATAACTAAAACATATACAGGAGTGAAGGAAATCCAGCCATGGCAAGGTCGAGCCAAACGGAAACCGCGGTCCTCGGGGGGTTGAGCGTCGTACCCATGACCGGGTACGCCCTCCGCGAGGCCATTCGGGAGGTGCTGGGGCACTTCTGGAGCGAGAGCTTCGGCCAGATCTACCCCACGTTGGCCGATCTGGAGCGACGTGGCGACGTGCGGCGGCTCGATGCGGGCCGGACAGGCGCTTCCATGTTCGCCCTCACCGAGTCCGGGCGAGCTCGCTTGAAGGAGCTCCTGGCCGAACCCATCCAGCACGTACCGCCGCGGAACGGACTGATGCTCCGCCTGTTCTTCGGACGTCACCTCGGGCCACAAGCCTGCCGGTCCCTGGTGCTGGAGGCAAAGGCGGAGGCGGAGCGCCGCCTTGCCCAGTTCGAGGCCATCCGTCGGGAGCCTCCCGAGGAGGAGACCGCCCAGGATCGCCCCTACTGGCTCCTCACCGTGAGCGCCGGGGAACACTCGGCCCGGGCCGCGATCGCCTGGGCGGACGAGGCCCTCGCCGCCCTCGATGAGCTCGAACGCCCGGATCACGAATCACGTCGACGCAAGGAGAGGAGAAGGCGATGAACGTCGCACCGATCGAAGGCGTGATGCGCACGGACGCGGAGACACCGGCTCGATCACGGGCGGCGGTGGCGGCGGCGATCGGGTTTACAGGCCTGGCGATCTTCGAATTGGTGCTCGCACTCGGCGCACCGTTGGGTAGAGCCGCCTGGGGTGGCAACGACACGAACCTGTCGACGGGACTGCGCCTCGCCAGCGGCGTCACCGTCGTGTTCTGGCCCCTGATGGCCCTGATCGTCCTGCGTCGCGGAGGATACCGGGTACCACCGTTCTCCTTCCAGGTTTCCCGGGTCGGAACATGGTTGCTGTTCGGGCTGCTTTGCCTCGGTGTGCTGATGAACCTCGCCTCCAGGAGCGATTGGGAGCGCTACCTCCAGGCGCCGATCGCCGCGACTCTGGCAGTCCTGTGCTTCATCGTGGCGCGGGGACCCCGACACGGGTAGCGCAACGAGACGGTCTAGCGCCTCGATCACGTGATGCCTCGACGATTGGATCGAAGTGTGCTACGTGGCCGGCTCCACGTTCAGGTTCAGGTGGAACACGTTGTCCGGGTCGTACCTCGCCTTGACCGCAGCCATCAGTCGTAGTTGGGCCCGTAAGCCGTTCGGGCCGCCTGACCCAGATCGTCCTCGCTGAAGTAGTTGAGGTACCGGCGGTTCGCGAAGTAGAACTCGAGGGCCGCGAAGGTCTCCCTCGTCCACTCGACATTCGCGTTCGTCTGCCGGCCCGCGTCGACTCACTCGAGCACGGGATGCATCTTCCGTTCGAGCTGCTCGACGAGATGGCGGGCTCGGGCATCGCGCTGGTGCCGACATTGATGGCGTTCCAACAGATGGCGCCGGAACGAGATCTCTCGAAGCCGGCCGGCCGCTTCCTTCAGGAGGGGACGGAGCGCCATCCCGCCTTGATCCGGGCCGCGAGTGACGCGGGGGTGACGATGCTCGCCGGGACGGACTCTCCGCCGTTCGGGAACGTCGCGGCGGAGGTCGGGGCGCTCATCGCTGCCGGAACGCCCGCCGACGTCGCCGTCGGATCTGCCTCCTGGGTCGCGCGGAGCTTCCTCGGGATGCCCTTGATCGAGGACGGCGCGCCCGCGGATATCGTTGCGTTCGATGCAGACCCGGTGTCCGAGCCGGCCGTCCTGACACACCCATCGCGGATCATCCTTCGAGGTCGAGTCGTGAGTTGACTCGGGACGTTGCTCCCGTCCGTCCCCATCATCCTCGGGCGATCCACGATCTCAGGAGGCGAAGACTCCGAAGACCGCACCCTGCGGATCCCGCAGCACCGCTGCCCTACCCATGCCGGGAACGTCGACCGACGCCAATAGGACGTCGCCGCCCAGCTCCTTCGTCTTGCGGGCGGCCTCGTCGGCGTCCTCGACGCCGAAGCTGGCCACCCAGTGTGGCTCAGGTCCTCCGGAAGGCCACGATGAGCCATTGGGTCGGGGGCCAACGAACCCACCCACCGGAGCATCATCGAACATCGCCATCCGGTAGGCGTCCGGGCCATCGCCCAGTGGCGTCATCGTGATCCCCACGACCTCCGCGTAGAAGCGCTCAGCGGCGTCGACGTCGCTCGTCATCAGCTCGTGCCAGACGAACCCCTTGTGCGGAAGCGGCTCCATGACCATGCCCATGCCAGCACCTCCATTCCGCTGACCCTCGTCAAACGTCATCAGGCTACCTCCATCCCTAGCCGCGATCGGTGCCGGAGGAACCGGAAGGGGATGGTTCTACCGGCAGTCATGGCACGATCTCCGTACGGTGGCATCCGACGTGCCCAATTGGGAAGCCCTCGAGCGCGTGATCCAGGGTCAGGTCGCCCTTCCAGGGTCGCCGGCGTTCGACGCATCGCCCCGCCCGTTCGATGCTCGGTACCAAGACGTTGAGCCCAAGGCCATCGTGTCGTGTGCAAATCCGCAGGACGTCGCCGAGGCGCTCTCGTTCGCTGGCGGGCACGACCTGGAGATCGTGGCTCGGAGCGGAGGACACAGCTTCGCGGGACACTCGTCGACCCGAGGGGTCGTCATCGACGTGACACCCATGCGATCGGTTTCCGTGTCGGGCGGTGTCGCGACCGTGGGCGCCGGCGCGAGGCTGGGAGAGGTGTACGAGCGGCTCCAGGAACACGGCCTCGCCATTCCGGCCGGCACGTGCCCCGAAGTCGGAGTGGCCGGCCTGACGCTCGGCGGCGGGCTGGGGATCCTCGGCCGGACGTATGGGGTCACCTCGGATTCCCTCGTGGGAGCTGAGATCGTCCTCGCGGACGGCCGCATCCTCGAGTGCGACGCGCACCACGACGAGGACCTGTTCTGGGCGCTCCGAGGCGCCGGGGCCGGCAACTTCGGCGTCGTGACGTCACTCATCTTCCGGACGGTCCCGGCTCCGAACGCGACGAACGTCCACCTGGCCTGGCCGTTCTCACGGGCGGCCGACGTCGTCGAAGCCTGGCAGTCATGGGCGCCGGACGGGCCCGACGAGCTCGCCGCGAGCCTGAAGGTCACAGCCACGGGCGAGGTCGATCGGAGCCCGTCCGTGGACGTGTACGGCGCGTTCCTGGGAGCGGCGTCCGATGCGTCCGGTCTGTTCGAGGAGTTGGTGGCGCGGGCGGGCTCCGATCCGGTCTCCTCCTCGCTGGAGCACCTGTCCTTCTCGGAGACGAGGCGCTTCTGGGCCGAGCTCGGCGAGGCCGATCAGGACGAGACCGAGGGTGGTGCCGAAGAGGACGAGCGCGAGGATGGGCAGCCCTCGGGGCCGATGTGTCTCTTCGTGAAGTCGGAGTTCTTCAGACGATCGCTCCCCTCGCGGGCGATCACGGACCTGTTGGAACACTTCTCGCACGGACGTGTCCCGGGGCAGTCGCGAGAGCTCGACTTCATGCCATGGGGCGGCGCCTACAACCGCGTAGACCCAGACGCGACGGCGTTCGTGCATCGCGAGGAGCGGTTCCAACTCAAGCACGCGGTCACCATTGCGGCCGATGCCTCCGGGTCCGAGGGGGAGGCCGCGCAGCGCCAGGTGGACCGATGGTGGGCAACGGTGCATCCTTGGGGCTCCGCCCGCGTGTTCCAGAACTTCACCGATCCGGATCTCGACCGGTGGTCGGATGCGTACTACGGCCCGCACGTGGATCGGCTACTTCGGGTCAAGGTTCGATACGACCCGGCGAACCTCTTCCGGCTGGATCAGTCGTCATAGGGCAGATGACGCCGGTTCGAGCCACGCGTCGGCGCTCTCGGCATCGGTAGGCTTGGCGGCGTGCAAGAGGTCTCGGATGCGTTCCTCCTGAACATGGCCGAGGTCTCCGGGGCGCTGGTCGGGCTCTTCCTCGTTGGGGTCTTCTACTTCGTCGACAGAGGTCTCGAGCGGTTGCACAGGTCGGGTCGAGTCCTTGGCCCGTACTTCCGAGCCGGCACCAGGATCGTCCTGGTGTTGTTCGCTATGTCCCTCCTCTTGTCCCTGACCCTCGTGGTGTTGGAGCCAGGGTGGAGCCGACTCCTCTTCGCACTCCTGAGCGTGATGGCGCTGGCCGCGAACGTGGACACGTTGCGTCAGATCCGGGCCGTCGTACGAGTCACCCGCTCGACCGCACTCCTCGTCAATGAGCTGGTGGGCACAGCAGCGGTCATCGTGATCGTCGTTCTTCCGTGGGCCCTGGGTGGGCTCCACCCGAGCAGGGGGGATCTCACGTGGGCGATCCTGCTGTCCTTCACGACCGCATTGCTGAGCGTCTATGCACTCGTGCTGTCTGCGTTCGACATCTCCAGGTTCGAGGCTGCCGCTGGAAGCGACCGGTAGCGGAAGACATCGCAGTCGTCCAGCCACTGATAGTGTCCGAGCGCATCACACACTCCGAGAGGATGACGGCCAGTGGGGAAGCAAGCCACGAAGCGCCCTGATCTCAGGGGCGACCGAAGGACGGCCGCGAGGGCCCGGCGACGGTGGTTCCGATGGCTGCGCCGGCTCGCGGTGGGCGTCGCGGTCGTCCTCGTGGGCGTCGCGGCCGTCTATGCGTGGGCATGGGCGTCGGTCGACCGGTCCTCCATCGCGCGGGCCATGGTGTGGATGGAGGCGGACGTGGACGACCAGTACCGCTTTCCCGCGCGGACCATCCCTGCGGGTGAGGATGTAAGCGCGCTTCCCGCCGGCGCCGAGATCGACCTCCCGGCACCGGCCGTCCAGGCGCATGGTTCGGGCGCGGGCTTCGACGCGTTTCTGCGTGAGACCCAGAGCCTCGCGTTCGTGGTCGTCCACCAGGACCGCCTGGTCTACGAGCGCTATTTCAACGGTGCCAACCGCCTGAGCCTGCAGACCTCGTTCTCGGTCGCCAAGTCGTTCCTGTCCACGTTAGTGGGGATCGCCATCGATGATGGGCTGATCGATAGCGTGGCGGATCCCGTAACCGATTACCTCCCCGAGCTAGCGGAGCGGGATCCACGGTTCGAGCGGATCACACTGCGCGACCTCCTCGCGATGTCCTCGGGGCTTCGGTACGAGGAACAGGAGCTCCCCATGCTGCCCTGGGGGGACGACATCAACACCTACTACGGCGGCGACTTGCGCGAGCTGGCCCTGGACGACACCCAGATTGTGGGCCCGCCGGGGGAGGCGTGGCATTACAACAACTACAACCCGCTGTTGCTGGGGATGGTGCTCGAGCGGGCGACCGCGATGTCGGTCTCCGAGTACATGGCCACCAGGCTCTGGCAGCCCCTCGGCGCCGAGGCCGACGCCACCTGGAGCCTGGACTCGGAGGCATCGGGGTTCGAGAAGATGGAGAGCGGTCTAAACGCGGCCCCGGTCGACTATGCCCGGTTCGGCCAGCTGTTCCTTCACGAGGGCGAGTGGAACGGCACGCGTATCGTGTCGAGCGACTGGGTAAGTGCCGCGACGGCCCTCGACACGGTGACCGACCCGGCTGAGCACTATCAGTACTTCTGGTGGGTCGATACAGAGCGGCCCGGCCGGTTCTACGCGCTGGGGAACTTTGGGCAGTACCTCTACGTGGCTCCCGATGCCAACGCGGTCATCGTTCGCCACGGTCGCGATTGGGGAGTCGACAACGACACATGGCTCGCGGCGTTCCGCCACATCGCCGACCGGCTGAAGAGGCCATCGTGACCGGTTTCTGACCGGGGCCGAGCAGCTTCTCCCGCGGTGTGACGGTGCCGTCCGCCGGCTCATCCGAGGGCTGGCTACGATGGCGCTCGTGCCAAGGACCTACTCCCCAGCCGAAGTCGCGGCGGAGGGCGCGTGCCCGGAGGAGCGTGTCCGGTGGATGACGTCGATCGGACTGCTCACACCGGACGATGACGGACGCTTCACGTTCGGGGCCGTGCTCGCGGTCAGGATGACGTCGGCGCTGCTCGACTCCGGTGTCCCGGCAGAATCGGTCGAACGCGCGGCGACGGAAGGAATGCTCAAATTCCAGCGGACCGACGAGTACCTTCCGCATCAGCCAGGTCCGCGGTCGAGCCGGACGTTCGCCGAGTTCGAGGCGAGCGCTGGCCCGAGGGCCGAGCTGCTACCCGCCGTGTTCGAAATGCTCGGGCTGCCCAAACCTGACCCCAATGCGCCGATCCACGTCGACGAGGAGGCCTTGTTCGAACGGTTCCTCGACGCCTGGGCGATGGCTCCGGACGAGGACTCGTTGATCCGAGCGGCCCGGCTGATGGCACAGGGAACCCGCGCGGCGACGCTCGGGTGGATGGACCTCCAGGACGAGCAGCTCGCGGAGCCGGCACGTGAGCGACTGCTCCGCGGCGAGCTCGAGGAGTTCCCCGATGACGTGCGGGTCGCATTCATCAAGGTGACCGGACTGGCGCCGGACATGTTCACGTGGCTGAGCGCTCGGTACCTGGAGCAGCGCAGCGTGAGCCAGATCGTCGAGGGGTTCGAGCGGTTCCTCGCCGCCCGCGGCCTGGCGCCGATCCCCGAGCCGCCGAGGCCGCCCGCGATCGTCTTCGTCGACCTCACCGGGTACACACGTCTGACGCGCGAGCGTGGCGACGAGTCCGCGGTCGCTGCGGCGACGTCGCTCCAGCGCCACGCCGACGCCACCGCGAGTCGCCACGGCGGGCGCCTCGTGAAACTGCTCGGCGACGGGGCGATGCTGCGGCTGACCGACGCCACGGTTGGCGTCGAAGCCGCACTCGACCTGGTGGAGACGATGAGCGGTGAGGGTGCGCTCTCACCGCACGCCGGGGTTCATACCGGGCCCGTGATCGAGCGGGACCTCGACGTCTTCGGGCAGACCGTGAACCTCGCGTCGCGGATCGCGGACGCCGCGGGACCTGGCGAGGTCCTGGCGAGCGAAGCGGTCGTCGAGGCAGCCGGCAACGGAACGTTCGGGTTCGAACGGATCCAGGACGCGGAGCTCAAGGGACTCCCGGGCCCGACTGCTCTCTATCGCGTCGCCCGGGCCGACCCGGCTGCCTGATCGCTACGAGGACAGGATTCTCGTCTACCTGTGGGTTCGTTAGGTAGACGGCCGGCGCCGAGGTGACCATTATCTGGCTGTGCTGGACCGAAGAGGCCTCGCGCCTCGGCATACGTCCTGAAGGGGATCCGCAGGCTCGAAGCTCGATTGGCCAACCCCCGTACATCGTCCCACCTCTCACTGGAATCCTTATGGTGCTCGACGCGGATCTAGGATTCACGACGTTCTGGATCGCTGCGGGCATCGCTCTGTACGTGACGATGGCTGCGTTCGGCGGGATCTTCTTCTCACCAGCGCTCAGGCGGCAGGTGGAGCTCGCCGAAGCGGGTCCTAGCGACGAGGCTGCGTACGAACAGGCGGCCCGGCGCACGACCGTGACCGGCATCATCACGATGGTGATCATCGCTGCGATCGTCTACATGATGGTGATGAAGCCGACCGTGTGAGCGCGCCGCCGCTTGGAAGAGAACCGCAGGGTCACAGAGCGCGTCGGATGCAACCCAGCGACCAGCACAGCCGACGGGGCGGTCGAGTTACCCTGACCTGATGGAGCCGGAGACACAGTACGCATCGGTGGATCGTGCACGCGTCGCGTACCAGGTGCTCGGTGAGGGACCGCTCGACCTTGTGAGTACTGCCGGCACCTTCGGCAGCGTGGATCTCGGGTGGGAGGACCCAATGGTCGCTGCGTGGAACCGGCGCCTCGCGTCGTTCTCACGTCTCATCCTCTTCGACCGTCGAGGCTCCGGCGCGTCCGATCCTCTTCCGATTGATGATCTTCCCTCCTGGGAGTCGTACATCGACGACTTGACGGCAGTGATGAACGCTGCCGGTTCCAAGCAGGCGGCCGTGATGGGCATTTTTGACGCGGGACCGACCGCGATGTTGTTCGCAGCCGTGCGGCCCGACCGCACGGTCGCACTCGTGCTCGCCAACACCGCCGCCCGGTTGCTGCGCTCCGACGACTATCCCATCGGGGCCCCGCCGGAGAGGGTTCAAGAGGTCCGGGACCGGATAGAGGCGACGTGGGGAACCGAGCAACAGGCCGAGATGCAGGTGCCCAGCCAGGCCGCCGATCCGTACTTTCGCCGCTGGTTCGCCAGGTACACTCGGAGCATCGCCGGCCCGACGGCGGTGAGCGCCTACGTGAGCGCGATGATTCACGCAGATGCCCGATTGGTCCTTTCTTCAATCAGGGTACCGACGTTGATCCTGCATCGCGTGGACTATCCGTGGTTCAGAGTGGAGCACGCGCGGTACCTAGCCCAGCACATCGAAGGAGCCAAGCTCGTTGAGCTCCCTGGAGCCGACGGGCCCCTGCCATGGGAACATGCCGAGCTGGCACTCGACGCGATCGAGGAGTTCCTCACCGGGACGCGCCGCGGTCCAGACACGACGAGAGCCGTCATGACGCTGCTGTTCACCGACATCGTCCGCTCCACTCAGCGGGCGACGGAGCTCGGCGATGAGCGGTGGAGGGAGCTCCTCACGCTTCACGACGACGCAGCGCGTCGCGTGACGGCCGCGTTCGGCGGTCACGTGGTCAAGACAACAGGTGACGGCATCCTTGCGACGTTCGACGGCCCTCGACGCGCGATCCGAGCAGCCGCAGCCCTGCGACAGGATCTCCGCCGTATCGAGCTCGAGATTCGAGCTGGGATCCACACCGGAGAGGTGGAGAGGAGAGAAGTCGATGTGAGCGGGATTGCGGTCCACATCGCGGCTCGGGTGATGGCCGCCGCGGGGGAAGGCGAGATCCTGGTATCTCGAACGGTCCGAGACCTGATTGCGGGTTCTGAGATTGAGTTGGACGAGCGAGGGGCGCACCAGCTGAAGGGCGTTCCAGGTGACTGGTTTCTCTACGCGGTCCTTGCTGACTGACCGTTCCCATGCCTCTCGCCTCATTCGCTCTCAAAACGTCTTCTCGCCTCAGGCTCCCAAGAAGGCGAGCAGCTCGGCCGCCAGCGTCTCGGGGTCACGTCGTGGAACCCACCCGGCAGCGTGCGAGCGCGCGTTCGGGATTGCGTGGGCGGCCATTCGGGCGCGAGTCGCACCGTTTCTTTGACCCGTCTTTGGCTCCCCGGATACTTCCGGATCCGTCAGCGAGTTCAAACGGCCATGCCGATGCAGGCCGGGCCGCCTACGGCTCCGTCGTCGAGCGGAACCGGAGCGCGGAATGATGCTCCTGAGCGAGCCTGCGGAGCGCCGAGAGCACCGCCCCGAACACCACCGTGCCGATGACCGCTCGTTCCATCGTCTCGCCCCGTGTGACGCCCGTGGGCGTAGTCCTCCGGACCTCGGCGGCGGCCAGCCGGTCGGCGGCCCTCGCGTATCGGGTGAAGAGGCGCGCGTCGGCGTTCGGCCAGCCGAGCCTCCGCAGGGTGGCCAGCGCGACCGCGAGCTCGTGTCGGCCGGGACTGCCCGAGGAGACGTCCCACCCGAGCCCCTCGAGAAAGCGGTCTACCTCCACGCGGGCATCGCTCACCGCTGGATCGTCCTCCTCCCCGACGTCCGGGCCGAGCGCCCGATGAGCCGTTCCGAGGGCATCATGGATGGGGAGGTCCGGGTCGTCCACGGCCCGGAGGACCTCGCGGACCGTCGCGAGCGGGATCCCACCCACCTCGGATAGCGCCCTGACCAAGCGAAGCCGCCGGACATGATCCAGGCCGTACTCGGCGTGGTTCGCGGCGACCAGCCTGCCCTGCGTCAGCAGGCCCTCACGCAGGTAGAACTTGATCGTTGGGATCGATACCCCGGACGCCTTGCTGAGTTCCGAGATCCTCATCCACCCCTCCGGGTTGACATCGCGAGTGGATAGTATCAATATCCATCATGGATAGCTCGACTATCCATGAGAGCGGGGGGAGGAGAGTGAAGGATGAGGGGAACGTCCGAAGACGACCGCCGGGTGTTCAGGATCGGCGGCCTCGCGGCCATCGCGGGAGCGCTCCTGGGGATGGTCGGGAACCTGATCAACCCGGCCACCCCGATCGACGATCCTGAGGGAGCGGCTCGCGTGATCGCCGAGAGCGAGATCTGGGTTCCGGTTCACCTGGCGATCCTGCTGGGGATCGCCCTCATGCTTGGCGGCCTCGTCGCCATCCGTCACTCGATCCGGCACGGCCGCCCGGGAGCCCTGGGCCGCTTCGGGCTGGCCGCCGCCGTCACGGGCGCCGCGATCGGCTTCGTACTGGTGATCCTGGAGGGCGTCGCGGCGCCTCAGTTGGCGCAGGAGTGGGCGGCCGCCTCGCCCGGGGAGCGAGACGTCGCGCTCGGGCTGGTGCACGCGAACGAGACGATCGACTTCGCGCTCGTGAGCGCCTTCAACTTCGTGTTCGGCGGGGCAACGTTCATCTTGTTCGGCCTTGCGGTAGCCCTCGGCGACGGGTACCCGAGGTGGCTGGGGTGGGTGGCTGCGGCCGGCGGGGTCCTGTCCCTCTTCGCCGGGACGATCCAGGCCGCGGTCGGCGAGCCGACGGAGGCCTTCCGGATCCTGACGATCATCGGCCCCACGGTGATCACGCTGTGGCTACTGGGCATGGGGATCCTGCTCCTCCGGAAGGCCCGAGAGGCTGAGGTCCGGGCGGTCCGCCTCGAGGCGAGTGGTACTGCGTGAGCGGCGAGCTCGCCCCTGTCCGAGGACGCCCGGTCGACTTCGGGGATCTTGCTTCTCGCGATCGTGGCGGTCGAGTACGGAGGCACGTTCATGCTGCGGGTCGTCCGTGGGCGGGTCCCGATGACGCCGTTCCAGAGAGCGTTCGCCAGGGCCGGCCACGCGCACGCCGGCGTGCGGGTGATCGCGGCCCTCATTTGTCAGGTCCTGGCGGACGCGGCCGATCTGAGCGGATTCCAGGGAGTGCTCGCGCGAAGCCGCGTGCCGCTCGCGGCGATCCTGTTCCCGGCCGGCTTCTTCATGTCTTCAATCGGGAAGGGCCGAACGGAGCCCGAGCTCGCTCATCTGGCTCCTCTACGCCGGCGCGGCCGCACTTGCCGCAGGGGGCGTCTCCCCTGGACTCGGACTCCTGAAACTAGGTCCCTTCCTGTGGACTGGGGGCGGATGGATAGCCCTTCTCACTGGATCTCCTAATCGAAGTCATCGATGAGCTGAGGCCTCGGTCCAACCCTGGGGCGGCCTACGACACCAATTCCGCTCACTTCGACGCCTCAGTCACGATCACGCTGCCGTCCATGCCGGGATGGATGGTGCATCCGTACTCGTACGTGCCGGGGCGATCGAAGGTGTGTCGAAACGTGCCCGAGCTCTGATCGGCGCTCTTGAAGCCCTCGCCCACGACGTTGTGCGGCGCAGTGCCTTCCCAGACCCACGTGACTGTGTCGCCGACCTTCACTGTAGCGGCGGCCGGCTCGAACTCGTAGTCGCGGACGACGATCGCAGACCCCTCGGCCAACGCGCTCACGTCGACCTGGTCGTCCGAGCCGCACGCCGATGCGGCGAGCGAAAGCGCGGTCACCGTCAGGATCCACACGATCATCCTTCGCCCTGTCATGGCTCGCTCCTTTCGTCTGTCGACGCGTCTCGACAGCTGTCTTGGTGTTTGGTTCCGCGGACGAGGGCGGTTGGCGCCAGACGACACGACGATGCCGGCCGAGAGCAGGACGAGGTTCTTGACGACGAACTCACCGACGACGGAGAGCATCAGCGGGTTGTCCTGCTCGAAGGCGACGTCGGGAAGCATCGGTAGCACGAGGAACGTCCCTGCCATGTGGAGCGCGAAGACCGGGAGCACCAGGCGGAGGAACCGTCCGCTGACGAAGGCCAGGCCCATCGCCACTTCGAGCACGCCAAGGGTGGGAACGAACCAGGCGGCGTCGGCGAACGGGACGGTGGCGACCACGAGTCCCCCGACGGCGGACGCGTTCACCACCTTGAGCATGCCGAACCAGACGAAGACGATCCCGAGCGAGAACTGCAGAAGCCGGGGACCGAGTGGAGCAAGCCTCTCTCGAACGCTGTTATCCATGGCTTCCAGGCGCCGGCGGCTCAGCATCCAGCCTCGGGCCGGCCGGTCGGGGGATCGTGAGGCCGTCGTCGAGATCCCATCGCCGATCCGACTGCTCGGTCGGCGATCCACACGGGTCGAACCGTTCATGACTTCTTCTCCTGTGCTCCCTGACGGGCTTGAGTCGCTCTCCTCTGGCTCGGTTATGTGCTCTCGACAAGATGACGAGCCAGGCGGCTTCCGTGTGACACTGTTTTGGCGTCGCGAGCGATCCGCTAGTCGCTCCACGTCGTTGAGCATCTGAAGACGCGGCTCACTCGGCCAATTGTGTAAAGCATCGTTGCCTCGGCCGAAGCCCCCGGGCTATGTCGGCTTTCCTTGACGCAGCCTTACCGCTACTCCCGGTCGGAGTCGAGCCGCTCCTGCGCTTCGTTCAGCCTGTCGGCCACTCCTTCCAAAAGGGTCACGGCGACGCTCGGGTTCTCGATCAGGAACGGGCGGAATGCCATCGTCTCGACGACCATCGCCTCGACGGGTTGCGTCGCACGAACCGTCGCGGTTCGGCGCGACCCGGCAAGCAGTGCCAACTCGCCGAAGAAGTCTCCGGGTCCGAGCGCGTGGACCGCGGCTCCCGTCTCGACCTCCGCCGCGCCCGAGAGGATCACGAACAACCCGCCCCGGTCCGAGCCCTTCTCCACCATCGTCTCTCCGGCCGCAAACGAGCGGCGACGGGCGATGCGAGCGAGCCGTGAGAGATCGGCATCGGTCAAGTATCGGAAGAAGGTGATCCGCCGAAGCCTGAGGACGTCCGGAGGGAGTTCCTGCATCCAGTTCCGTTCAATCGGGATATTGGTGGGTTCCATGAAGTCTCCCGCGCTGATTGTCTGCTCGGTCACTCCTCGTAGACGTAGGTCAGGACGCCGTCCTCGACACGTGTGGGGAGCATGATCAGTCGTGCATCCGGCCGAACCGGGCCCGAAAGCGCGCGACCCGATCGCGCGTCGTACCGAGAGTTGTGCCACGTACAGGCGAACGTGTCGCCTTCCAGCGACAGCGGCCCACCGTGATGCATGCAGACGTTGAGGTAGGCTCGCGGCCTTCCGTTCAGCATCATCACCAGAACCTCCCGCCCCAGGAGGTCGACAGTCACCGTCCCCTCCGAGGGGATGTCGGTCATCGAGATCAGTGGCTCTCTCATCGATCCTCCCAACGCCCGAATCCAGTTGTCGGACGAACTCAACCATCATGATGCCATCTACGCATCGATCCTCTGCTCGACCTCGCGAAGGCGGATCACGAGCGTCCTCAGCATCGACAGGCCGATCCGCGGGTGGTCCATCGGAGCGGCGACTGAGACACCTTAGGGAGTCGTTGTGGAGTTGACGAGTCCAGAGGCGCTTGCGGAAGGGCGATCGACGATGAGCTCACAACGAGATACGTGGATCATCGTCTGTACGAACTTCCATGGAGCCGTCGGGCCGATCCCGACCGAGCAGCTCGCCGTCGATCTTGCCGCGAGCGCGTCGGCGCTCGGTGAGTGCAACTATCAGCCGGTGCGGCTCGCACTCGCGTCGGTTCCGCAGCGGGCCACGCGGAGACCAGAGGGAGATTCCCCACTTCATCGGGACCGGGCGTCTTGGAATCGACCCAGGGACGCGATCGGTCTCGCCTCAACGCGACGTGGTGACGGAGCGGACTACCACCGGGGGAGTATTGGCCATGCAGGGCCGGTCTGATCGACCGGCCTGGTGAACCGTCGCCCTGGGTCTCGATGCCGGCGACCGGCCCTCAGCGGGTCCTGGCGACGGTCTTGATGAGGTGGGTTTGCTCCTGACCTGAGTCTTCTCCTATCCACGACGACATCGACTAGCTCGGCCCTGTACGCGTTCTCGACCGAGAGCATCGGATAGCTGGCTATCGGCTCGGGAGCGATCGCGGTAGCCCGAACCATGGGAGCACGCTGTTGTCGAAGCGGGTCATGGCACAGATCCGGTCGCCGGCGAGGGTCAGGACGTAGAGGCCGGTCCCGTGGCGGATGCCGGTTGGGGCGCGTAGGTACGCCCCGAACGCCGGCTGACCGTTGGCTCGCGTCGGCACGAGGTCGAACCTCCGGCTCGAGCGGAAGATGCTGGCGCAGAAGCGGGCCGCGACGTCACGGCCCTCGTATTCGAAGGTCATCGGTGGCATCGAGACGAAGACGTCGTCCGTCAGAAGGGCCACCAGCGCGTCGAGATCGGCGGACTCCCACGCGGTGACGAACTTCGCCACGAGCTGCTGCTCGGAGGGTGAGTCGGGAGCGGGAGGCGGTTCGCGGTCGCCGGTCGGCTGAAGCCGGCGCTGCAGACTGGCGCGGGCCCGTTTGAGGGCGCTGTTGACCGACTCGACCGTCGAGTCGAGCATGTCGGCCACCTCGTTCGCGTGGAATCCGAGGACGTCGCGCAGGATCAGCACAGCGAGCTGGCGAGGGGGCAGGACCTGCAGTGCGGTCACGAACGCCAGGGAGATCGATTCGGTCTGCTCGTAGCGAGCTTCCGGCCCCAGCGGCGCGTCGATCGCACCCTCCAGGAGGGTGTCCGGGAATGGCTCGAGCCAGACGACTTCGCCGAGCCGGGTCGGCTCGGGCGGTTCAACCTGGGGGATGTCCCACTCCTTGGCCGGGCGTCGGCTGGCCGAGCGACGCGCGCTGAGGCACCGGTTCGTGGCGATCCGGTAGAGCCACGTGCGGATCGAGGCGCGTCCCTCGAACCCTGCGAGGCCTTGCCAGGCTGTCAGCAGCGTGTCCTGGACGGCGTCCTCGGCGTCCTGGAAGGATCCGAGCATCCGGTAGCAGTGCAGCTGGAGCTCCCGACGGTACGGCTCGGTCAGCTCTCGGAACGCCTCCCCGTCCCCAGCCCGCGCCCTGGTAATCAGGTCGGCTGTCTCCACTCCACCCAAGCCTCACGTCTCCCGCTCTCCTTGTCCACACGTGTATAGACGCCGGCCGAGGAGCGAACTGGGCGGTCGGTGGACGCCCACTTTCCCGATGTCGTGGCGTCTGCATCGTCGACGGGTCGCACGCTGGCAGGCGTCGACGGATGGCGAAAGGAGCCAGCGATGATGCTGAAGGACAAGGTTGCGGTGATCTACGGAGCCGCTGGCGCGACCGGCGGTGCTGTCGCGCGCGCCTTTGGGTCTGAGGGGGCCAAGCTGTTTCTGACCGGGCGCCAACTGGCACCCGTCGAAGTTGTCACCAAGGAAGTCGTTTCCGCCGGCGGATCCGCCGAGGCGGCGGGGGTCGACGCTCTCGACGAGCGGGCTGTGGACGAGCATCTGCAGTCCGTGATCGACAAGGCGGGCCGCGTCGATATCTCGTTCAACGCTGTCGGCATCCCGAATGCGAAGATTGTGGGTGTCCCTCTGATCGAGCTGGATATCGAGCAGTTCTCCCAGCCGATCGCGGCCTACACGAGGTCGTACTTCCTGACCGCACGCCTGGCGGCCCGGCGGATGGTCGCGAACAAATCGGGCGTGATCATGACCGTGACCGCACTTCACTCGCGGATTGGCCTCCCGTTGGTGGGAGGCTACGGCCCGGCGCAGGCCGCCAAGGAAGCACTCACTCGGGATCTATCCGCCGAGCTCGCACCTCAGGGCATTCGCGTGGTCGGTCTGCGACCACAGGGCCTGCCGGAGTCACGCACGATCAAGGAAGCCTACGAGCCTCGCGCCAAGGCATCGGGAATGACGTGGGAACAGTGGCTTGAATTGCTCGCGAGCAGGACCCACCCACGACGGCTCATGACACTCGAGGAGATGGCAAACACGGCGGTCTTCATGGCTTCGGATCAGGCGAGCGGGATGACGGGAACGACCGTCAATTTGACCATGGGAAGTCTGGATGACTAGCGACCGAGGCTGCCAAGAGCGAGCTCGCGTCTGCGCCCGATGAGCGACGCGAAGGTTGTCCAAGTTCACGGCGGAAAGGGTCTGAGCTCTGACGGCCAGTCTCCGAGGACCAAGGAGCCGATCGGCGGCTATTGCCTGATCGACTGCAAGGGCCTCGACAGAACCACGGCTTCCCGACGGACTGGACTGTGTCGCGCCAGGCTCGCGGGAGCGCCCCTCGGTATCGTGCGAACCTCAACGATGTCCGGAACGACGGCGCCGCCCATTCGAGTCGCCCCAAATTCGCCCCAGACGTGCCCTGGTTCCTCGGCCAGACGGAGCAAAGCCGCGCGGTAGGAGGGTGGGCCCCCCGGGACTCGAACCCGGAACCTGCGGATTAAGAGTCCGTTGCTCTATCCGATTGAGCTAGAGGCCCGCGCGGGCGAAATATACCAAGCGCCTGTAGTGAATCGTGGGGTGACCGAGGGGACTCGAACCCCCAACCCCCAGGACCACAACCTGGTGCTCTAACCGATTGAGCTACGGCCACCACGCTCACCGGCGATTGTAGCAACGGCCTTTTCCGACCTTGACGCAGCGGTATCATGGGGATCGGACTTGAATGGCCGTTCAAACAGCTACAGATCAGGTTCGAACCAGAGGAGGCTCGGAGCGAGATGTCCGTGAGAGAGACCGTCGAGCTGGACCTCGAGAAGTTGGATCACCTGATCGCCCAAGAAGAAGGGAAGCTCGAGCCCAAGCACCGGGCATCGATCGCCTACCGCGAGGTTGTTGAGCGGTCCTTGGCCGGCGGGGTGGCCTCGAGCTGGCAGGACTCGCCCCCACATGCCATCTACATCGACCGTGGCGAGGGCTCGCGGATCTGGGACATCGATGGCAACGAGTACATCGACTTCCACCTTGGCTACGGGGCCATGGTGGTCGGCCACGCTCACCCCAAGATCGTCGAAGCGGTGAACCGGCAGATCCGTCGAGGCTCGCACTTCGCCCAGCCGACGAAGGACCTCGACGTCGTCGGCGAGAACCTCATGGATCGGTTCGGCCTTCCCCTGTGGCGGTTCTGCAACTCCGGAACCGAGGCCACCCTGGAGGCGGTTCGACTCATGCGGGCGGTCACCGGTCGGGACCTCCTGATCAAGATCGAGGGGAGCTATCACGGGCACCACGACTCCCTGATGTTCTCCGTGATCCCCGACCCCGAGCTCATCGGGCTCCGGGAGCACCCGGTGACGCTCCCGCAGGTGCCAGGGATTCCTCAGGCCTTCGCAGAGCTGGTACGGGTGGTTCCGTTCAACGATCTGGGGGAGGTGGAGCGGGCCCTGGTCGAGAACGAGGGGAAGGTCGCGGGGATGATCGTGGAGCCGGCCATGATGAACTGCGGGGTCATCCTCCCCGAACCCGGCTACCTGCAAGGCCTGAAGGATCTGCTCCACAGGCACGGCGCGTTCCTGGCCTTCGACGAGGTCAAGACCGGCGCCACCATCGCCTACGGCGGAGCCGTCGAGGCCTTCGGGGTCACCCCCGACATCGTCTGTCTGGCCAAGGCCCTCGGTGGGGGCTTGCCGTGCGGGGGGATCGGTGCGACGAGGGAGCTGTTCGAGCCGGTTCTGAGCAGCGAGATGGACATGGCGGGCACGTTCAACGGGAACCCGCTGACGCTCGCGGCCTCCAAAGCGGCGCTGACCGAGGTCCTCACCAAAGAAGTGTACGAACAGCTGAACGACCTCCATCGCTCGCTGGCCGAGGGATGCGGCGCCGCCATCGAGCGGTACCGGCTGCCCGCGTACGTCGCGGGCCTCGGGGCCAAGGGCTCCGTGATCTACAGCGCGACGCCTGTCAAGGAGTACCGCGACGCCATCGG
>JBKPDU010000115.1:0-3649 GCA_046728055.1 Actinomycetota bacterium | reverse complement strand
GTCGTCGGGGACGTCGATGACCACCGCGACGTTGCCGAGATCCCCCGCCAGCCAGTTCTCGTTGTGTCCGAGGAGGGTGACCCCGGGCGCGGTCACGGCGAGGCTGGAGCACCGCTCGATCCTCGGTCTCGTAGCCGGCCTCGGATCCCATGGTCCCTTTGGTGGAAGGCTCCCCTCCTTGCGCCGGAGGAACGGCGTGCCTCCCTCCGGTGCCTCCAGGAGCGACTCGAGCTCCTCGAACGCGTTCACTGCGAACAGTTCCAGGAATGGCACCGTCGCTCCAGCCGACATCCCCTTCAGCACGGCCATGAACTGAGGGAAGCTCGACTCGGCCGACACGAGGTACGGCGTCAGCAGGACTTGAAGGTGTTGGGTCGAAACCCCACGGCGAGACATGTACCGTCCGTAGTAGTCGATCGACTCGTTGATCAGGTCGCGAAGCTCACGGCCGATGCGATGACCACGTGTGGCGGGATCGCCCTCTGCCCGCACTATCCGAAGCTCACTCACCCCCGTGCCGCCTTGGCGATCAGCGTGTCGAATACTGCCTGTTGGGCCGTATCGCGTTGGGCGTCGTCCTCGGGGTGCCACTGGACGCCGACCATCCATCCCCCTTCGCGCTCGAGGGCCTCGACCAATCCGTCCTCGGACCAGCCAGAAGCCGAGACTCCTTCGCCCAGTCCCTCTACTCCCTGATGGTGGTGGGTCGAACAGGACAACACCTCGGCCCCCGCTGCCTCGGCGATCCGGCTGTCGGGAGCCAGCTTGACGTCGTGGCGAACCAGATCCTGGCCGCTGGGGGTCCCATGCTCCAGATACTCGGTGTGGTCGGGCAGATGCTGGATCAAGGTCCCGCCGAAGGCCACGTTCATCACCTGCATGCCCCGGCAGATGGCGAGCGTCGGCATCTCCCTCCGGTCGGCGTCTCGTAGGAGCGCCATCTCCAGTCCGTCGCGATCGGGTTCCAGACCGTAGACCTCGGCGTGCGGTTGGCGGCCGTATCGGGATGGCTCGACGTCTCCTCCACCCACCAGGAGCAGCGCGTCGAAGGATTCGAGCATCTCCTCGACCGGGGTGTCGTCACCCGGAAGGAGGAGCGCCGGGCGCCCGCCGGCCCTCCGGATGGCGTCGATGTAGTTCTCCGGGACGCCGTACCCCCCGACGTTCCAGAACGACACCCGACCGGGCCGCAGATGGTACGCGACCACCGCGACCTGAGGGATGTTCATTGGCGCTTTCCGCTACCGAGCCGCTCGTCGGACGACGTCGGCGAAGCGACGGAACACCTCTCGGCCGCGCCGCTCGTGGGCTGCCATGTGTTCCTTGGCCTCCAGGCGGACGTCCTCGGAGGATTTCCCCCACGTGGCCTCGAGATCCATGAGCCCGTCGGCCTCGTCGAGCCATTGCTCGAGCTCGGCGCCGTCGACCTCGAAGTGGAACTGGATGCCCCATGCGAGATCGCCGACCCGATAGGCCTGTACCAGCACGTCCTCCCCGGTTGCGAGCAGGGTCGCCCCCTCCGGAAGCTCGAACGTGTCCTGGTGCCATTGGAAGACCCGGTCGCCGTCGTCGAAGGTCGAGATCAGGTGGTCGTCGGCCGCGACTTCCGTTGGATGGATGGGCTCGAAGCCCAGCTCGCGCCGGTCGGCCTTCATCACCGGGCGATCCATCGCCCGGGCCAGGATCTGCGCACCCAAACACACGCCGAGAAACGGGACACCCGCGTCCACGGCCTCCCGTGTGAGCGATCGGTCCTCCAGCAGGAACGGGTGTCGATCGACCTGGTCGGCGTTCACCGTTCCCCCGAGCATCACCACCCCGGCGACGTCGGAGAGCTCGGGGAGCGACTCTCCCTCGAACGCGTCGACCAGCATGAGTTCGGCGCCGGTGGACCGAAGTGACGGCACGGCCAGACCGTACGTCTCGAACGCGTCGTTGCGCACCAGGACCACCGGCTTCATGACT
The DNA here is from genome assembly GCA_046728055.1 of Actinomycetota bacterium. Taxonomy (GTDB): domain Bacteria; phylum Actinomycetota; class UBA4738; order UBA4738; family HRBIN12; genus AC-69. Next base: position 1,684 of record JBKPDU010000115.1, on the reverse strand, counting down.
TCCGAGTGTACCGGCAGCCTTGGGCTGCTCCCCTTTGTGCTCCCGCTCCTGCCCTTGCTCCTGCTCCGGCTCGTGGCTCTCCCGCGAAGGGTCAGCCGCGCTCGAAGTACCGGGTCAGCTCCCAGTCCGTCACGGTGGTGTTGTCGAAGATGATCTGCTCCTGCTGGGCCGTGTTCAGGAGGTGCTCGAAGACGAAGTCCCCGAATGCCTCCCGGGCCACCTCGCTCTCGCCGAACGCGTCGATGGCCTCGTGCAGCGACGACGGAACCCTCGGCACGTCCTTGGCCTCGTAGGCGTTGCCCTCAAAGACCGGCGGACACTCGATCTTGTTGCGGATGCCGTGGAGTCCTGCGGCGATCGTGGCCGCGTAGGCCAGATACGGGTTCACGTCGGCGCCGGGGATCCGGTTCTCCACTCGATTGCCCCTGCGATGCCCCACCACCCGGAACCCGCACGTCCGGTTGTCGTGGCTCCATACGATGGCCGTCGGCGCCCATGATCCCAACTGGTACCGCTTGTAGGAGTTGACAAACGGCGCGAACAACCAGGCCATCTCGCGAGCCGTCGACATCAGGCCACCGAGGTAGTACCGGAAGGTCTCCGACATGTGGTGAGGGTCCACCTCGTCCCACATGAGCGACTCGGACCCGTCCTCGTTCCACACGCTGGAGTGCACGTGACAGGACGACCCGGCTTCGGCCATCGTCCACTTGGCCATGAACGTCAGCGCGGCATTGTTCAAGGCGGCGATCTCCTTCGCCCCGTGCTTGTAGAGGGCGTGGCGGTCGGCCGTCTCGAGCGCGTCTGCGTACACCAGGTTGATCTCGTGCTGTCCCTTCCCGAACTCACCTTTGGAGAACTCGACGGGCACGCCGGCGGCGTCCATCCCGTTCCTGATCTGGCGGATCAGCCACTCATCCTTCGTGGTCTGGAGCATGTGGTAGTCCATGATGTAGCTCGATGTCGGATGGAGGTCCTGGTACCGCTTGTCGGCGGCCTCGTCGAACGATTCCTTGAACAGGTAGAACTCGAGCTCCGAGCCACCCATCACCGTGTAGCCGGCCTGTTTCGCCTGCTCCACCTGGCGCTTGAGGATCTGGCGGGGCGCCACCTCGACCGGCTCGTCGTTTTCCTCGTCCGCGATGTCGCAGATCACCATGGCGGTCTTGGAGATCCACGGGACGAGCCGGAGCGTCGTCAGGTCCGGGATCAGCTTGAAGTCTCCGTAGCCGGTCTCCCAACTCGCGTACCGATAGCCGGGGAGCGGCTCCATCTCCATGTCGATCGCCAGCAGGTACAGACAGGCGTGGAGGCCCTCGTCGGCGAGCACCTCTTCCAGGAAGAAGTGCGGCAGGATGCGCTTGCCCATGTACCGGCCCTGGAGGTCGGTGAACATGCACAGGACGGTGTCGATCTCGTCTTCGTGGACGAGCCTCTCCAGGTCCTTGACGCTCAGCCTTCCTTGCTCCATCGGGCCACCTCCCTCTCAGGTTCCCTGTACTGAAGCGCATCGCTCGAGGATCCAGCAACCGCGCCTTGGGGGATGAGAAGGGGCGGCGGGCCGTTGCGGCCCGCCGCCCCATGCGACATCGAACGCCTCAGCGCGAAGGGCTCGCGGTCATACCGGGGTATCCAGCTACGCCTCCGCCCGCTCGATGAGCGCGTAATACTCCACCGGCGCCTC
>JBKPDU010000114.1:0-23140 GCA_046728055.1 Actinomycetota bacterium | reverse complement strand
CCTGAGCGTTTCCATCTCGGCCCGGTGGGCCGCGGCTTCCTCCGAGATCCGTCGGCGCTCCTCCTCCACGAACCCCCGTGTCTCGGCGGCTTCACGGAATCCTCGCTCGGCTTCTTCGAGCTCGCGCTCACGTTCCTCGAGCTCGCGGGTCACCTCGGCCAGCCGGGTCTCCAACCGGGCGCAGTCTTCGTCCATCGTCGTCAGGCGGACCTGCCGGGAGACCTCGGTGGCCAGCTGGGTCCGGGCCATGGATTCGGCTTCCACGGCCAGGCGAAGCGACCGCTCCGCGGAGGACCTCTCCTCCTGGGACTGTCGGTATAGGACCTCGGACTCCTGCAGGGCCCACACGGCACGGGCCCGCGCGTCTGCCGCGTCCGCCACCTCCCGGTCCAGGGAGTCCAGTCGCTCCCGAGCCCGCTTCCGCAGCTCCATGCCCTCGTCCCATCCTCCGGCACGGCGATCACGCTCGGCCAGTAGGTCTCGGAGGCGGGCCGCGGCGAGCTTCACGGACAGAGCGTCCGCCTCAGCCGTCAGCTCCTCGTGGCGGTGGGCCATCTCGGCCTGCTGTTTCAGCGGCTTCAGCTGGCGCCGGAGCTCGGCCAGGACGTCGGACAGCCGTATCAGGTCCTGCTCGAGGCCGGCCAGCTTTCGCTCGGCCCGTTCGCGCCGCTGCCGGTGCTTGGCGATGCCCGCGGCTTCCTCGATGTACCGGCGGCGCTCCTCGGGCCGGGCCGTCAGCACGTCCTCGAGCTGGCCCTGGCTGACAATGGTGTGCAGCGCACGCCCGATCCCGCTCTCCGACAGCAGCTCCTGCACATCCATGAGGCGGCACACCCGCCCCCCGATCCGGTACTCGCTGTCGCCGCTACGAAAGATCGTCCGGCTGACCTCGATCTCGCTCATGGGCACCGGAATCAGGCCAGCCGAGTTGTCGATCACCAGCTTGACCTCCGCCATCCCCAGGGCAGGGCGCTGCGGGCTGCCGGCGAAGATGACGTCGGCCATCTGATTGCCACGCAATGCCCGCGGCCCTTGCTCTCCGAGGACCCAGCTGATGGCGTCGACCAGGTTGGACTTTCCCGACCCATTGGGGCCGACGATGACGCTGATCCCCGGTGCGAACTCGAGGACCGTCTTCTCGGCGAAGGACTTGAAGCCTCGGATCTGGAGGGATCGAAGGAACATGTCTGGGGGCCGATGCTAGCAGCGCCTGTACACCCATTTCCCCGGTTTGACCAGGAGATTCAGGGTCAGCCGACGACCCGGAATTCGCGGTCCCCGAGAACCTCCTCAGCCGTGGTCTCGACCCGCTCCACGCGGGCGTGGCCCGGTCCGACCCCGCACCACGCCACCATCGCGTCCACGTCGTCGTCGATCCCTTCGAACGCCGCCTCCACCCTGCCGTCCGGGAGATTGCGGACGAAGCCGGCGAGCCCTCGCCGTCTGGCCAACGTTGCGCAGGTCGCTCGGAAGAAGACTCCCTGGACCCGCCCTGTGACGACCACGCGCACCCGCTTCACTTCGCGGGATTCTTACCCGAGCCGGGGTGGCCAGGAAGCCCGATCACATCCCTAGAATCTTTCTCGGAGGAGACGTGTCCATGGAACTCGGTCCGGAGAAGGCGCTGATCGTCGTGGACGTCCAAAACGACTTCGCCGACCCGAAAGGGAGCCTCTACGTGAAGGACGGGGAGGCGGTGGTCCCGGTCATCAACGAGCAGGTCAGGGCGGCACGGACGGCCGGAGCGCTCGTGGTCTACACGCAGGATTGGCACCCTCCGTCCACCCCCCACTTCCAGAAGGACGGAGGGATCTGGCCCGTGCACTGCGTGCAGGACACCTGGGGTGCCGAGTTCCACCCGGACCTCGAGGTAGCGGGCGAATCGGTGAGAAAGGGGACCGGCGGGGAGGACGGCTACTCCGGGTTCAGCGTCCGGGACCCGACGTCGGGCGAGATGGCTCCCACCCGGCTGGAGGCGATACTTCGGGATCGGGGCGTCGTCGCCGTCACGGTCTGCGGGCTGGCCACCGATTACTGCGTGGTCGAGACGGTCATCGACGCGCGGCGTCTGGGCTTCTCGACCGACGTCCTCGCCGGCGCCATCCGCGCGGTCGACCTCCACAGCAGCGACGGAGATCACGCGATCGAGCGGATGCGCGAGGCGGGCGCGGTGGTCGGCTGACCCAGCGGTCAGCCCGTCGGCGACGGGCAGGGGTCAGCTCTGGCACTGCGGGCAGAAGTAGGCGTTCCGGCCGGACACCTTCACGGTCTGGATGGGGGTCCGGCAGCGACGGCACGGCAGGCCCTGGCGGCCGTAGACCTTGAGCTCGTGTTGGAACTCACCGGGCTTGCCGAACAGGTCGACGTACGCCTCGTCGTCCAGCGTCGTGCCCCGGTACCGGATCGCCTCCTGCAGGACCTCCTGCAGCGAGCGATAGAGACGACGCACCTCCTGTGAGGAGAGGGTGTCCGACATCCGGTCGTGCCGCAGCCCTGCAGCGAACAGCACCTCGTCGGAGTAGATGTTTCCCAGCCCGGAGATGAACTTCTGGTCCATCAGGAGCTGCTTGAGCTTGGACTCACGCTGGGCCATCTGCCCGCCGAACGACTGCCACGTGAACACGTGGTCCAGCGGATCGATGGCGATGTGCTGGAGCTCCTTCACCTTCCCAAGCTCGTCCCCAGCGGTGACGAACATCTCGCCGAACGTCCGGGGGTCGACGAAGCGAAGGTCGCCCCCCTGTTGGAAGGTGATCACCACGTGAGTGTGGGGTTGGAGCGGAACCCGCTTGTTGCCTCGAACGAACTGGCCGCTCATGCCGAAATGGACCACGAGGACGTCGCCGTTGTCCAGGGAGAGCAGGATGTATTTACCGCGGCGATCGGACTTGAGGACCTTGCGGCCGATCAGCCTGTCGGCGAACTCCTTGCGCCTGCCGTGGCGGCGGATGACCCGCATGGCGTTCTTCGACGGTCGGACCTCTGCCGCGGCGACCTTGCGCCCGACGACGTCCTTCTCCAGGTCTCGCCGCGTCACCTCGACCTCCGGAAGTTCCACCTAGGCTCCCTTCGATCCCGTCTCCACGGTGCGCTCCGAGAGCTTCACGTAGGCCTCGTGGGCGGCCTGCTGCTCCGCCTCCTTCTTGGACCGGCCGGTCCCGGTCCCGTAGGGCCTCCCGGCCAGGAAGACCGTCGCCGTGAACTCCTTCTGGTGATCGGGACCCCGTTCGTCGAGGCGGTACTCCGGGAGCGCCCGAAGGTCCTGCGACGCGAGTTCCTGGAGGATCGTCTTGTAGTCGCGCTCTCCCTCGCCCCGGACGTAGGCCACCATGCGCGGGCGGAACAGCCGCTCGATGATCGTGCGCGCGGCCCCCAGCCCGAGATCCAGGTAGACGGCCCCCAGGATCGCCTCCAACGCATCTGCCAGGATGCTCGACTTGTTCCTTCCCCCGGAGAGCTCCTCCCCCTTGCCCAGGCGGATCACCGAGCCGAGCCCGAGGTCCCGGGCCACCTCGGCCAGGGCTCCCATGTTCACGATGGCCGCCCGCAGTTTGGCCAACTCGCCCTCGGAGAGGTCGGGGAACTCCCGGTACGCCGCGTCGGTGACCACCAGACCGAGCACCGCATCGCCGAGGAACTCGAGGCGTTCGTTGTTGAACGCGAGCCCCCGCTCGAACGCGAACGACCGGTGGGTCAGGGCGTGATCGCGGAGGTGAGGGTCGGCGAAGCGCACGCCGAGCGCCCGGTCCAGGGCGAGGGTCGTCGGATCGTCGGGGCCGGCTGCGCTCACGCGTTCCTCACGACCCGCTACTCGACCTCGATGGCCTGACGACCCCCGTAGTACCCGCAATTGGCGCACACGCGATGGGGGAGCTTGGGTTGATGGCACTGGGGACACGTCGAGTACGTCGCGGCCTGCGCCTTCCAATTGGCGCGCCGCTTGGCCCCCCGGGCCTGCGTCTGTCTCCTCTTCGGAACCGGCATCGGTCCTTCCTTTCGTCGCCCGTCGTGCGTCTACGGATCGCGGAACAGCTGCTCGAGCCCGACCCACCGGGGGTCGACCATCTCCTCGGTGCAGGTGCACTGTCCGAGGTTGCGGTCGCCACCGCATCGCGGGCACAGCCCAAGGCAGTCGGGCGTGCACAGCGGAGAGAACGGCATCGACAGGACCACAGAGTCTCGAACCATCTGCTCCGGGTCCAGCGTCAGATCCTCTCCGAGCTCATAGTCGTCCTCCGGACCAGGTCGGAGGGGGAACAGCTCGTGCATCTCGACGTCGAAGGGCTGCGTGAATTCCTTCAGGCATCGGGCGCAGCGCAAGGCCATCGTGCCCCGGATGGTCCCAGTCGCGTATACACCGTCGACCACGCCCTCCAGCGTGAGGTCGCCGGAGAGGCGCTGGTCCCCCGGGACCTCCGCGAGCTCCGTGTGCAACCCCTCGACGGCCTCGTCCACGCGCACCGTCTTGGACCAGCCTGGGCTGGCGACCAGGTCGCGGACGTCGATCGCGCGCATCACCATCACTCCTCTTCCTCCAACTCCTCGGCTCCGAATTCCTGCTGGGCGGGCGGGGCTCCCCGCAACCGCTCGCGCCCCCCTTCCACCTGCTCGAGCGTGCGGCTCAGCGCGGCCTTGGTGGCCGTCAGCTCCTCACTGCTTCGCTGCAGGGCGATCTCGAACTGGGCCAGCTTGGCGTCCACGTAATCCTCGGCCTCCAGGCGCATCCGTCGGGCCTCCTCGCGGGCCTCGGCCAGGATCCGTTCGGCCTCGGCCTCCGCGCGCTTCACGACCTCCTCACGGGTGGCCATCCGGAGCTGCTCCTGCTCCCCTTCCTCCACGATCCGTTGTGATTCCCGGCGTGCCTTGGTCAGGAGGTCCTCGCGGTCCTTCACCACCCACCGGGCCTGCTTGATCTCCTCGGGCAGGGCCTCTCGCATCTGCGTCACCAACTCCAGGATCTCCTCCCGGTTGAGCAGCGCCGAGGAGGAAAGGGGCATGGACTTCGCCTCCCTGATCATGTCCTCCATCTGTTGCAAGCGGGCCGCAAGGTCCACTAGGTGGGCCTCCCGAGCTTGTCCGCTAGGCGCTCGGCCACCAAGGGGGGCACCAGGCCCGAGACGTCGCCTCCGTACCTGGCGACCTCCTTGACCAGGGATGAGGATAGGAACGACCAGTTGGGCGCCGTGGTCATGAACAACGTCTCGACGCCCGACAGGCTCCGGTTCATCTGGGCCATCTGGATCTCGTACTCGAAGTCCGTCACCGCCCGCAGACCTTTAACGATCACGCTCGAGTCACGCACCCGGGCGTAGTCCACGAGCAATCCGGAGAACGGATCGACCTCCACGTTCCGCAGTTCGCTCGTTGCCTCCTTGAGCATCGAGACCCGCTCCTCCACACTGAACAATGGCTGCTTTGCGGGGTTCTCCAGCACCGCGACCACCACCGTGTCGAAGTGCGTGCCCGCCCGTTCGATGATGTCGAGATGACCGTTGGTCACCGGATCGAACGTCCCCGGGCACACGGCGGTCAGCCCCAAGTCAGTCCTCCCGGTAGACCAGGACGAGGGTGTCGCCGTACTCCAGGCGCCTCGCGACGTGCCAGTGTACCGGAATGACAGGCATGGAACTCCCGGCCGGGCGGGTCAGGACCACCGTCCACCCCTGCCCCGGGAGCCACCCCGATCCCAAGTCGGCGAGCACGGCGTCCACCTCCGGCCCGGGCGCCTCGTAGGGAGGATCGACCAGGACGAGGTCGAACGGTCCCGCGGACCGGTCGTGTCTGGTGAGGAACCTCGCGACGGGCGAGAGGATCACCTCCGCCCGGTCGGCCAGCGCCGTCAGGTCCAGGTTCCGACGGATGGTGGCCTGCGCCGGCCGGCTTCGATCGACGAAGGTCGCCCGTTCGGCCCCCCGCGACATCGCCTCGATGCCCAGGGCACCCGTCCCGGCGTACAGGTCGAGGACCACGGCTCCCGGCACGTCGGCGGCGATGCTGGAGAACAGGCCTTCCCTGGCCATGTCGGAGACCGGGCGAACGCCCCTCGGCACGGGGGCGAGGCGAACGCCCTTCGCGGTCCCCGAGATGATGCGCATGCTGCCCTATGGATGGAAGAGCCAGTCGATCGAGCGGGCGAACCTGGTCCGTAGTTCGTCCAGGAGCCTCGGACGAGCCTCCAGGTCGGGATCCTCGTCGATGACGGCGAACGCCCGGGCCCGCGCTCGTCTCACCAGGTCCAGGTCATCGGCGAGGCGAACCAGCGTCAGGTCGGGGAGCCCAGATTGCCGAACGTCGAACAGCGTGCCCTCACCCCGGAGCCGCAGGTCCTCATCGGCCAGCTCGAACCCGTCCGTGGTCCGAACCATGGCCTCCAGCCGCCCCCGGGCCTCGTCGTTCTCCGTGGTGCTCTCGTCGAACAGGACACAGGTCGAATGGTGCTCGCCGCGCCCGATGCGTCCCCGCAGCTGGTGCAGCTGAGCCAGGCCGAAGCGCTCGGCGTTCTCGACCAACATCACGGTTGCGTTGGGCACGTCGACGCCGACCTCGATCACGGTGGTGGAGATCAGGAGGTGATGCTTGCCCGCGCGGAACTCCTCCATCACCCGATCCTTCTCCACCGGCCGGAGCCGCCCGTGCAGGACCTCCACGGAGAGGTCCGGGAACACCCGGGTGGCCAGCCGCTCTGCCTCCTTCTCGGCGGCCCGGACCTCGGCCCGGTTGGCTTCGTCGATCGCCGCGCACACGACGAAGGTCTGCCGGCCGGCCTCCACCTCCCGGCGCACCAGGTCGTATGCGGCCGTGCGCTCGGCGACGGTCCTGGCGATGCGGGTCTCCACGGGCTGGCGGCCCGAGGGCATCTCGTCCAGGACGACGACGTCGAGGTCGCCGTAGTACGTGAGCGCGAGTGTCCGCGGGATCGGAGTGGCCGTCATGATCAGCACGTCCGGGGAACCGCCCTTGCCCTTGAGGGCCATCCGCTGATGCACGCCGAACCGGTGCTGCTCGTCGATCACGGCGAGGGACAGATCCCGGAACGAGACGCCCTCTTGGACCAGCGCGTGGGTGCCGATGACAAAGTCGACGTCTCCGCGGGCGATGCCTTCCAGGATCCGAGTCCGGTCCCTGCCGGTGACCGACGCCGACAACAGCGCGAAGGTGACGTCCGGCTCCCCAGTGGATATCTCGGGGTCGAGCAGCGATGCCTGCCCGTCGGAAGGTCCATCGGCTCGCTTCAGGCCGGGGACCGCGCCGAGCGGCGCCAGCAACTCGGCAACCGACCGCAGATGCTGCCCGGCAAGGACTTCGGTGGGGGCCATGATCGCCGCCTGATGGCCCGACTGGATCGCCACCAGGGCCGCATACACGGCCACCAGGGTCTTGCCCGAACCCACGTCGCCCTGGAGGAGCGCGTTCATGGGTCGGGGGCGCGCCATCGCCTCCCCCACCTGTTGCATGGCACGGCGCTGGGCGCCCGTGGGCTCGAACGGCACGGTCGCCAACAGCCGCTCCACGAGCGGACCCCTCGTCACGTGCGCCACGCCTCGCTGACCCGCCTCCACCCGGTGCTTGCGGAACGCCACCCCGAGTTCCAGTGTGAACAGCTCGTCGAACTTCAGCCGCTCGCGGGCCCTTGACAGATCCTCCTGTGACTCGGGGAAGTGGATGGCCCGGATGGCCGGGTCGAATGCCCAGAGGGACTCGGCCGCGACGATGTCGTTCGGGAGCGGGTCGGGGATCGTCCGGAGGCGCTCCAGCGCACGGAACACGAGCTCGCGGATGGTCCGCGTGGTCACGCCCTCGGTGGCCCGATGGACCGGTGTGATCCGGCCCGTATGCACCATGTCCGCCTCTGCGCCCCGCAGGATCTCGACCTCGAAGTTCGCCATTTGCAGCTTGCCTCGGTACCTGGTGACCGTGCCGGACACGGCGAGCTCCTGTCCCGGCTTGTACAGCGTCGCCGCCCACGGCTGGTTGAAGAACGTGACGTCGAGGTAGCCCGAGCCGTCGTACAGGGAGACCGTCACCATGCTCTGTCGCCGACGGGTCTGGCGCTTCGACGTCGATTTCACCCGGGCGATGACCGATCCCTCCTGCCCCACTCGAAGCTCGCGGATCGTGGCAACCTGCGATCGGTCGATGTACCGGCGTGGATAGTGATGGAGCAGATCTCGAACCGTGCGGATGTCCATTGCATCGGCCAGGACGTCGCCGGCCGGTGGGCCCTTGTGCCGGAACCCCGCCCGGCGCATCGCCAGTGCACGGTCGATGGCGCCGATCGGCGATGAGAGCGTGAGCGTCACGACGAGCCGTTCGTTCCGGTAGGCGGCGCGGAACCCACACCGTGGTTCTACCATGCACCTCATGCGGCTCTCCCGGATGGCCGTCGCGTGCCTCGTCATGGCGATGGCGGCCGGCGCATGCACCAGTCTCGGCCCGGATGCACAGGAGGAGCAGCGGACGCCGGTTCCGGCGCGCAACGCAGCGCAGGCCCCGCTCCTTCCGACCGACGCGTCCGCCCTTCCCGAATTCGACTTCGCGACGTTCCAGCGCCTCCTCGACCAGCTGAAGGGGACCCCCGTGGTCGTGAACATCTGGGCGGCGTGGTGCGGGCCGTGCCGGGCCGAGGCTCCCGACCTGGCGTCGGCATCTCGGTCCTACGGGGCCCGGGTCCAGTTCCTGGGCGTGGACATCCTGGACACACGGGCTGCCGCGAGGGCGTTCATGGCGGAGCAGGGGTGGTCCTACCCGAGCGTCTTCGACCCCACGGCCGCGATCCGAGACGGCCTGGGATTCGTGGGGCAACCCGACACGGTGTTCTACGACGCCAAAGGCCGCATCGCGATGACGTGGCAGGGACCGCTGACGGCCGAGACCCTGACGATGGGGATCGATCGCATCCTTCCCACGGCCGACTGATCGCCGGGCACGTACCAGGGGTCTGTTACGCTGGCACGCGCCATGGCAGCAGTCTGCGAGGTCTGTGGGAAGAAGCCGTTCTTCGGCAAGCGAGTGTCCCACTCCCATCACCGGACCAACCGCAGGTTCGATCCGAACGTTCAGCGGGTCCGGGCCCTGGTGAACGGCTCCCCCAAACGGATCTACGCCTGCACCAGCTGCCTGAAGGCAGGAAAGGTCCAGCGGGCCGGTTAGGGCCCGGCCGGTTAGGGCCCGGCCGGTTAGGGCCCGGCCGGTTCGTCTCCGTCCGGTTCGTCTCCGGCCAGTCGAGACCCGATCGGTCGTGACCCGGCCTCTTGGGCACTCCACGGTGCCCGTGTCTCCCACAGCGGATCGACCGGCCCGATCCCCTGACCGATGGCCAGGCTGTGGCCGATGGCCTGGGTGACGAAGGCCTTCCCCTTGCGCACCGAGGTCAGCAGGTCATCCCCCAGGGCGATGTGGGCCGCGATCGCCGACGAGAGAACGCACCCGGTCCCGTGCGTGTTCGGCGTATCGATGCGCTCGGCCTCCACCCAGACAAGTCGGGTCCCGTCGAAGTACAGGTCGTCGGATCGCTCGTCGGTGAGGTGCCCTCCCTTCACCAGCACGGCCCGAGGCCCGAACGAGCGGATGGCCTCGGCCGCCTCTGTCATCGTTGCCGCGGAGTCCACCCGGAAGCCCGCGAGGCCGGTCGCCTCAGGAAGGTTCGGCGTGACCAGGACGGCCAGGGGCAGGATGCGTTCCCGAAGGGCGTCCACGGCATCGTCCGCGAGCAGGGGATGTCCGTGCTTGGACATGAACACCGGGTCGACCACCAGGTTCCGTACCCGAGTCTCGGCCACCGCGTCGGCAACGGCCTCCACGATGGCCGCCGACGCGAGCATCCCGGTCTTTGTGGCGTCGACGCCGATGTCGGTGACCACCGCCCGGATCTGGTCCGCCACGGTTTGTGGCGACAGCTCCTCGTAGCCGCTCACCCCCTTCGTGTTCTGAACGGTGACCGCGGTGATGGCGGACATCCCGTACACACCGAGGGCGGCGAACGTCTTCAGGTCGGCCTGGATCCCGGCCCCGCCACCGGAGTCCGACCCGGCGATCGTCAGGGCTCGAGGCAGCACTCGGTCACCCGGTGGCAAAGTGATCCCATCCTCTTGGCTGGAGCGGTGACTCCCGGCCGTCGGCGTCCACTGTGATGAGCCCGTCATCGATGATGACGCCGACGTCGGTGAGCGTCACTCCGAACCGCTCGCGCAGATCGGCCCGTGCTCGAGGAAGGTTCGTCAGGTCGATGGTGGCGAGCAGCTCGTAGTCCTCTCCGCCCGCAAGCGCGAGTTCCTGGGGATCGACCTCCAGGAACTCCGCGGCGAGGCGCAGCGGCTGGGCCACCGGGACGCGAGGCAGCTCCAGCCGGGAGCCCACCCCGCTCGCCGCGCACAAACGGGACAGATCCAGGGCCAGCCCGTCAGACATGTCCATCATGGCCGTCACCCCGGCCCGAGCCAGGGTCAGCCCCTCGCCCACCCTGGCTACCGGTCGGGCTTGGGCGTCCAGGAGCTCCCGGCCCCATGGCTCGGCCAGCGCCTGCAGCAGCTTCGGGGGGTCGAGCCGGGAGAGTAGGAACCCCCCCGCAGCCGCACCGAGCGATCCGGTAACCACCACGATGTCGCCGGGCCGAGCTCCCGAGCGGGTGACGGCATGCCCTTTCACGACCTCGCCGATCACGGAGACGGCGATGACGATGACGTCGGCGCGGTTGGTGTCGCCGCCCACGAGCCCCAGCGCGTACTCGTCGCACGCGGCCCGCATCCCGCCGAAGAGCTCCATCACCCACGCGGCGTCGACCTCGGCGGAGATCCCGAGCGACACCATCGCGTACCGCGGACTGGCGGCCATGGCCGCGATGTCGGACACGTTCACCACGATCGACTTGGCCCCCAGATCCCTGGGCGAGACCGATGAGCGCTCGAAGTGCACGCCCTCGATCAACATGTCCGTCGTGAGAACCGTGGAACCGGTCCCAGATGCCACCACCGCGGCGTCGTCACCGATCCCCACCTGGACGCCGGGGAGCTCCCCGGAGAGCACCTTGCGGATGGCCTCGACCAGCTCGTCCTCGGTCAGCTCCATGGCATCGGTCCCGGCTCGCGCATCACTCGCGCCCACGGCGATCGGGCGGGCAAGCTCCTCGGGTAGAATCTAGCCTCTCATCAGGCACGCGGCCCCGTCCGGGCCGCCGTTCGTCGAGTGGCCGAAGGAGTAGGCGTTGCTGGTCGAGGCGCGAACCGTGCACCAGAACCCCTCGCCCGAGGAGCTTCGGGGATTCACCGAGGAGATGCCGCAGTGCCGGATCACCGGGTTCGGCAACGTGAACGTGCAGACCCGGGTGACCTCCCGCTCTGCCGGCAGCACGTTCGTGGTCACGGACGATCCGTTCTCGGCCAGCGGCAAGACCATGACACGCGTCGAGTACGAGCGCATCGCCTCGATGCAGGACGCCTATCTGGCCAACCAGGACGTGGTGGTGATCGACGGCGCCATCGGCAACGACGACGGCTTCCGCACGCCGGCTCGCCTGACGATCGAGAAGGCCAACGCGAACATCGCCGGCATGCAGCAGAAGCTGTACTTCGCCGGAGACGGCGGTGAGCCGGACGTCGAGGTCATCTACACGCCGAATCTGACCGCGCCCGGGTACCCGGACGACCGGGTCATCGCCGTGGACCTGAAGAACGGCGTGACACGGGTCCTGAACTCCGACTACTTCGGGGAATCGAAGAAGGGCGGCCTTCGGATGTGGAACACGATCGTCTACGACCGGGGCGGCTTGGGCCTCCACGCCGGGTGCAAGGTCGTCCCCACGGACGGCGGCGAGCGGGTGTTCCTGATCATCGGGCTGTCGGGGACGGGAAAGACCACCACCACGTTCACCACCCAGAACCACTCGTTGCCGGTCCAGGACGACTTCGTGGCCCTGATGCCCGGCGGGAAGGTGTACGGAACGGAGAACGGGTGCTTCGCCAAGACGTTCAGCCTCGACCCAGACTTCGAGCCGAACATCTTCCGCGCGGTCACTCAGCCGACCGCCTACCTGGAGAACGTGTACCAGGACCCGAGGGGCAGGGTGAACTTCTTCGAGACCTCGTACACGAAGAACGGGCGGGCCGTGTTCGGCATGGACGACCTGGGGAGCTTCCGGGACGCCCGGACGATCGGCACGGTCGATCGCCTGCTGATCCTGAACTGGAACGAGAACATCATCCCGGCGGTGGCCAAGCTGTCGCAGGAGCAGGCCGCGGCGTACTTCATGCTCGGCGAGACCACCGGCACCTCGGCCGGAGGCAAGGCCGAGGAAGGCAAGTTCCTCCGGGTGCCGGGGACCAATCCGTTCTTCCCCTTGCCTCACGGGCTCCAGGGCAACCGGATCCTCGACCTCCTCGCATCCCACCCCATCGAGGTGTTCCTCATGAACACGGGCCGCGTGGGGGGTAGAGAGGACGACCAACGATCGAAGAAAGTGCTGATCCCGCACTCATCGGCCGTGGTGAAGGCGATCGCCGAGAGCACGATTTCCTGGACCGAGGACCCGGACTTCGGGTACCTCGTCGCCGAGGCGGTTCCGGAGATCGACGACTTGGAGCTGCTCCAACCCCGTCGGCTGTATGAACGGCAGGGACGGCAGGCCGAGTACGCCGACATGGTCGCCCGGTTCAAGGCCGAGCGCCGGGCACACCTGATGGGCTTCCCCGAGCTCTCGCAGGAGATCGTCGCCGTCGCCGGGTGAGCCCGCTCACGCGACCACGTCGCGGCGCGAGAACGACACCAGGGCGATCGTCAGGAACACCGCGGTGTACGCCATCGAGACCAGGACCCCTGCGCGCATGCCGCTCCATTCGACGGGGAACCTGAACAGGTCGGTGAAGGCAAGCCACCCGTGGGTGGGCAGGAACGGGTGGACGACCCGGAGGCTCGGGATCTGGTCGGCGACCTCGCTGGCGATGCCGAGGATCACCGTGGCCACGATGGCCCCCGGCCCCGAGTCCGTGAGCGTGGAGATGCACACGCCGATCGCGGCAACCCCGGACACCCCCAGGAGGATGTATCCGGCCGCCGCGAGGATCCGAAGGGACGCTTGGGTCACCGAGAGCGTGGTTCCCGAGAGCGTGGGCAGTGGCTCGAACCCGAACACCACCCCGCCCCAGAACGCTCCGCATCCAACCACCCATAGAAGGAGGAGGCCGAGGAGCACCATGGCCGCGCCGAACTTGGCCAGGACCAACCGCGCGCGAGCCACGGGCCTGACCAACAGGTAACGAAGCGTCCCCGATTGGGCTTCGCCGGCAACGCTGTCGCCGGCGAGCAACCCGGCGGCGAGCGGTAGGAAGAGGGGTTGGATGACCGCCAGGCCGGTGAGCGGAGCGAACAAGCCGTTGCGCAGGATCTGGAACAAGAACGGCGGCGCGTCCTCCGAGGCCGCCGATGTCGGCGGCGACAGCTTGACGGCGATGACGATCAGCACCGGGATGCCGCCGAGGGCAGCGGCGAGCAGGTAGGTCCGCCACCGTCGCCACGCCTTGATCAGCTCAACCCTGAGCATCGGATCCCTCCACGAGCGACATGAAGACGTCCTCCAGCGTGTCCCGTTCCGGCACCAGGGCGTCCACGGCCACGCCGCCCGAGACCAGCGCCGCGTTCACCTGGGCGGCCCTCGCGCCGTCGAGATGGACCCGGAGGACGCGGCCCTCGCCATCGATGTGGGCCACGCCGGCCAGGTCCCGAATGATCGCCACCGCGCGTTCGGGATCATCGACCTCGATCCGGAGGTGCTCCGCGCCACCGCGGAGGTTCCCCGGCGGCCCCTCGGCCACCAGGCGGCCCCGCGACAGGACTCCCACGCGGTCGCACATGGCTTCGACCTCCGGGAGTAGGTGGCTCGACACGAACACTGTCGTTCCGCCGTCGGCCAGACGCCGCAGCAGCAACCGGACCTCGCGCATGCCGGCCGGGTCCAGCCCGTTCGTCGGCTCGTCGAGCACCAGCAGATCCGGCCGGCCGAGGAGCGCCAGGGCGATCCCCAGGCGCTGCCGCATGCCCTGGCTGTAAGCCTTCACTCGCTTGTCCGCTGCCGTCGACAGGCCCACCTGTTCCAGGACGTCGTCGATGTGGGACAGACGCCGATGGACCTCATCTCCGTCCCCACCGGCCCGGGCGAAGGCTTCCAGGTTCCGCCGCCCCGACAGGAACCGGTAGAACGCGGGCTCCTCGATCATCGCCCCCGCTCGTCGAAGCGCGTCGTCCCGGCCCCGACGGGACATCGACGTGCCCAGCAGCTCCACGTCCCCACTGGAGGGGAAGATCAACCCCAGGATCATCCGGATCGTGGTGGTCTTGCCGGCGCCGTTCGGCCCGAGGAACCCATAGAGCTCGCCGCGATTCACCGCAAGGTCCAAGCCGTCCACGACGTTCACGCCGTCGTAGCGCTTCGTCAGCCCGCGCGTGACCAACACGGTCACGGCAGCTTCGGCTCCACCTCCGCGAGGGCGGCGGGGGTCACCAGTCCGACCACGAGCCAGGAATGATCGCCCCGGTTCACCAGGTCGGCCGAGCCGAGGGGACCCGCGTACGGGAACAGGCCCCGGACATCGGGCGGCACTTCTGAGATGCGAACCGCGAGGACCGCCCCGAATCCCTGCCCGAAGACCCGTACACCCTGGACCGGCGGCTGCCCCAAAGCGTCGGGAGACCCGGGGGTCACGTCCCTCACCTGCTTCACCACCGCGCCCGGCGGCGGAGTGAACGTGAACATCGCCGCATCCACCGACTCGAACGCGACCGACGCGTACTTCACCTCCACGACCGGCGCGGAGCTTCCCCGGGCGAACAACCGTAGTGCAAGGGGCATCCGGGTCTCGGCGTCGATGGCCACGTCGATCCTCCCGAGCAGGGTGTCGCCCGCGGCCGGCGTAACGCGAAGCACATAGGCGTCCCGGCCAGCGACCACCTGCGTGTGTGTTACCGAGGCCGCGACGTACGACCGGTGGTCGCGCAGGACCTCCGAGACCAGCCCGGTCAGGTCACCGACCGACGACGGAGCGTGCCGTGGAGCTGCCTCGTCGACTGTGTCATGCCATGCCGTGAACCGCTGCGCGTCCCAGAACCAGACATCTCGCCGGTTGGACACTAGGTCCCGTTCGGTGAACGGCAGCAGCTGCGCGACGCGGATCCCCTCGGCTCCGTACCACACCTTGAACGTCTGATCGGCCAGGAGAACGCCGGCCGGATCGGACGGATCGCTGAGGCTCGATGGGAGTTGAGGGATCCCCAAGTCCACGTGGGTGGTCACGGTTCCGGAGATCGGCGTGCGGTTCGCCACCGCATGGAGGGTCGATGCGATCAGCGCGGACGGCGACACCGATGGCAGGTCGGGCATCGGGGCCGCCCGGCCGACCGACAGCCACCCCAGCGCCAACAGGATGGCCGCGGACAGCACGGTTGCGGCGAATGCCGAGCGGGACCTCAGCAGGCGGGCCATGGGTTACTCCATAGCATCCCACGGCATGAGAGTTCGAGAGTCGTCGAGCGAACGCTGCACGTTCGCCACAGTTTCGCGACGAGCTCAGTCAGGAGCGCGCCGACCCAGGACGAACCCGGCGAGGAGCTGGATGACGGCGAGCCCGATCGGGACCATGAAGTACCACCGGAACCGGGTCAGTTCACTCGTGGGCTTTCCGTCGACGCTCGTGAGCCCATAGATCAGGAAGAGCCCGGCGAATGCGAACCACAGCCCCACGCGACCGGTGACGTACAACGCATAGAGCACGTGGTCGGCGACCTGCGCCCCCTCGAACCGGCGGTGCGACCACGTCCACAGGGAGCGGAGGCCTCCCAATGCGAGCGCACCGGCGATCACGAACTCGACGGCGTTCATCCGGGGGGCGTCGCCGCCCTGGCCAGGGCCCCGACGACCTCCTCGTCGGAAACCTGGTCGAACCGCCGGTACCACTCCCCCACGGCGAAGAACGGCTCCGGCGCGGCCAGGGTCACCACCTGGTCGGCCTCCTCTCGGAGCCGGCCGAGCGCAGCGCCGGGGGCGACCGGGATGGCGAGGACCACCTTGCTTGCGCCCTGGCCCTTCGCCCACTGGACGGCCGCAACGGCGGTTCCCCCCGTGGCCACCCCGTCGTCGACGACGATGGCCGTCTTCCCCGCCACGTCCGCGGGAGCCCTGCCGGCCCGGTACGCCGCCAAGCGGCGTTCGATCTCGCGTTCCTGGGCGGCGATCTCCTGCTCCAGGTACCGAGGGGACACTCCGAGCATCCGGATCATCCGCTCATCCAGGACGCGCACCCCCGGGGCGACGGCCCCGAGCCCCAACTCCGGGTTGCCCGGCGCGCCGACCTTCCGCGGCACGACCACGTCGAGTGGTGCGCCGAGTTGTCGGGCGACCACCTCCCCGACGATCACGCCGCCCCTGGGAATGGCAAGGACCACCACATCGTGCCCGGCGAGGTCCAGCAGGGCCTTGGCCAGGCGCTCGCCGGCGTCCAACCGATCCTCGAACATCACTCGCTCCCAGGGAAGCGTCGCCGCTCGGCCTCCTCGATCTCCCGGCGGGCCCGGTCCTCCTCCTCCCGGCGCCTTGCGTCCTGCATCACCTTCTCAGGGGGTGGCATGGGCTTTCGGATCGACCGATACGTCTCGAGGAACCCTGTCCCTCTCGACCGCTTCTTCTTCCTCTTGGCTCTGGCCATATCCCGATTATCCCGCCGCGGCAGCCGGCATTGCCGCGCCATCGGGCCGGTCGATACGCTGGGGAGTCCGCGCGAGCCAGGGAGGTCAGTCGTGGTCCAGGCCTACATCCTGATCCAGACCGAGGTGGGCAAGGCGGCCCAAGTGGCCAAGGAAGTCCGGGACATCGGGGGTGTGGCCGAGGCAGAGGATGTAACGGGGCCCTACGACGTGATCGTCCGCGCCGAGGCGAAGAACGTCGACGAGTTGGGCAAGCTCGTGGTGGCCAAGATCCAGTCGGTCGAGGGGATCACGCGAACGCTCACCTGCCCGGTGGTCCACCTGTAGGCGCGAGCGGGACATCCCCTCAGGGATCGAGTCCGGTCCCCTTCTTCCGTTCCCGTTCGTGGCGCTCCACCGCCAACTCGACGAGGCGGTCGATGAGCTCGGGATAGGACAGGCCCGAGGCCTCCCACAGTTTGGGGTACATCGAGATCTGCGTGAATCCGGGGATCGTGTTGATCTCGTTGATCAGCACATCTCCGCTCGGCGTGAGGAAGAAGTCCACCCGGGCCATGCCGGCGCCGTCCACCGCGAGGAAGGCCGCCACCGCCAACCGCTGCGTCTCCTCCATGATCTCCGGCGAGACGTCCGCCGGGATCACCAGCTCGGCTCCCTTCTCGTCCAGGTACTTCGCCTCGTAGCTGTAGAACTCGTGTCGGGGCACGATCTCACCGGCCACCGAGGCCACCGGATCGTCGTTCCCCAGCACCGCCACCTCCAGTTCCCGTCCACCTTCCACCGCCCGCTCCAGCAGGACCTTGCGTCCGTATCGAAACGCGCGCTCCAGCGCGCCCCGGAGGTCGGCCCGGCCGTGCACCTTGGTCACACCGACCGACGAACCCAGCGAGGCGGGCTTGGCGAACAACGGATACCCCAGGTGCTCCGCGCCCGCCTCGACGGCCTCGGGATCCTCCTCCCACTCGCGCTCGTGCACCACCTCGTGCTCGACGACGGGGATCCCGGCCGCCCGGAACAGGATCTTCTGGATCGCCTTGTCCATGCCCACCGCCGAAGCCAGCACGCCGGCGCCCACGTACGGCACGCCGGCCACCTCCAGGAAGCCCTGGATCGAGCCGTCCTCTCCGTACGGACCGTGGATCACCGGGAACACGACATCGAAGGGGGTCCGGGACCCGTCCTCGGCCACCAGGGCCTGGGACCCAGGCTCCTGGTCCAGGGCCACGTCCGGACCCGCCGCGTCGGTCACCCGAGGCAGGTGGTCGGGCGGCCCGGCCGCCAGGGCGGCCGGGCCGCCCGCCACGAGCTGCCACCGCCCCTCCCGGGTGACCCCGATGGGGATAACCTCGTACCGCTCCGGATCCAGGGCGTCCATGACCGAACCGGCCGAGGCCACGGACACCTCGTGCTCGGCGGATCGCCCTCCGAACAGGACGGCGATCCGCCTCCTCATGCCTTCTCCAGGGCCCGATCGAAGTCCTCGATGAGATCCTCCACGTCTTCCAGACCCACGCTCACCCGGACCAGGCCGTCGGCGATCCCCGCCGCACGGCGGGCTGCGGGATCCATCTGTCGGTGCGTGGTGGACGCCGCGTGCCCCACGAGTGTGTGCGTCCCTCCCAAGCTCGTGGCGATCCACGCGAGTTCCAGCGCGTCGCAGAACCGCATCCCCGCCTCCACGCCGCCCTCGATCTCGAATGCCAGCATTCCCCCGAACCCTCGGGGCAGGAGCCGCGTCGCCACCTCGTGATGGGGATGCGAGGCCAGACCCGGATAGTGCACCCGCTCCACCTTTGCCCGCCCCTCGAGGAACTCGGCGAGCGTCTGCGCGCTCCGGGAGTGCCGCTCCATCCGAAGCTCCAACGTCATCAGGCCCCGGAGGGCGAGCCAGGCCTCGAGGGGCGCCATCGTTCCGCCGGTCTCGATGGCCATGTCGCGAAGCCGCCGCATCCCGTCCTCGGCCGTGGCGACGACGCCGCCGGTGAGGTCGTGGTGGCCCCCGATGTACTTGGTGGCCGAGTGGAGCACATGGTCGAACCCGAACTTGGCCGGGGCGCACAGGTACGGGGAGGCGAACGTGTTGTCGACCGCCGCCGGCACTCCGCTGGCCCGGCACAGCGAGCCGAGCGCTTCGAGGTCCGCCACGGTCGCGGTGGGGTTCGCGATGGTCTCCACGTAGAAGAGCACAGATCCCGGGAGCGCCGCTGCGACCGCGTCGAGATCGTGCGGGTTGACGAACGTCACCTCGATCCCGTATCGCGGGAGCACCTTCGTGAACAGCGAGAAGCTCCCCCCGTACAGCTCGTTGCTGGCGACGATCCGGTCGTCGGCTCGGGCGAGGGACGTGACCAGGGTATGGACCGCCGCCATGCCCGACGCGAACGAGAAGCCCGCCTCGGTTCCCTCCAGGTCGGCGACCGCTCGTTCGAACGCGAGCAGCGTGGGATTGCCGTATCCCCTGGTGTACGTGTACCCCTGGCGGCGGAAGCTGATGGTCTCGGCATAGTCCTCCGAGGTGTCGAACCGGAACGTGGAGGTCTGGAAGATCGGAACGCTCGGGGTCCCCTGGTCCATCGGAGGTGGTTGGACGTGGATGGCCCGCGTGCTGAACCCCGGCCGGCGCTCCTTCTTCATGTGGTCAGCGTAGCCTCACGACCATCGCTTGGGGTAGCGGGAACGGAGATCGTCCACCAAGATCGCGAGGCGGCCCATGAGCTCGTCGGTGAGCCCTCGCACGAGTTCCGGGTCCTGCTCCCTTTCCTCCACGACTGCCGCTGGGTCGACGGGCTGTCCGGCCTTCAGCCAGATGGGGCGGCCGAACGCGAGGTCCTTTCGGCGGCCCTTGCGCCACACGTACTGACCGCCCCACGTTGCCACGGGCAGGATGGGGGCCCCGGTCCTGATCGACAGCCGGATCGCCCCGGTCTTGCCCCGCATGGGAGACAGGTCGGGGTTCTCGGTCACGCTCGTTCCCTCTGGATAGATCACCACCACCTCGCCCCGGTCGATGGCTCGCGCCGCGTCCTCGAGCGGCGTCTGATCCCCGGTACCGCGCCGAACGGGGATCTGCCCCGCTCCCAGCAGCACCACGCGAAGAAGCGGGTTGTCGAACAGTTCCGCCTTGGCCAGGAACCTGGGGCGCCTACCCGCCTGCACCACGAAGTACCCATGGGCCAGGGGATCGAGATACGACAGATGGTTGCCGGCGATGATGATGGGGCCCGCGCGCGGCACCCGATCGACGCCCTCCATCCGCCAGTTGAACCACAACTTCAACGGGGGAAGCGCGACGGCCTTGGCCGCGCGGAACCACGGTTCCAGGAGGCCCTCCTCTCCGTGGCCGGATTGTATCCACCGGCCACGATCCAGCCCTCGCGATAGCCTTGGCCGGTGCGCGTCATCGCCGTACCGGTGAAATCGCTCGCGGGCGCCAAGCGACGAGTCGCCTCGGAGCTCACCCCGCTCGAGCGTGGGGCCCTGACCCTGGCCATGATGGAGGACGTCCTCGATGCAGCTCAGGCGGCGACGGGGTGGCAGACGTGGGTGGTCTCCCCGGACGAGGTGGTGCTGGAGATCGCCGTGCGCCGCGGCGCGACATCGGTTCCGGAGGACAAGCCCCCACTCGCATCGGCGATCCGCCAGGTGGAGCGCCTAGCCGCGGAGCGCGAGGTCGATGCGCTCGCGGTGCTGCCGGGCGACCTCCCGCTGATCACGACCGAGGCCCTGACGGCGGCGCTGCGGACGCTGGGGCCCGTGGTCCTGGCCCCTTCCCACGACGGCGCGGGGACCAACTTCCTGCTCCGTCGGCCGCCGAGAGCCATCCCGGCTCGGTTCGGCCCGCAGTCGTTCCGGCGGCACCTCGACCAGGCCGAGGCCCGCGGCCTCCCGGCCGCCGTCGTGGAGCGCCGGGAGCTGTCGTTCGACCTCGACCTTCCGTCGGATATCCTCACGCTGCTCGCGACGGGGAGGCGAGGTCGCGCCCGCCAGGTCTGCCTAGAGATGGACCTTCGGGAACGGTTGACCGCGCAGGGCTAGGGGGAGGGCGTGGCGCAGGGAACGATCAGGGACTTCGACGACGACGAACGGACCGGAACCCTGTTGACCGACGACCGCATCGAGGTCCACATCGACCCGACCTCGGTGGAGGGAGCGGGGATCCGCTATCTACGGATCGGGCAACGGGTGAAGTTCGACGTGGCCGAGGAGGGTGGGCGGAAGGTCGCCCGAACGCTGCGGATCGTCACCTTCGACTAGGCGACCGGGCCACCGTTCGGCGGCGGCGGGCCACCATCTCCTTGAACTCCTTCCCGGGGATGAACCACGGGAGGTCCCTGGCGGGGACGACGATGGGCGTGGCGGGCTTGCGGGGGTTGCGAGCCACCCGGCGGTTCCTGCGTTTGCGCTCGAACGTTCCGAACCCCACGAGTGAGACGCGTTCGCCCTTGGACACCGTCTCCCGGATCACTCTGATCTCCGCGTCGATCGTGCGGCCGATGTCCGCCTTGCTCGATCCGGTCCGCTTCGCGATCTCCGCGATGAGGCCGTTCTTGTTCATGAGACCCGCCCTTCCCCAGGCCGATGTTTGCAACGTAACGATGTTGGGGGTGGCTGGTCAATTCCTTAAAAGGCCATGGGCCGTTGCTGCAATGAGGCGGGCCGCGATCTCCACGGTTGTCCCCGCGATTGCATTCGTTGGCCTGCTCGATCGTGAAGAACGGCGATTTCGGCGGTGACCCTCCCTTGGCGGGCGGGGCTGCCTGATAGCATCGAACGGCCCGGCCCCCGACGGCCGGGCGACGTTTGGCCCGTGGGGTAACGGTAGCCCGACTGACTCTGGATCAGTTAGTCCTGGTTCGAATCCAGGCGGGCCAGCAGATTGGCGCGCGTCGCAGCCCTCGCTCTGTGTCAGTCGCTGTTCGGGTCGGCACCGGCTAGCCTCGGCTCTCCCGCATGAGCCCCAGCACAGCCAGGAGCATCACCCCGAGCCCAACGGGCAGCAGGAGCAGGCCGTACACGAGGCCGGCCCCGACCGCGATCGATCCGAGGACCAGGACGACCGGCCACGTGCTGGCGGAGGGGAACGTGCCGAGCTCCTGGCCGGCCGCTTTCTCGGGCGTGGCCTCAGGATCATCCTCCAGGGTCTCAGCCCGGACGCTCCCGTGCCGAACCAGATAGCCGGCCACGATGACGGGCATCAGCGAGAACGACCACAGCAGCACCGTCCCGGCAGGTTCGTACGTGACGAACCAGTAGATCGTGCCGACGACTATCCCGTAGGCAAAGAGCGCGAACATCATCCACCCGGCCGTCCTCACGGCGCGAGCTCCGGATGGCGCAGGTCGAAGGCCGGACGTTCCGAACGGATCGGCGGGAGGGCGTCGAAATTGTACTCGGGCGGGGGCGAGGTGGTGACCCACTCGAGCGAGTAGCCGCCCCACGGATCGTCCCCCGCCGGAACCCGCCGTCGGAGCGACAGGACCACGTCGACGAGGAACACGACCACGCCTGCGAACATCACGGCATAGCCGATCGTGGAGACGAGGTTCGGCGCGTCGAATCCGATGTCCGTTGCGTAGCTCACGTATCGGCGGGGCAAGCCCCGAAGGCCCAGGACGAACATCGGCCAGAACGTCAGGTTGAACCCCACGAACAGGAGCACCGCCACTATCCGACCCAGCCGCTCGCGGAGCATGGCTCCCGTCATCTTGGGGAACCAGAAGTAGATCCCGGCGAAGATGGCGAAGACGGACCCACCCATGATCGTGTAATGGAAGTGCGCAACCAGGAAGTACGAGTCGTTCATGTGGAAGTCGATGGGGGCCGACGCGAGCATCACCCCGGTCACCCCGCCGATCAGGAAGTTCAACAAGAAGCCCAGGGCGAACAGCATCGGCACGGAGAAGTGGATCTTCCCTCTCCACATTGTGCCGGTCCAGGCGAAGAACTTGATGCCGGTCGGGACGGCGATCAGCAGGGACATGGCGGAGAAGAACGGGTTGCTGACCACCCCGGTGGTGAACATGTGATGCGCCCACACGCCCATCGACAGCGCTCCGATGGCGATCGTTGCCAGCACGAGCCCGAGATAGCCGAACAGCGGCTTCCGGGAGAAGACCGGGATCACCTCGGTGATGACGCCGAAGAACGGCAGGATGAGGATGTACACCTCCGGGTGGCCGAGGAACCAGAACAGGTGTTGATACAGGGCGGGGTCGCCGCCGCCCAATGGGTCGAACACGTGCCCGTCCAAGCGGCGGTCGATGAGCAGTAAGGCAAAGCCCGCGACGGCTGGAGGGAACGCCACCAGTCCCAGGATGACGGTCACCACCATGTCCCACGTGAAGATGGGAAGGCGCCACATGGTCATGCCGGGGGCCCGCATGAGGAACACCGTGGCCAGGATGTTCACGCCCCCCATGACGTTCGAGATGGCGACGAGGGCGATCCCCAGGATCCA
>JBKPDU010000113.1:0-26945 GCA_046728055.1 Actinomycetota bacterium | reverse complement strand
CCCGACCGTCACCGTCACTCGCGAGAGGCCGGTCGTCTCGCTCCGCCTGGAGCTCGACGATGGATCGACCGTCGAGATCACGGCAGACGCGGATCGTGCCGATGTCCTCGGTGGTCCGTTCCTGACCGCGCACCCGGTGCTGCGTCGCACGCCATAGCGGGTGTCCTAGTTCGACGGTGCCTCTTCCCATGGTCGGGACGGCGGGATTTGAACCCGCGACCTCAGCGTCCCGAACGCTGCGCGCTACCAAACTGCGCCACGTCCCGTGTCGGCCAGTCTATCGGCTGGCCGCCCACCCGGACAGGTAGGCTTCACCGGGAATGATGAGGAGCGCCACCTGATGACCGTGCTCGCCTACCTGCGATTCGTCCTTGCCGATGAGGTCGACCGCGATCGGTTCGAGGATGATCTGGCCGCCATCCAAGAGCTGGCGCTGACGCAGCCCGGTCACCGGTGGAGCGAGGTCGGCCGGGACCCTTGGGACCCGCGGACATACGTCGTGGTCTCCGAATGGGACGCGGTCGAACAGGTCCGGGCGTTCGAGCACCATCCCGAGCACGAGGTCATCATCCATCGGTGGGAGACCAGGTACGCGGAGGAGTTCCAGCATCGCCGGTTCGTTCCATGGGTCCGACCCACGGTGGAGGAGGCCACGGCATGAGGATCGCGTTGATCTGTCCGCCGTGGCTCGCGGTCCCTCCGAAGGGATATGGCGGGATCGAGTGGGTCGTGGCCTTGGAGGCTGACGGTCTGGCCGAGGCCGGACACGAGGTGACGCTGTTCGCCACGGGTGACTCCGTCACAAAGGCCCAGCTGGAGTACGTCTTCGAGGCCGCGCCCGGCTCCAAGTCCATCAACGACGTCACGCTCGACACCACGCATACGCTCTTCTCGTTGCGCGATGTCCGTGAACGGTTCGAGGTACTTCACGTGCATACCCCGTTCTCCGCGCTCGCCGCGTCCATCGAGACCGGCGTGCCCACCGTTCACACGCTGCATGGCTCCTTCACGCCGGAGATGATCCGGCTGTACGACCTGGTCGGCGACCGGGCGTGGTTCGTTGCGATCAGCGAGGCCCAGAAGCGGTTCCACGAGTCGTTGCGATATGGGGGGGTCGTCCACAATGGGATCGACATGGCGGTCTACTCATTCACCACGCAGAAGGAGGACTTCGTCCTGTTCCTCGGACGCGGGGCGCCGGAGAAGGGATGGCGCCGGGCCATCGAAGCGGCGAAGCTAGCCGAGGGGAACCTCGTGTCGGCAGTGAAGATCGCCCATCCCACCGAACAGGAGGAGTGGGAGCAGAACATCGAGCCCATCCTGCCGAAGGACTGGACGCTCTTGGGCGAGATCTCGCAGGAGGAGAAGGTCGACCTGTTGCGACGGGCCAAGGCCGTGCTGTTCCCCATCGACTGGCCGGAGCCATTCGGTCTGGTCATGACCGAGGCCATGGCGTGCGGGACGCCGGTCATCGCCACGCCGCGAGGTTCGGTTCCCGAGGTCGTCGACGACGGCGTCACCGGATGGATCGTCAGCGTCGAGAACTACGCCCAGGAGGCTGCAGAGAAACTCAAGCAGCTGGACCAGATCGATCCCAACGCCTGCAGGGAGCGCGTCCAGCGGCTGTTCTCCAAGGAAGCGATGGTGGCTGGGTACGAGAGAGTCTTCGAGCGCGTCATCGCTGAGGGACACCGTGGGCAGGGTGTCTGACCGAAGCGTCCGAGTGGAGTCGGACAGCATGGGGGACATCGAGGTCCCGTCGGACAAGTATTGGGGAGCGCAGACCGAGCGTTCGCTCCGCCACTTCTCGATCGGGGAGGACCGGATGCCGGTCGAGATCGTTCGGGCCCTCGGCCTGCTGAAGAAGGCGGCGGCCCTGGTGAACGGGGAGCTCGGGCTTCTGCCGAAGGACAAGACCGATCTCATCGTGCGGGCGGCCGACGAGGTCGCCGAGGGCGAGCTGGACGAGCACTTCCCCCTGTACGTGTGGCAGACCGGGTCCGGCACGCAGTCCAACATGAACGCGAACGAGGTGATCGCGAACCGGGCCATCGCCCTGGCGCGTGGGGAGCTGGGGAGCAAGCGCCCGATCCACCCCAACGACGACGTCAACATGTCCCAGTCGTCGAACGACACCTTCCCCACCGCGATGCACGTCGCGGCGGTCCAAACGATCGTGCACCGCCTGCTCCCGTCGGTCCGCGCACTGCGCGACGGCCTCCAAGGCAAGTCCGAGGAGTTCGCAGGGATCGTCAAGATCGGGCGGACCCACCTCCAGGACGCCGTTCCCCTCACGCTGGGTCAGGAGTTCTCCGGGTACGTCGCGCAGCTGGACGCCGACATCGACCGGATCGAGCAGGCGCTGCCGAGCTTGTACGAGCTGGCCATCGGTGGGACGGCCGTCGGTACCGGGCTGAACGCGCCGCCTGGGTTCGGCAGGGCGGCGGCTGCGAAGATCGCCCAGCTGACAGGGCTTCCGTTCACCAGCGCGGCGAACCCTTTCGCTGCGCTCGCTGCCCACGATGCGATGGTCGCCGCTCACGGTGCGATCCGAACCCTCGCCGTGTCGTTGATGAAGATCGCGAACGACATCCGGTGGCTGGGGTCGGGGCCCCGTTCGGGCCTGGGCGAGCTCTCGCTCCCGGAGAACGAGCCCGGATCGTCGATCATGCCTGGAAAGGTGAACCCCACCCAGTCCGAAGCCATGACGATGGTGTGCTGTCAGGTGCTCGGCAACGACGTGGCCATCGCCGTGGCCGGTTCGCAAGGCAACTTCGAGCTCAACGTGTTCAAGCCGGTCATCATCCGGAACTTCCTGCACTCGACGCGGATCCTGACGGACGCGTGCGCGACCTTCCGGGAGTTCTGCGTGGAAGGGATCCAGCCCAACCGGGAGCGCATCGCCGAGCTCGTCGACCGGTCGCTCATGCTGGTGACGGCACTCTCGCCGAAGATCGGCTACGACAAGGCGGCCGAGATCGCGAAGAAGGCGCACCGAGAGGGAACCACCCTGAAAGAAGCGGCGATGTCCCTCGGCTTCCTCACCGAGCAGGAGTACGAGGAGCTCGTGCGGCCGGAGAGGATGGTCGGTCCGGAGTAGCGGCCCGGGGGACGAGCTCGACGAGGGTGGCCTCGGGCCGGCACAGGAACCGGAACGGCGCGTACTTGCTCGTCCCCAGGCCCGGTGAGATGTGCGCGTAGGCGTTCCCCATCCGCACCAACCCAGAAGCGATCCGCCTGGGTACGACCGAGTTGGTGACCAGGGGCCCGACGATCGGGAACCGGACCTGCCCTCCGTGCGTGTGCCCGAACAGCATGAGGTCGTAGCCGAGCGCTGCTAGCTCGGGCGCGGGATCGGGTGAGTGCGCGACAGCGACCCCGAACGCACTCAGGTGTTCGCGGGGAGCAACCCGGAGATCCAGGCGACGGATGTGCGGGTCGTCCAGGCCCATCACCTCGATCTTCAGGCCGTCGAGCGAGATCAGCCGCCGCGTGTTCCTGAGGTGCACCCAGCCGTCCGCTTCGAGCTGAGCCGCGAGGTCCGGAGCACGGCCTCGCCTAGCTCGGCGGTGCCTGCGGCGCTTGCGGAAGTACCCAAGGTAGTTGAGAGGTCGGGGGACGAAGTAGTCGTTCGATCCCAAGACGAAGAAGGAAGCCCGGGTCCCTCGGAGGTGCCGCAGGATCTGGACGGTGGTCTCGACCGCCTGTGGCTCGCCCACGAGATCGCCCGTCACGACGCAGAGGTCGCAGCGGGGCAGCCCGGACAGGAAGCGGCGCATCGAAGCCGATCCTCGCGTGAGATGGAGATCCGAGAGGTGCAAGACGGTCAGGGCTGGAGCCTCTGCGGTCGGTAGGATGGGGATGCGGCGACGAACCAGTCGGTACCATCTCCGCTCGATGAAGATCCCGTAAGCGACGCATGCCACGGACAAGGTTGCGACCGCGATCAGCCAGGGAAGCACGGAGGCAGTCTACGGTGAGTGAGTTCTCGCTCAAGGCAAAGGTTCAGCGCGAGATGCACGAAGCCCTGAGGGCCGGCGACAAGATCCGGTTGGGGGCCCTGCGCATGCTGTCTGCGGCCATCACGAACCGGGAGAAGGAGGTGCGTCACGAACTCTCTGACGACGAGGTCAGGGACGTCGCCGTCCGTGAGGTCAAGCGGCGCACCGAGTCGATCGAGGCGTTCGAGCGGGGAGGCCGGGCCGACCTGGTGCGGAAGGAGACGACCGAACGCGAGATCCTCAACGCGTACGCTCCTGCGCCACTGTCCGATGCGGACGTCGACGCCCTGATCGAGGAGGCCATCGCGGCGACCGGGGCATCCGGATCCCGGGAGATGGGCAAGGTCATGGGGTTCGTCATGGGCAAGGCGAAGGGCAAGGTGGACGGGACCTCGGTCCAGGCCAGGGTGCGCGCTCGCCTGGAAGGCTGAAGCGCTACAGGCGCCGGTTCGAGCTTTTGTGCTGTCCCACCACGATCACAACGGTGGACCCCGGCGAGACTCGATCGCCGGAGGCCGGCGACTGGGTGAGGACGATCCCATCCTTCTTGGGGTCGGTCACTTCCTCGCGGCGCACGGATGCGACGAGCCCCGATTCCTCGAGCACCTTCACGGCCTTCCGTTCGCCCAGGCCGGTCACGTTCGGCACCTTCACTTTGCGCCCGGTCCCTCCAGTCCGTTCGCCATCCCCCTTTCCCGTACCGGTGCTGACGGTGAGCGTCACGCCGCTGCCCAGCGGGGCGGTGGCGCCACCCGGCGGCACCTGCTCGATCACGGTGTTCGCCGGCGCCGAGGATTCCGCCTTGTTCACCACCGGGGTGAACTCGGCGTCGATCAGGATCTGCTGTGCCTCGGCCGAATCCAGGCCGACCACCTTCGGGATGGTCCCCTGCTGCTGGACCGGTGCTCCGGGGAACCCTTCGACAGGCATCCCGGCCACGGCCTTCACCATGAAGCTGTGCCAGATCGGCGCGGCGAGCGTGCCACCGAACACCGAGTGGCCGTAGTACGAGTCCATCGGCACCTGTCCTTGCGGGAATCCCACCCAGACGGCGGTGGCCACCTGCGGCGTGTACCCGGCGAAGTAGACGTTCGTGTAGTCCTGTGCCGTGCCGGTCTTGCCGGCGATGGGCCGCCCGATGTTCGCCGCGGTCCCGGTGCCGCAACACACCACTCGTTGGAGCATCGCTGTTACTAGGTGCGCGATGGCCGGGTCGATGGCCCTCCTGCACTGCGGATGATGCTGATACAGCTTCCGCCCGTCGGGCAGCTCCACGCTGGTGATGGCGAACGGCTGGCAGTGGACGCCGTTGTTCGCCAGGGTGGAATAGCCCGAGGCCATGTCGAGTGTGGAGACGTCGATGGTCCCGAGCGTGATGGACGGGACCGCCGAGAGCGGGGCGGTGACGCCCATCGTCCGGGCCGCCTCGACGATGGCCCCCGCCCCCACGTCGAGCGCCAGTTGGGCGAAGACGACGTTCACGGAATCCTCGGTGGCCGTCCACAGATCGATGTAGCCCTGATCCCCGGCTCCTTCGGCGTTGGAGACGCACCCCGTTTCGCTCTGCCAGAGCGAAGAGCAGAACGGTGACTTGGAGGAGTAAACCTTCGCTGGGGTGAACCCGTTCTGGAACGCCGCGACCAGCGTGAACGGTTTGAACGCCGAGCCGGTCTGGCGGCGGCCGTGCCAGACGAGGTCGAGCTCGTCTCGCCGGTAGTCCTTTCCAGAGAGGATGGTCCTGATGGCCCCAGTCCGCACGTCGACCGAGACGAGCGAGACGTCGGGACCCTTTGTCTGGTCGATCGCAGAGCTCGCGTTCACCGCCTCTTGTGCGTACCGCTGCCAGTCGGGCCGAAGTGTCGTGTGGATCTTCAGTCCACCCTGGAACAGGGTGTGCTTGCGCTGCTTGTAGGTCTTCCCGAAGGCGTCGAACCGGCCTCCGTCGTTCTCCAGGATCGACTGCGTGATGTAGTACACGAAGAACGGCGGCACCACCTGGCCGGTCTGACCGGCGGTCTTCGCCAGGCCGAGGGGCTGGCGCTTGGCCCGCTCGACCTTGCCCTGGTCGGCCCAGCCGAGCTCAGCCATCCGATCCAGGACCTGGTTCCGCCGCCTCATAGCGACGTTGGGATGGCTGACCGGGTTGTAATCCTCCGGCGCAGAGATGAGCCCGGCTAGGAGTGCGGACTGACCCAGGTCGAGCTTCTCCACCGACACCTGGAAGTAGTACTGGGCGGCTGTGCCGATCCCATACACGCCGTTCCCGAAGTACACCTCGTTCAGATACATCTCCAGGATCTGATCCTTGGAATACCGCCGTTCCATCCGGATGGCCAGCGCGGCTTCCTGGAACTTGCGGGCGAACGTCTGCTCAGCGGTGCCGATGACCGCGTTCTTCACCAGTTGTTGGGTGATGGTCGAGCCGCCCTGCGTGATCCGGCCCGCGATGAGGTTGGCGACCATCGCGCGGAAGACGGATGGGACGTTGATGGCGCCGTGGTCGTAGAAGCCGTCGTCCTCGATGGCCAGGACAGCTTGACGCGTGACCGGCGCGACCTTGCGCAGGCCGACGATCTTGCGGTTCTCGTCGAGATACAAGGTTGCGAGCACCGAGCCGTCGGCCGCATAGATCGTCGAGCGTTCCGGCGGGTGGGGGATGCGGGTGAAGGCCGCACCGGCGGCCTTGAGCCTTGCGTTCAACGCTGCCGTCCCCTCGTCCACGGGATCGAACAGCAGGAAGAGCATCGCCGCCACGACGGCTGCTGCCAACGAGATCACGAGCGCCAGGGTGACGGCGAAGGCGATCCGCAGTGGGTCTCTCGGCGGAGCCTCCATGAGCGTCGGCCCAGGATACCCCGGGCCACCGGTACGATGGAGCCCACTCATGCGTCGCCCCACCCTCCCGATCGCGCTCGCCGTCTGTGCCCTCGCACTCCTGTGGGTGGGGACGGCGTCCGCCCAGGTCTCGGCCACGTCCAAGGTCCTCGTGGTGAAGGTCGACGGCTCCATCGATCGAACGGTCGCCGGCTATCTCACCGACTCGCTTGCCGAGGGCGAACGCGCCAGCGCGGCCGTGGTGATCCAGCTCGATTCGGCGGGGACGCTCGATCAGCCCGCCGTCGAGCTGGCGGAGCGCGTGTTCCGGTCGAGGGTTCCGGTGATCGTGTGGGTTGGGCCCGCACCGGCAAAAGCTCAGGGGGCCGCGCTCCTGTTGATGTACGCCTCCAGCCTTGCCGCCGTCGCCCCCGGAGTGGGGGTGGGTCCACTCGAGCCGGTCGATCTTGTCGACGAGGCGAACGCGACGCTCCCGAACGAGGCGGACCTGCGATCGATGGCCTCGGGATGGGCGGAGGCACGCGGTCGGCCCTCGCCGGCATTCCCTTCCTCTCTCGCTCCCGCGCAGGAAGCCTTGGACGGTCACATTGCCCAAGAGGTCGCCTCCTCGCTCCCGGACCTGCTCTCGGAGATCGACGGATCGACCGTCCAGACGGCCGGTGGCTCCGTGGCCCTACACACTAAGATCGCCCGGAGCCCCACCCAGCAGCCGGTCGAGGTTCGGTTCACCGAGCTCGGTCCGTTCGACCGGGTCCTGCACGCGGTGGCCTCGCCGGCCGCCATCTACCTCCTGCTGGTGCTGGGGCTGGCCGGGCTGGCGTTCGAGCTGACCCAGGCGGGCTTCGGCTTCGCCGGCTTCGCGGGGCTGGGGATGCTGGCACTGGCGGTCTACGGGCTGACCGTCGTGCCGGTCTCGTGGCCGGGCATCGGGCTCCTGGTGGCCGGGGTCGGGTTCCTCTGCGCCGACGTCCTCCTCCGCCGGCTCGGGGTCCTGACCCTGGTCGGGGTGGTGTCGTTCCTGATCGGGTCGTTCCTGTCGTTCCGCGGCGTGGCCCCCACCATCGAGATCTCGCCTTGGCTGATCGGCCTCCTGACCGTGGGCAGCGTCCTGTACTACGGGTTCGCCCTCACGGTGGCCCAGCGGTCCCGTGAGCGGATCGCCTCGACCCAGCGGGGGATGGTGGGCCTGCTCGGCGAGACCAGGGGCGAGCTGAAGCCCGAGGGCCCCGTCTACGTGAAGGGCACCCTGTGGCGAGGGCGAAGCAACGACGGGCCGATCCCCCCGGGGACCCGGGTCCGGATCAGGGGTGTGGACGGCCTGGTCCTGCGGGTTGAACCCGACCTCGGAGCGGGGGAGGACCTTCCACCGAGTGATGCCTGACCCGGCACACGCTGGCCCCTTCCAGGCCGTTCCTGGACCCCCGGGTGAAACGGGGGGAATCCCTCCAGCGTCCAGATACGAAGACTGTAAGTGAGAGGTCGTCGCATCGGTCCTCGAAGGAGGGATCGGCCGTCCCGACCGACGCCATGGCTGTCGACTGGATGTGGGGCTGGCAGTTCGACGCCGCCTGTCGCGGCGAGGATTCCTCGTTGTTCTTCGCCCCCAACTACTTCGAGAAGCGCGAGGAGAAGGAGGCGCGCGAGGCCAAGGCGAAGGCCCTGTGCGCCCGTTGCCCGGTTCGGGACGAGTGCCTGGAGTACGCCCTCAAGGTCCGCGAGAGCCACGGCATCTGGGGTGGGCTGAACGAGTTGGAGCGACGGCAGCTCCTGCGAGAACGGACCCTTCGGGCGGGCTGATCCCGGCGTCGATCCTCCGCTCCTCGCGGAGCGGCCTCTGTCACAATCCTGGCCATGGGCATCGAGGACTTGCTCGCAACCCTGGGGCTGCAGCTGCCGCCCGCTCCAGTGCCCGTCGCCTCGTATATCCCCGTTCGGATGATCGGTGACCTGGCGTACGTGTCCGCACAGATCCCCATGGTCGACGGGCAGATCCTGCACCCCGGCCACCTGGGTGACCGAGTCTCCCTGGAAGAAGGGCAGGAGGCGGCCCGGCAATGCGCCCTCCAGGCCCTGTCCGCGTTGAAGCAAGCCCTGGGGTCGCTCGACAGGGTGCGTGGGATCGTTCAGGTCACGGTGTTCGTGGCATCGGCACCGGGGTTCACCGACCAGCCGAAGGTGGCCAACGGGGCGAGCGACATGCTGGTCCAGGTGTTCGGCGAGACCGGCAAGCACGCCAGGGCCGCCGTGGGGGTGGCCGAGCTTCCGCTCGGGGCCCCGGTTGAGGTGGCCGTCCTGGCGAAGGTGGACTAGACCGAGGCAGCGCGTTCCCGAGGGAACCGGAGGTCTCCGCGTCGAACGGTGACCTTCGTCTGATCGAGGTACTCCAGGAGAGGCAACGCGTACTTGCGCGAGGTCGCCAGGGCCTCCCGGAACGCGCTCACCGTGATGCCGTCGTTCCCCGAACCTCGGACCAGGGCCTCGGCTCGAGCCACGAGCCCGGGGGTCACCACGAGGTCGCGGGTGAGCCTGACGAGCATCCCGGCCCTGGCGGCCGCATCGATCATCTCGGAGGCAAAGCCGGCCGAGGTCAGCTCCTGGACGGTCGGTGGCATCGGCTCGGCGTCGGCGACGGCTCGGACCAGCCGGTCGGCTTCTTCCTCGCGTCCAGCCAGGGAAGCGGAATGGGAGGCCAGGCGGACCGTGGAGCCTTCCCGCACGATGCGTCCGGATCCGGAGAGGGCACTCAGGAGGGCGTCGGCCAGGGAAGCATCCCCGGGCGCCCCCGCTTCCTCGAAGCGTCGAACCAGGAAGGCGCGGGCGCGGGCCAGGTCGAGGCCCTGGTCGAGGGGGTGATCGTCGTGGAACCCCGCCAGCGACGCCTCGAGCGCCCGGCCCACGTCCTCGACCACACGCTCGGCCACCCACCAGGGTCCAGCCCGCTCGGCTCCGTCGATCGCCGACGGCCGGGTCCCGGCGAGGATGCTCATGTCGGAGACCCGCACCGCGCCGGCCTC
Organism: Actinomycetota bacterium; assembly: GCA_046728055.1. Taxonomy (GTDB): domain Bacteria; phylum Actinomycetota; class UBA4738; order UBA4738; family HRBIN12; genus AC-69. The sequence goes on along the minus strand of JBKPDU010000113.1, from coordinate 17,095 downwards.
CGAGACGATGAGGCGGGGAAGATCCCATCGACCGGCGCGCTCTCGTTGGCCGAGCCGAAGTGGCGCGGCCGAGCCGGGACGGGTGGGGGGTTCGACGTCGAGGACGACGCCGCCGGCCACCGTCTCCCGCCTCCCGGCGTCTCGGACCACGAACCTGTCGTGGACGTCCAGGACCAGGGGATCGGAGACCCGGATGCGAGCGAAGCACCCTTCGGGGCTCGTGAGCTCCGTGGTCCCGTACAAGCGGATTCGGGCTCCGCGTTCCGCCGAGCCCGCATACACCTTGTAGGCCCCGTGCGTGGTAAGCGGATGGGCGAGGCCGCGTACCGGCAGGAGGCGGACCTCGAACATCCGGCTCGGCCGCCATTCTCCCGGGAGGCCCAAGACGTTGCCCCGGCCCAGCCCTTCCCGGTCCACGCCGACCAGGTTGACCGCCACACGCGAGACCGGGCGGGCCACCTGGATCGAGCGCTTGTGGGTCTGCAGGCCGCGGACCCTGCCCGTGCCCCCCGGGAACAGCTCGACCTCCTGACCGACGCCCAGCCGCCCACCGGTCAGTGTGCCGGTGACGATGGTCCCGGCGCCGGTGATCGTGAAGATGCGATCCACGAACAACCGCGCCCGTTCGTCCTCGGCGGGATGGGGGGCCGAGCCGACCATCGAATCGAGCGCACCGACGAGCTCGTCCAACCCATCGCCAGTCTGCGACGAGCACGGGACGATCCTTGCTTCCTCAAGGACCGTCCCTCGGAGCCGGTCGCGCACTTCCTCGATGGCCAGTCCGACCGTCTCCTCGTCCACGAGGTCGCACTTGGTGAGGGCGACGACGCCGCCATCCGCGCCAAGGACGTCGACGATCGCCAGGTGCTCCTCGGACTGCGGCTTCCAGCCCTCGTCAGCGGCCACGACGAACAGCACGAGCCTGACCGGTCCGACACCGGCCAGCATGTTCCGGACGAACCGCTCGTGGCCTGGAACGTCGACGAACCCTATCTCCCTGCCCGAGGGGAGCGTGGACCAGGCGAACCCGAGATCGATGGTGAGCCCGCGTCGCTTCTCCTCGGCCCATCGGTCGGGATCGATCCCGGTGAGTCGGAGGATCAATGAGGACTTGCCGTGGTCGACGTGGCCGGCGGTAGCCACGACGTGCAGCGGCGCCTCGGCTGCCGGCTCCGGGCGAACCGGTCCTTCAGCCGACGACGCGGGTCGGACCGACCGCTCGGCCGACGAGGCGGGTCGGACCGACCCTTCAATCATCGGCGAGGTCGTCGCCCTCCAGCGCGTACTGGACGGCACGCCGGAGGTCGAGGAGCGACTCCTCAGTCACCGTTCGAACGTCGAACACGACACCCTTCTCGTCGACGCGGCAGAACACCGGAGGGCTCCCTGCGCGCAGCCGAGCCGACATCACTTCCGGGTCGGGGACCCGGACCTCCACGGCCCAGGACGGCACGGCGTAACCGGGCATCGACCCTCCGCCCACCGTGGCCTCCGACGGGCGAACGCGCGCTCCCTCGAGCTCGCCGTCGAGGAGTTGGGCCAGTCGTTCGGCCCGCCGCCTCACGTCCTCGGACGGTTCCTGGAGCATGCGCCAGACGGGGAGGTCCGCATGCTCACCGATCGCGTACGTCATCAATACGGACTCGAGGGCGGCCACCTGCATCTTGTCCACCCGGACCGCTCGGGCGATCGGGTTGCGCCGCAATCGTTCCACGAGTTCGGCTCTCCCGAGCACGATCCCCGCCTGGGGTCCACCCAACAGTTTGTCGCCGGAGAAGACCACGAGGTCGGCTCCGTCGCTCAACGCCCCGCGTGCGCTGGGCTCGTCCGCGGGGACGCCGGAGTAGCGGTCGAGGAGTCCCGAGCCCAGGTCGTAGAGGAACGGGATGCCGGCCTTCTTCGCCAGTCCCGAGAGGTCGGTCGCGGAGGGCGTGGCGGTGAATCCCACCACTCGGTAGTTGCTGGGATGGACCTTCAGCACCAGTGCGGTCTTGGAAGTGATCGCGCCTCGGTAGTCGGAGGGCCTGGTTCGATTCGTCGTTCCCACCTCGACGAGCTTTGCCCCGGACGCGGCCATGATGTCGGGGATCCGGAACTCGCCGCCGATCTCGATCAGCTCCCCACGGGACACGAGCACCTGCTTGCCCCGCGCTAGCGCGGCGAGGGACAGGAGCAGCCCTGCCGCGCCGTTGTTCACGACGAGGGCCCGCTCGGCACCGGTCAACGCGGCGAGGATGACCTCGGCACGGGAGGTCCGTCGCCCCCGGGCGCCGCTCACGCGGTCGATCTCGAGGTCGGTGTAGCCACGCGCGGCGCGCAATGCGGCCTTCGCCGCCCGCTCTGGAAGCGGCGCGCGCCCGAGCCCCGTGTGCAACACGACACCGGTCGCGTTGATCACCGGATGGAGCCCGGTGGCGGCCGAGGACGCCAGGCCAACGGCTCGGGCCATGATGACATCCTCCTCGGGTGGATCGACGCCTCGGGCCGCTTGCACTCGGACCGCCTCGAGGGTCTGGTTGAGGGTTCGCTTGAGCAGCGCGCGGCCGAACGTCTCGGCGGCGCGCCTCCCCGGCTCCGAGCGGAGTAGCGCGTCGACCGAGGGGATCCTTCGTCGAGGGGTCTGGGCCCTGGCCTGCATCGATGCGAGCCTAGCGCTGTCGCCCGATCGATGCCCGTTCGATCCCGGCGGCCCGGGCGGCTCTGCCGGTGGCGTGGGAGGATAGGAGACGGTGGATACCGAAGAGCGCGCCACGTTCTCGACCGTCGCCGAACACTGGATGGTTCGGGGCGGTGGCATCGACGTCGAGGTCGCCTCCCCGGGAGCGCTCCATACCGAGGAGATGATCCTCAACATCGGCCCCCAACACCCGTCGACCCACGGCGTGCTCCGGCTCGTCCTCGAGCTCGATGGCGAGCGGATCATCCGGGCCGAACCGGTGATCGGCTACATGCACCGGGCGGCCGAGAAGCTCTCGGAGTTCCGTGACGCCCGCCAGATCCTGGTGCTGATGAATCGGCACGACTGGCTGTCGGCCTTCAACAATGAGCTCGGATGGGTGATCGCCGTGGAGCGCTCGGCCGGCATCGAGGTCCCCGAACGTGCCCGGTGGATCCGCACGATGATGGCGGAGTGGAACCGGATCCTGAACCACCTGATGTTCACCGGGTCCTTCCCTCTCGAGCTCGGGGCGATGACGCCGATGTTCTACGCGTTCCGCGAGCGGGAGATGATCCAGCACCTCATGGAGTCGGCGACGGGCGCGCGAATGCACCACTCGTATGCGCGGGTGGGTGGCTTGAAGGACGACCTGCCTCGGGGGTTCCTGAAGGAGTCGGCCGAGGTCCTGAAGTGGGTTCGGAGGAAGCTCGAGGACTTCGAGAACCTGATCATGGGGAACGAGATCATCTTCGCCCGGACCAAGGGCGTCGGGATCCTCCCGTCTGAGATGGCCATCGCGTACGGGTGCTCCGGGCCGGTGCTGCAGGGTTCGGGGGTCCCGATGGATTCTCGCAAGGACGAGCCGTATGAGAAGTACGCCGAGGTGGACTTCGACATCCCGGTGGGAACGACCGGCGACTGTTACGACCGGCTATGGGTCCTGGTCCAGCGGATGTGGGAGTCCTGCAAGATCATCGAGCAGTGCATGGAGAAGCTCCCGGCAGGTGAGTACATCGCCCCCAAGCTCCCGAAGACACTGCGACTGCAGGGGGAGGTGTACGTCCGCACCGAGAATCCACTTGGGCTGATGGGCTACTACCTGGTCGGCGACGGGAAACAATACCCCTACCGGATGAAGATGCGGACCGCGTCGTTCTCCAACGTCTCAGTGCTCCAGTCGATGCTCCCGGGCATGCTGGTCCCCGACCTCATCGCCATCCTGGGCAGCATCTTCTTCGTGGTCGGCGACATCGATCGCTGAGCCGTTCTAGGGCTATCGATCCGACGAGTCCGGGCTCGACGCCATCCAGATGGGCGCGGGGAGAGACTCAGTGGCGAGGAGAAGCCATTTCAGCCTCCCCAGCCCATCCCGGTCGACCAGCAGGCCGGCCCGGCCTCGACCCTCCCATACCCGGGCGGCCCGCCGGCCCTCGCCCGCAGCCACAAGACGTCCCTGGCGGTGGCGTTGGACCGCGTTCCACTCAGCGAAGCCGAGTGCGCGCAGCGCAGCGCGTTGCGACGTAAGGCCGAGCGACCGAAGGTCCCCCCGTTCGGCCCTTCGGACGATCGCCCCAAAATCTACGCCGGCCGTGATGTCAGCGGAACCTGGGTCGCGAAGGACGTTGTCCAGCACGCGATGCTCCCGATAGCCGTGGACCTCGCTCGAAGGATCGTGCGTGGACCCGTAGTCGATGAGGAGCGCGTACCCCCGACGAAGTGACGTCGCGAGCTCGTCCACGAACCGCATGGCCTCGGTTGGGACGATGACTTCCGGGCCCAGTGGGAGGCGCTCGAGATCGGCCACGAGCTCTGCGATCTCCGCATCGCAGGGTACGTCGACCTCGACGAAGCCGTTCGGGCCGGCGTCGATCCGTATCTCGACCACGCCTTTCGTCGTTCTCCGGAGCCTGCGAAATGGCAGGTTGTCCAGGAGCTCGTTGGCTAGGACCACCATCGCATCGGGGTGGCCGGCATCTCCCATGCGCTCGAAGACCCGCACCGGCAGTTCCGCGAGCGCGGTGCGCGCCCCCGGACTCCGCTCCACGGCCGCGTAATCCACGGCCGGACCGCCGCGCTCTTCCAGCATCTGGAGGAGACTCGCTGCCAGGGTCCCGTCCCCGGCCCCCACTTCCACGATCGACAGGGGCTCTGGCCGCCCCAGTCGCTCCCGAAGGTCGAGGACCGCGCGCAGGAGGAGCTCGGCGAACACTGGATGCACGTGGGGGCTGGTGACGAAGTGGCCCTCGGGTCCGACGGGCGGTCGGTCGTAGAAGCCGCCCGGCCCGTACAGGGCCAGGTCCATGAACTCGGCGAATGAGATGGGCCCTCGTTCCTCGATGGCACGTCGGATGCGGGCCGCGACAGCAGCGCTCAACCCGACCAGGTTATCTGCACGATGGCCGTTTCGGAGCCACTACGTACGGCCGCGTCCACCTGGCACAATCCCGAGCGTGAGACCCGACACCTCCACCGAGCCTCGGCGCGCGGCGACCGTGGTCGCTGCGCGCGGAGCCTCGAACGGCGTGGAAGTGCTCGTGCTGAAGCGGGGGAGGCAGCATCGGTTCCTCCCTGGTTACCTTGCCTTCCCGGGCGGAGCGGTCGAGCCGCAGGACGGGGGGTTGGCTTCGCGGTGGTTCGGCTCCCCGGCCGAATCGGGCCGAGCGTGCGCGGTCCGCGAGCTCATCGAGGAGGCAGGGCTGGCGCTGACCGCCGGGGGCCTGGTCTCCGTCGGGGCGGACGATCGGGGCCTCTCCGCGGTTCACGCTGCTCCCCCATCTGCCGACGCCCTTCGGGAGATCTCACACTGGGTCGCCCCCGAACACGTGCCGGTCCGGTTCGACGCCCGGTTCTTCGCCGTGGACGCGCTCGACGGATTGGAGCCCCGGCCCGACGGCGCGGAGGCCGAGCGCGCCTGGTGGGCTCGGCCGTCCCAGGTCCTCATGGACTTCGCGGAGGGCAGGTGCGACCTGTACTGGCCGACGTTGAAGACGATGGAGGCACTGGCCACCTGTCACACGGTCGACGAGCTGCTCGCCCTGCACGTTCCTGAGGTCGAACCGGACTGATGCGCATCGTCCGCGTCCTCGCCCCGAATCCTGGGATCCGCGAGCTGGAGGGAACGAACACGTGGATCGTTGGGGATGGACCCACCGTGGCCATCGACCCCGGCCCCGACGATCCCGGTCACGTGCGCGAGGTGGCCCGCGAGGCTGGCCACCTCGCGGCGATCCTCCTCACTCACGACCATCCGGACCATGCTCCCGGCGCTGCGGCGCTCGCCGCTGCGACGGGCGCGCCGGTGTACGCGGCGCGCCCGCCCGAGGGCGGAAACCGAGTGGCGGACGTACAGCGCATCTCGGCGGGAGAAGACCTGGCGCTGACCGCCGTGGCCACGCCAGGCCACACCTCCGACCACGTCGCGTACTTCGAGGAACGGCACCGCTCGCTGTTCACGGGTGATGCGGTCCTGGGGCGCGGAACGAGCGTCATCGACCCGCCCGAAGGCGATCTCACGGCGTATCTCCGCTCGCTCCGACGGATGCGGGAACTGTCCCCGCGCGTCATCTACCCGGGCCACGGACCGATTGTCCTGGATGGCGTGGGCAAGCTGGAGGAGTACATCGAGCATCGGGCGGCCCGAGAGGAGCAGGTCCTCGCCGCGCTCGCGGCCGGGCTCGAGGCGCCCGACGAGATCGTCCCGGCGATCTACGGCGACCATCCGGTCGGCCTGCACGAACTGGCCGCCCGGTCGGTCCTGGCCCACCTGCTCAAGCTGGAGCACGAAGGCCGCGCCGAGCGGCGAACCGAGCAGGGGGTCGACCGATGGACCCCGCTCCAGCCCCGGACCTGTGTGCGATGTGGACGACCCGTGAAGGGGCGTGGACCCCTGTGCGGTCCGTGTGGCATCGCGGTGCTGCAGGAGTCGGTCTAGGCCGGAGCGCGTTCGTATACCGAGACGTGCGCCCCCTCTCCGATGAACGGCTCGTGGTTCCAGCCTCCCCAGCGTTCCCGGAGCCGGAGCCCGGCCAGCTCGGCCATGAGATCGAGCTCGGAGGGCCAGACGTATCGGAGCTCGACCGGGAACATCCGGAATCCCGTCTCCTCGAACACGACCAGTTGAGAGCTCACCCGCTGGTTCGCTGCATCGTGCCGCGACACATCGAGGAACGCGCGGCTGGGTTCGACCCGGCGGGCATCGACCCGCTGGCCACGATCGAATCGAGCGATGTCGGGGACGAATGCTTCCACGACGAATACGCCGTCGTCGGTGAGGTGCTCGGCCACGTTCCGCAGGCATCGTCGCTGATCGTCCTGCGTGAGCAACGCGAACAGCGTGTTGAACACCACGAACACGAGCCGGAACCGGCCCTCCACCGGGACGTCGGCGAAGTCGCCCATCATGACGGGGATGTCCGTCCCGCCGGGCTTCTCGCGGAGCTTGGCCACCATGGCTGTGGACGCGTCGATCCCCTGGATTTCGACTCCCCGGGTGGCGAGCGGAAGCGCGATGCGTCCCGTGCCGATGGCCAGCTCGAGCGCCGGGCCTGAACCGGCGAGCTCAGCGAGGAGATCGGCGGCCGCGTCGGGGTCCGAGGGCGGATGGAACCACGCGTCGTACACGTCGGCGATGCGATCGCCGTAGGTGGAGGGCCCGTACTCGTCCATGCCCAAGCTCACCAAGGCGGTCCTCGCCTGTCAAGCCGTCGTCCCCTCCCGATCCGAGGCCCGCGCAAGGGCGTCGATGTCTGGGATGACGTAGCGGCGGCCCTCGCTCCGGATGAGGTTGCGCGCCGAGAGCGTGGCCAGGGTTCGGTTCACCGTCTCGCGGGACGCGCCGATCATCCGCCCCAGGTCCTCTTGCGTGATGGGAAGGGCCAGCCGAACGCTGCGGCCCTCGCGGACGCCATGCCTCTCGGCAAGCTCGCACAGTGTTCGGCACAGCCGTGTGGGCACGTCCTGGGCCAGCGCTTCCTCCAGCGCGCCCATCGTTCGGTGCAGCCGCGAGGCCAGCATGCGAAGGAGCTCGGCGGCGGTTTCGGGGCTACGTTCCAGCACGGCCTGGAGGGCCGTCAGCGGTACGGGCTCGACCTGCACCGGGCTCGCCGCCCGAGCCTCGACCGGAGAGGGGTCACCGAGGAGGGCGCTCTCACCGAACACGTCCCCCGGGCCGAGCATGCCCACGACGACCACGTGGCCGCTCGGCAGGGTTGCCGCCAGCCGGATCACGCCTGCCCGCACCAGGAACAGGCAGTCGGGGACCTGGCCCTGGCGCACCAGCGCCTGGCTGTGGGCGTACCGTCGGGCGGGGGAGGCCAGATCGACGACGCGGGCCTCCATGCCGGCACGCTAGCGCGAGCCGGTGACACCCGATCGGGCGCTTCGACATCGCCGCAGCCGTCGGAGTAGGCTGACCCACCGTCTGAGCGCAGGGGAGTTCCTAAGCGATGGGCAAGCGAGAGCAGGAGGCCCTGGCTCGGGTCCCGCTGTTCTCCGGCCTCTCCACGCGCCACCGGAAGCGCCTCGCCGACGCCATGCAGGAGGCCCGGTACATGGAAGGGGCCCCCGTGGTGAAGGAGGGACAGGAAGGCGACACGTTCTACGTCATCCTCGAGGGTGAGGCGACGGTGGTCGGCCCGGGTGGAACGATCGTCAACCGACTGCAGCCCGGCGACTTCTTCGGCGAGATCTCTCTCCTCGACGGGGGAGCCAGGACCGCGACGGTCATCACGGAGACGCCCATGACGATGCTGGAGCTCAAGCGGAGGGAGTTCCTGCAGATGATCGAGGATGAGCCCGACGTCGCGGTAAAGCTCCTCTTGCACACGGCATCCCTGCTCCGGCGGGCCGAACGCTCGCTGGCCGGATAGGCCGTCCCGTGCGCGCGGAGCTCCATCGCCCCGATGCTCCTGACGAGGTCGTGGCCGTCGCGACGTGGGATGGGACGCAGGCTGGGCTCGACGTGAGGGATCCTTCGGTTCACGGTCTCGACCGGATCCTCCGGCCGATGCCGATCGCGATCGACGACGCCTCGCTCCGCAAGCTCGGCACCTCGGGGCCCGTCGTCCTCCAGCCCGGTGACCTCGAATGGTTCCGGGCGGCCTTGCTCACGCGGGCTCCCGAGCTCGGGCTGGCCGTGCGCTTCGTCTCGGAGTCCATCGTCGGCGGATTCGATCCCGCATCGCAGTATCGGAGCTTCGAGGAACAGGTGGAGCGGCTTACGAGCTAGCGCGATTCAGCCACCGATCTGGCCCACGAACGCCTTCCCCGCGTCGCAGAAGGACAGGAAGTCGCACCACCGGCAGTGCTCGCCCGGCGTGGGCTCGAACCGCCCTGCGCCGATCGCCGAGAGCCATGTCCGCACGCGATCGCGGATCGCCTCGGGGTCCTCCACCGTGTACGAGACCTCATCGCCGGTCGCAAGGTACAGGTAGGTGAGCGTCAGCTCCTCGGGCCGCTTTCCCCAGACGTCGATGCAGGCCAGGGCGTACACGTCGAGCTGGACCCGAGACAGGAGGTCGCCCTCGGGCTTGCGTCCGGTCTTGTAGTCGACGACTTCCCATCGACCGTCAGGGACGCCGTAGATCGCGTCGATCCGGCCGCTGACCGTGAATCCACCCAGGGACAGCAGGAAGGCGCGCTCGGCATGGAGCGGGGTCATTTCGGCGAACCGGCTGGCCAGGAAGGTATCGCGGAGCCGCTTGATCTTCCCCGGCTGGCCCGCGAGCTCCTCCGCCGTGAGGTCGGGCTCTTCCTCCAGCTCGATCAACGTGGTCTGTCCGGAGGACTGTCGCTCGATCCACGCGTGGACGTCGGTCCCGATCCGGGCCGCGGGACCGGAGAACCGCGGGAGGGGCCGGACCGCGCTCCAGTAGTAGCGCTTGGGACACCGTCCGTAGTCGACGATCCCGCCGACCGACACGGTGGCCGGGATCCCGGTCTCATCGCTCGTGGCCGCCTCCCGTTCCCGGAGATGCCGGGCCAGCGTTCGCCGATCCGCTGCGAGGCCCTCGAATCGGCCGCGCTCCGCCGGATCCAGGGTAGCGAGCGCGGCTGGCCTGACCTCGCCCGCGTTGGCTGCGTCGAGGGCGACTCGTCGCCACCCCTCGGGGAACAGGGCGTCGGTATCGTCGGGCCTGGCCGGGCCGGGCCATGGCCGGATGAAACGCTGCCGGAACCCCGCGAGCGGGTTCTCCTCCCTCTCCTCGCCCTCGATGTGGAGCTCGGCCTGTTGGGTCCGGCGAGCCCACATGACGAGCTCGGTGAAGAACCTGCCCACCGTCTTCGCGTTGATGTTCTCCCCGTACCAGATGGCCGAGGAGAGGAACAGACGGCGCTTGGCCCTGGTGAGGGCGACGTACGCGGTCCGGCGCTCCTCGAACACCTCTTGGTCACGGAGCGCGTCGACGAACCGGCTCATCACGCCCTCGAAGTGGGGGAGGAGGTTGCGGTCGCGACGCAGCTCGATGTCGAGCGAGCTCCCCTTGCGCATGGGGTTCTGCTGGATCCGCGCATTGGGAAACAGGTCCTTGGCCAGGCCCGGGATGAACACGGTGTCGAACTCCAGGCCCTTGGCCGCGTGGACCGTCATGACCTTGACCGTGTCGTCCTCGCTGGGCTGAACCGGCGACCATTCGCGATCGTCCTCGATCGAGTCCACGTAGTCGAGGAACGCCCGAAGCGTGAGCTCGCCCTCGACCGGCTGGAAGGCGTGCACCTGGTCCAGGAACGCCGCCAGGTTCCGCCGTTTGGCCGTCGATGCCGCGACATCGACGTGGGCGTCGAGCTCGGCGAGGAGCCCGGTTCGACGGATGACCTCGGCGAGGAACTCGCCCACCGGACGACGGGCCGCGTCTCGCAGCTCCGCGAGCTCGGCGCCGAACTCCTCCAGACGAGCGCGCCCCTCGTCGGACAGACCCTCGACCTCGGCGAGGTGCTCCAGGGCCTCAGCGATGAGGAACGGCTGGTCCTCCAGCAAGTCCTCGTCTTCCGGCAGCCGCTCGCTCAGACGGTCGAGGAACGCGAAGCCGCTCACGCGGGTCCAGGCGGCCACCCGCGCCAGGTCGCCGAGACCGACCCGATACCGGGGTCCGGTCAGGATCCGGGCCAGGGCGACACCGTCGCCGGGATCGGTTGCCGCCCGCGCGCACGCCAGGACCTCGACGACCTCCGGCAGCTTGATCAGGCCGGCGAGGCCGATGAACTCGGCCGGGACCCCCCGGTCGGCGAACGCCAGCTGGAGCGGCTCGAACAGCCGGTGGGTGCGGCACAGCACAGCGGAGTCCCGCCACGACACGCCTTCCTCGTGCAGCGCGAGGATGTGGTCCGCCACCGCTTGCATCTCCGCGATCTCGTGCTCGTACTGCGCCACGCTGACGAACCCAAGGCCGTTCGGCGGGTGCGGTCGCAACTCCTTGTCCGGATCGGGGCGCTGGTTCGTCGGGAGTGGCCCGATGACCTCGTCCGCCGCGCCGAGGATGCGAGCCCCGGAGCGGAAGTTCGTGTACAGGGGGAGCTTGGCCGAGGGCGTTCCGTCGGCATTGGGGAACTGAGTCGGGAACTGCAGGAGGTTGTGGAGGCTGGCCCCTCGCCAGCCGTAGATGTTCTGGTCGGGGTCGCCGACCGCGGTGACGGGATGGCCTCGCCCGAAGATCCCCTCCATCAACATGGCCTGGGCGTGGTTCGTGTCCTGGTATTCGTCGAGGAGTACGGCCTGGAACCGGGAACGATAGTCCTTGGCCACCTCCGGATGCTCCCGAACGATCCGAACGGCCAGGCCGATCTGGTCGCCGAAGTCGATGACCCCGAGCTCGCGCTTCAGCCGGCGAAACTCCTCGACGGCTCCTGCCAGCTCGATCCGCTCGAGCGCGGCACGGTGGGGGTCCGCGGACTTCGCCGTCTTCAGGCGATCCAGGTTCGCTTCGTTGAAGTCCACGACCTCCTGGGGTTCCACCACGTGGTTCTGGAGCTGCTCGTCGAGCGAGAGGATGTTGGCGACGATCGCTGGCTGCCACCGCGTGGTGAGGTGATCGAACGTCATCCGGTCCAGGACCCGGGCAACGAGCTCCGCACGCTGGGCCGGGGTGATGACCCGCTGATCAGGCTCGATCCCGATCAGCATTCCGTGACGATCGAGGACCTCTGCGGCGAACCCGTGGTAGTTGAGGATCTCCGGCTCCTCGCCCTCCTCCAGATGCAGGGTGCGGAGGGCCCGCCTGATCCGCAACAGGAAGTGTTCGGTGGCCTTGTTGGTGAAGGTGAGGCACAGCACGTTGCCGGGCATGACCCCTTCGTGATCGGTCTCGACGAGTCCCGTGGCCGCCATGCCCAGGTAGATGACCCGAGCCGCCATGACCGATGTCTTGCCCGAGCCGGCCCCGGCCACCAGGACGTTAGGGACCAGCGGCATGGAGATGGCGCGCCACTGCTCGGGGGTCGGTTCCGCTCCCAGGAAGTCCACGATGGCTTTGGGGACGGTCATGGGTTGGCGTCCACGACCGTGTTGAGCGAGATCGGTTCGGTAACGGGGAAGATCTCGCCTCCTTCTGGATATCGCGAGCACATCGTCTGGAACCGGCAGAAGAAGCAGTTGGCGGTGGCGCTCGGCTCGGACCGACCCTCTCGGTCCAGCCGCCGGACCGATTCGATGAGGCCGGACAGACGCTCGCGCATCGCGCCCTTGTACCGCTCTTCACCGCCGGAGACCTGCCACGACAACGGGACGAGCTCCCACTTGCCCTTCTTGCCCGGCAGGTAGGCGAGTTCCACGGCGTCGACCGGTCGATACGGCGCCAGCTCGTCGCACTCGCTGACCGCCAGGTAGTAGATCCCGAGCTGCAGGCTCTCGGCCGCTCTGTCGGCGTTGTCGACTGCGCCGGTCTTGTAGTCGGTGATCCTGCGTCCGCCTTCGGGCACCGGACCGATCCGGTCGATCTTTCCCTTGATGGCCGCGCCCTCGTACTCGAACCGGAACGCCTGCTCGGTGACTTCGGCCGGCAGGTCCGCGTAGCGCTTGAACCAGTTGGGGATCAGCACGTTCATGGCGTGGCGCCGTTCGGCCTCCGACACCGCGTACGACGGGAACCTGGCCTCCTGCCATCGCTCGTTCAATGCCTGAATGAATGCTTCCTGGGTCCGTTCGACCTTGCCGTTCTCGACGTCCTCGATGAGCTGATGGATCAGGCGGCCCACCCACGCCTGGTATCCGCCGCCGGGATCCAGGCCGAGCTCATCGCCCAGCACGAACTGGAGCTCGCAGTTCTCCAGGCGATCCAGGCGGGAGAACGACAGGGAGAGCTGTTCCTTGGGCGGGACATCCTGGGCCGTCCACTCCCGCTGGAACCACCAGCGGCCGGGGTCCTCGCCGAGGGCGAGGACCCCGGCCATCGCCGCAAGCCGATCCGGCGCATCGGCCGTCGCGTCGCCAAGCATTCGACGCCAGGTCGCCGCCGCCTCGCCTACCGACACCGGTTCCACGTCCCTGTGGTTCAGTTCCTGGACCCATGGCACGTCGAGCTCCTCGACGAACCGGGACACCACGGCCTCCTCGGACTCCAGTCCATGCGGGTCGCTCGCGGTCAGCACGACCCGCCGTCGAGCGCGTTCGATGGCCGAGCGGAACAACCGTCGCTCGTCCGCCAGGCGAACCCGATTGACCTCGGACCGAGATCGGATCCCCGAAAGGGCGGAAAGGTCGAACATGGGCTCCGGACGGGTCAAGCTTGGAAAGTCGCCCTCGACCACGCCGGTCACCATCACGGTGTCGAACTCCAGCCCCACCGCGGCGTGTGCCGTGAGCACCTGGACCTCATCGCGTCCCCGGTAATCATGGGGGCCTGTGGACGGGGCCCCCTCGCTCACATCCGCGAGCGAGAGGAACTCCTCGATCGAGGGACTGGAGGAGGCCCCAACCTCTGCGACCAGCCGAGAGAACGCCAGGACCGCGGCCAGGTCCGCCCGGGCCTGCGTCGAGGTCTCGGCCGCGTCGACCAGTCGCCGCGAATACGGGAGGTGCCGCCACAGCACGCCGAACGCGTCGAGGACCGACTTCCTGCGTTCGCTCGCCTGCCGGAGGATCTCGCGCAGCTCCACCAGCGCGCGCCGTTCCGGATCGGCGAGTCCCTCGTCGATCTCCAGCGCGTGAGCCGGCGGGTGCCCTTCGGCCCGAGCCAGGCGCAGGAGTGAGCGCGCGGCAGCCGGGGAGATCCCGCCGAGCTCGGAGGTGAGGACCGATTCGACCATGTCGTCTCGCCGACCGGCATCCGACACGACCCAGCGCAAGGCGAGGATGTACGGGAATGTCGCCGGCGCCGAGGAGGCGGACGGTCCGGCACCAGCCTGCGTGCGAGGGATGCCGGCGTCGTCGAGGGCTCGCACGAGCCCACCGACGTGCGGCCCGTTACGGCGAACGATCACCGCGAGGTCGTTCCACGGGACGCCCTCGGCCACGTGGATCCGCCGAAGCTCGCGCGCCACCGCTGCGTGCTCCTCGGACGTGTGCGGCAGGCGCCAGGCCGCGATGGCGGCGACGCCGCGATGGCGGTTCGGAAGGCGAACGAGGTCTGCCCCGAATCGCTCGACGAACCGACCGATGGGTTCATCGGTCATGCCCTGGAACGAGAAGACGTGTGCATCGCGGTCCCCGGCCACCACCAGGCTCAGGGGGGAGAGCCGGGCCAGCAGTCGTTCCGCCGCCACGGTCGTGTCCTGGAAGTCGTCCACCAGGACGTGGTCGAAGGGCCGACCGGCAGCGGCAGCCGCCAGCACCACCAGTCCCGCGAAGTCCACTGTGCCCTGTGCGTCGAGGACGTCGAGGTAGCGACGGTAGAAGCCCGCGAGGTCCCGCCACCCGGAGAGTCCGGCCTGGTCGGCCTCCTGCAGGATCCGATCTGGATCGAGCAACGTTTCCTGAGCCCGAAGGACGAACTTGCGTACCTCGTCGGCGAAGCCCTTCAGCGAGAGCATGTCCCCGTACGCGGGCCACTCCACGGCTCGCTCGCCGCGGAGCAGGTCCTGGACGAGGGCGAACTGGTCGGTGGCATCGAGGACCCTGGGCGGCTTGGCGTAACCGAGTAGATCGGCGTGCCGGCTCACCAATTGATGCGCCAGACCTTGCATCGTGGTCACGCGAACGCCGGGGAGGGACCGTCGCAGCCGTCGGAGGACGGCGAGCTTGGACTCGTCCCTCGCCCGACGTGAGCCGGTCACGAGGATCACGCGCTCGGGATCGGCGCCGCTTTCGATCAGCTGGGCGAACCGCTCCCGCAGGACCACGGTCTTGCCGGTGCCGGCTTCGCCGATCACCAGAAGGGGTCCGGCGTCGTGGTCGAGGATCCGCTGTTGTGCGGGGTCGGGTTGGAACGGAGGATTGGTCACGCTGAGGCGATGCTACCGCCGAGGGCCGACAGCCCAGCTAGAAGCTGCGACGTCCAGTCGCCCATCGTGCCACGGAACCCCCAGTGAGCGCGCCGACCAATCGGCCGTCGTCGAGCACCAGCGCCGACCTCCCGGCGCCGAGTCGCGGGACCACCTGTTCGAGGGGTTCCGACAGGTCCACGGTCAGTACCTGGGACAGAGGGATCACTGCGTCTCGGACGGGGCGAAGGGGATCATTCATCCCCACGCCACGCGCCGAGCTGAAGGTGAGCATCCCGATCACCCGTTCGTCATCCACCACCGGGAAGGCCTCGCCCTCATGCCCCCGGAGGTATCGGTCGAGGGCATCGGACAGCGTCAGGTCTGCGGCGATGGGAGGGGGAGGCGGCTCCATCAGCTCGGCCACGGTGGCCTGCGCCAATCGCCGGCGCAATCCGATCTGCGTTTCCGCGGCTCGTGCCGCCTGGAAGATGAATAACCCGATGATGGCGAACCACAGGCCGCGGAACAGATTGCCTCCGATCCCTGCGAGCAGCCCACCGGCCAGCAGCAGGCCGCCGAGGATCATCCCGGACCTCGCGGCGATCCGACTTCCGAGCTCACGGTTCCGAGTGAACCGCCACACAGCCGCTTCGAGCATTCGGCCGCCGTCCAGCGGGAGGCCGGGAAGGAAGTTGAACCCGGCCATCACCAGGTTGACCCATCCCACATACCAAAACGCCGCCGAGAGCGGCCCCCTCGCATCGGTTGCCACGGACAACGCCCAGAACACCCCGCCGAGCGCCAGGCTGGTCAACGGTCCAACGCCGGAGATCAGAAACGAAGGGCCGGGGCCCTTCTCGTCGGATCTCGCACTGGTGAACCCGCCGAAGACCACCAGCGTGATGCCGGCCACCTCGATCCCGTGAAGCCTGGCGGCGACGGCGTGGGCCGCCTCGTGGAGGAACACCGAGCCGAAGAACAGGGCCGCCGAGAACACCGCGAGCACGAGGGCAGTCCCACCACGGATGTTCCCGAACTCAATCTGGAACTGGGCCCACAAGCTGTACGTCACGAGGACGGCGATCCAGATCCATGACGAGTCGACGTTCACCGGGATGCCCCAGATCGTCCCGATGCGCCATGACCGTCCGAACATCTCTCCGCCCTTCGCCCTCCTGAGCCTACCCGGCGCGCCGTCGAGATGAAGGTTTCTGGCGGCTGGTTCGAACGCGTGCGATGGATCGATCGGACGCTGCTACGCTGGATGCGCGTCTGGCCCGGGCTACCCCTCCCTTCCACGCGGGCGTGCCCGCGGGTCCGGGCCAGACCCTACTCCTCCTCCAGGAGACCCCGGAGCTGTCGCGCGTTGTTCACCGCGTAGTCGCGGTAGCAGTTGTTCATCAGGACATGAGTCTCACGGGCTTGCTCGGAGAGTTCCTCGATCTTCGGGACCCATCCGCGAAGCTCCGACTCGCTGTACTCGTAACGAAACCGCTCCGCGGCCGTCTCCGACTTCGCGGTCCAGGCCTTTGGATCGCGCCCGTGGAACCGAACCATCGCCAGATCGCTGGACGTCGCCACGGCGATGGGAGGGATGCTCGAGTCGAACCCCTGAGGCATGTCAACGCATACGAAGGGGAGGCCGTTGTCCTCCAGGAACCCGATCGTCTCCTCCCGGTTGCGCTCCTCGAACCAACTCTTGTGGCGGAACTCCACGGCGATGCGGAAGTCCTTCAGCCGGTCACGGCACTCCAGGAGGTAGTCCTTGTTCCTCCTGGCGATCACGAACCACTGAGGGAACTGGAAGAGCACCGCGCCGAGCTTGCCCGCTGAGTGCAGGGGCATCAAGGCGTCGTGGAACCGCTGCCATACCTGCTCCACGGCATCGTCGGGTAGCTGCTCCCGATACAGGTTCCGCTTCTTCTCGAGCTCCTTCGGGAGCTCATCGCGAAGGTCCGCGTAGAGCGAGTCGCGTTTCGTCGGGTGATTCGTGAGCAGGGAGTACGCCTTGATGTTGAACGTGAAGTCCTTCGGGGTGCGCTCGATCCACAGGATGGCGTTCCGCTCCGACGGTGGGAAGTA
>JBKPDU010000112.1:0-13197 GCA_046728055.1 Actinomycetota bacterium | reverse complement strand
ACCCAGATGAGACGGGCGACCCCTGTGCCGATGGGCCTTGTCTTGCCGCCGACCTCCACGGGAACCGCTTGGACGCTTCGGTCGGCATCGGTGATCGTGATCCGGGCTCCCGTCA
This sequence comes from Actinomycetota bacterium, assembly GCA_046728055.1. Taxonomy (GTDB): domain Bacteria; phylum Actinomycetota; class UBA4738; order UBA4738; family HRBIN12; genus AC-69. Next base: position 13,082 of record JBKPDU010000112.1, on the reverse strand, counting down.
CCAAGCCATAGGCGTCGAGCTCTCGCAGCAAGTCCGGAGCGTCGTGTTCGGCGACCTCAGATACGCGCTGGACCGTGGCGGGCGTGCCCGGCGCGAGGTCCGCCAGTGCGATGAGCTCACCGTAGGGCGGCTCCCGGCCGGGGATCAGGTTGCCGTGCGGGCAGGTGGCCGGGTGACCGAGCAACTCGTCCAGTCGGTCGGCGACCCGCTCCGACATGCCAGGAGCAAGGAGCTGCGCCTCCTGATCGGCCGCGGCCCAGTCCATGCCGAGCACGTCGGTCAACCATCGCTCCAGCAGGCGGTGGACGCGCACGATCGCAGAGGCAAGCGTGTCTCCCTTCGAGGTGAGCGAGACGCTTCGGTTGGCCCCGATCTTCACCCAGCCGTCGCGTGCCAAACGCTGGAGGGTGACCGTGACGGTCGGCGCGCTCACACCCAGCCATTCGGCGAGCCGCCCGGGCCGAACCCGTCCCTCCTCGTAGCGGATGTAGAAGATGGTCTCGACGTAGTGCTTGACCGTCTCGATCCGCACGGCATGGCCCGTGGTGGCGGGAGGTATCTCGGATCCGGACATGCGCGCATCGTACCGACGTGCTCCGCTCCTTTGACGTTTCGACGCGTCTAAGCCTAGAGTTTCCGGCTCGGAAGATCGGAAATTCGCGAAGGGGGAGCGGGATGGATCGGATCCGTCGGATGGGCGTCTTCCTGGGACTCGGGGCCGCCCTGGCGCTCGTGTCGGCGTCCTGCGGCGATGACGGTGGAGCGAGCGGATCGCCCGATGAGGGTGGCTCGATCACCGTCTACAGCGGCCGCGAGGAGGAGTTCGTGGCGCCCCTGTTCGAGCAGTTTGAGGTCGACACCGGTATCCGCGTCGACGTTCGCTACGGCGACTCGGCGGAGCTCGCCGCGACGATCGTGGAGGAAGGCGACGCGTCCCCGGCGGATGTGTTCTTCTCCCAGGACGCCGGCTCGCTCGGTGCCGTGGCCGAGGCAGGGCTCTTCTCGGAGATCGATCCAGAGATCTTGGGCCGGGTCGAGGAACGCTTCCGCTCGCCCGAGGGCCTGTGGGTCGGGACCTCTGGACGGGGTCGGGTGGCCGTCTACAACACCGAGGCCCTGGATGCCTCCGAGCTGCCGGTCTCGATCCTGGACTTCGCCGACCCGCGATGGGAGGGAAGGATCGGCCTGCCCCCAACGAACTCGTCGTTCCAGGCTCATGTGGCCGCGATGATGCTCACGATCGGGGAGGGTCCCACCCGCGATTGGCTCGAGGGACTCATGGCGAACGGCGTGCGCTTTTACGAGGACAACGCCGCCACCACCCGGGCCGTGGCCACCGGTGAGATCGAGGTCGGGTTGGTGAACCACTACTACAAGTTCGAGGTCGAGGCCGAGGACGGATCGCTGCCGATCGCGAACCACTACTTCGAGACCGGGGACCCGGGCTCGTTCGTGAACACCGCCGGGGTGGGGATCCTGGCGAGCGCCGAGCACGCCGAGGCCGCGCGGACCTTCGTCGATTACGCGACCGGCGAGGCGGGTCAGACGTGGGTCGCGACCGAGACCTGGGAGTACCCGGTCGCCCCGGGCCACGACCCCTCGGTGGACATCCTTGCCATCAACCGGTTCGTGGGGCCGGAGAGCCAGGTGGACCTCTCCGATCTCGGTCCTGCGTTGTCGGGGGCGCTTCAGCTGCTCGCCGAGGTCGGGATGGTGTGATCTCGAGTACGCGAGTAGTCGTGACGGGCGTGGGCGCGGCCATCGCCGGCATCCCTTGGCCGAGGCGGCGGCGCGTGCCGGCGGGGCTGGCCGGGGCGGCGCTCCTCGTCTGCGGGCTCGTCGGGTTGCCCGTCGTCTATCTCGCAGTCCGGGCGGCCGGGGCCTCGGAGGCCAGCTGGGACCTGATCCTTCGGTCCCGGACCGTCTGGCTCGCGCTGCAAACGGTCGGCCTTGCGGCGGCGGTGACGGCGACGGCCGGGGCGATCGGGGTGGCGTTCGCCTGGCTCGCGGTGCGAAGTGACCTTCCGTACCGGAGGGTGTGGGCGGTCCTGTACGCGCTGCCGCTCGTCGTCCCCAGCTACGTGGGGGCATTCGCGCTCCTCGCGGCGCTCGGCCCCAAGGGGCTGGTGCAGGGCTGGCTCGAGCCATTTGGCGTCGACCGCCTCCCCGACATCGGTGGGTTCCCCGGCGCGTACCTCGCGCTCACGCTGTTCACCTATCCCTACGTGTACCTAGTGTCCGCGGCCGCGATCCGCGGCCTGGATCCCTCGCTGGAGGAGACCGCTCGGACCCTGGGGCGTCCGCGAAGCGAGGTCTTCCGGCGCGTCACCCTGCCGCTGCTGCGACCGGCGATCGCCGCCGGATGTTTGCTCGTGGCCCTCTACACGCTGCACGACTTCGGTGCGGTCTCACTCATGCGGTTCCCCACGTTCACACAGGCGATCTACCTCCAGTACCGAGCCGCGTTCGACCGAACCCCCGCGGCGATCCTGTCGCTCATGCTCGTCGCGATTGCGTTCGCGATCCTCGCCGCCGAGCAGCGCTTCCGGGGCCGTGCCCGCTACTACCGGACGGGTGCCGGTGCCGCCCGGGAGCTCCCCGTGGTGCCGCTCGGACGCTGGCGATGGGGAGCCCTGGTGCTGTCGGCGGCGGTCGTCGCTCTTGCGCTCGTGCTACCGGCCGGCGTTCTCGGATATCTCCTCGTCCGCGGGCTGGATGCCGGGATCCCGCTCAATCTCACCGTGGGAGCAGCGGGGAACTCCGTGCTCGTATCGACTGCCGGCGCCGTCGTCGCGATGCTGCTGGCCCTACCGATCGCGACCCTCGCCGCGCGCTATCCGGGGCGCGGCGCCAACACGGTCGAGCGTGTTGCGTACGCCGGGTACGCGCTCCCGGGGCTCGTGGTGGCCCTCGCGTTCGTCTTCTTCGCGGCTAGGTATGCACCGGCCGTGTACCAGTCGCTCCCGCTCGTGATCGCTGCCTACGTCGTGCTGTTCCTGCCGCAGGTCGCGGAGCCACTGAAGTCGGGGCTGCTGCAGCTGAGCCCGCGTGTCGAAGAGGCGGGACGCACGCTCGGGCGCGGGCCGGGGGCCGTGTTCCGGCGGGTGGCCCTCCCGCTCCTCGCGCGGCCGGCGGCAGTCGGGATGGCCCTGGTATTCCTGACCGCGATGAAGGAGCTCCCGGCCACGTTGCTTCTCCGCCCGACCGGCTTCGAGACGCTCGCCACGAGGATCTGGACGTCTGCATCGGCCGGGCTGTACTCGCGCGCGGCCGTGCCGGCGCTGCTGATCGTGCTGGTTTCCGTCGTCCCGCTCTCGGCGCTCGCTCGCCGGGTCGGGGTCGAGGAGATCCGGGGGGACTGATGCCGGACCTCGTGCTCCGGTGCGCCGGCCTCGCGAAGCGCTTCGGCGACGTCGTCGCCGTCGACGGGTTCGATCTCGACGTGGATGACGGCGAGCTCCTATGCCTGCTCGGGCCGAGCGGCTGTGGCAAGACCACCGCGCTCCGCCTCATCGCAGGCCTCGAGCGCCCCGACGCCGGGACGGTGGAGGTGGCCGGGCGCGCGGTGGCGGGCCCTAAAACCTGGGTGCCGCCGGAGCGGCGACGGGTCGGCATGGTCTTCCAGGACTGGGCGCTGTTCCCTCACCTGGACGTCCGGAGCAACGTGGCCTTCGGGCTCGACGGCGAGACGCAGGGTCGCGTAGGGGAGCTGCTGGAGCTGGCGCGTCTCACCGGGCTCGCGGACAGGATGCCCCACGAGCTCTCCGGTGGGCAGCAGCAGCGCGTCGCCCTCGCTCGCGCGCTCGCCCCCTCGCCCGACGTGTTGCTGCTGGACGAGCCCTTCTCTAATCTCGACGCGCAGCTTCGCGCCGAAGTCCGCTCGGAGGTCCGGCGGGTTCTCCGCTCGACCGGCACGACCGCGGTGTTCGTGACCCACGACCAGGAGGAGGCGTTGTCGATCGCGGACCGGGTGGCGGTGATGATCGCCGGACGGATCCGCCGCTCGGGAACGCCGTACGAGGTGTATGCGGATCCCGCCGACGCTGTCGTGGCCCGGTTGCTGGGCCAGAGGAACATTCTCCCAGCTCTGATCACCCGCGGGGTCGCGATGACGGCGCTCGGCGAGCTTCACGTGCCTGACGCCCCGGACGGCGCCGCCGAGGTCCTCGTGCCGCCGGAGTCCCTGCGTGCCTTGCCCGATCCGGCGGGGCAAGCCCGCATCGTAGACGTCGAATTCTATGGGCACGATCAGCTGCTCCGATGCGCCCTCGGCGAGGAGGCGGAACTCGATGTGCGCCTGATGGGTTCCCATCCCGAGCTCCAAGTCGGTACCGCGGTGCGGCTGGAGGTGATAGGAGCGGCGCGTCTCCTGCGACGGGAAGGTGAAGCGTCCCCACAACTTCATGCGGCGGCGTCCCAGCCATGAGGCGGTGTTCGTCACCTTGGATCCGGACGACGGCGTTCGGTTTCGGACGATACGTTGACTGGGTGTGCGTGGACGACCCACGGGTTCCGGCGTCCTGGCGAGACAAGTCCTACGAGCTGGCAGGAGCCTGAGCTGTACGTCTGCCTGTGCAAGGCCATTACTGACAAGGCAGTAACCCGCGCGATCGAAGAGGGAGCATGCACCTTCAGGGCCGTCGCCGCGAGGTGCGGCGCGGGAACGGTCTGCGGAGGATGTCGGCCCGCGATCCTGGCACTCCTCGATTGGGATGTGGAACAGAGCCGCAAACAGTGGAGGTATGGTCATCGAGATGGGTGTCGCGGAAGGGAGTGGGGATGAAGGGGAGCGGCCGGGTCACCGACGGGTTGAACGAACTGCTCACGCTACAGCTAACCGTCATCAACCAGTACTTCTTGCACTCGAAGATGTGCGAGAACTGGGGCTATCGGCGCTTGGCGAATCGGTTCCGTGACGTCGCCTTCGAAGAGATGAAGGACGCCGAGAGGATCATCGACAGGATCCTGTTCCTCGAAGGCGTACCGAACATGCAGCGCCTCGGCGCGGTGACGATCGGCGAGAGTGTGCCTGAGCAGCTCCAGATCCAGCTTGAGGGCGAACGTCAAGCGTTAAAGGTCCTTGCCGACGGCATCAAGGTGTCGCTGGAGGAAGGAGACGACGCCTCGCGGGAGTTCTTCGCGAGCAGCCTCCTCGAGGAGGAGGAGCACGCCGACTGGCTCGAGACCGAGCTCTCCCTCATCGGTCAGGTCGGCGAGACGACCTACCTGGCCCAACAGATTCGCGACTGATTACCGGCTTCTGGCGCCGTATTCACCTTGGCATCTGAGCGCGGCTCGATTCCGGACGGTGTAGGAGCGGACGTGGGGGAAATCTCGCTCTATTTGTGCCCCAACAAATGCTCGGAGCCGATCGCGTGACAACTCTTCTACGGATCCTCCTGGCCTCCCGTATAGGTCTTCTCATTGGTCTTCCACCGCGCAAGGGAGTGAGGGGATGGTCTCCGAGGGGAAGGCCGCCTCGAAGACCGGCGCCCGGACGTCCGTGATGTTCGAGACGCCGGGGCTCTCCAGATCTCCCTGCGTCAGCGTCATGACGAACTCGGCCACGTCCCGGAGCGTGGCGCCCTCCTGCGTGAGTCCCTCCTTATCGATGAAGATCTCCGTCTGCTTCACCTGCTCCACCACCGGGTCTCCCTCGTGCCCGAAGGATTCGTTGATCGCCTGCTGGAGTCTGCTCGCGGAGATCTGGAAGGCACCGCTCACCCGTGGGTTGGGGGTGGACCCGTGGTCGGCGGTCACCAGCAGCGCCCACTGCCCCTCGCCCACCTCGCGATCCAGGATGTCGATCAGCACCGGCAGGTACTCGTCCTGCGTCCTGAGCGCGTCCCGCATCTCGCCGCTATTCATCGAGAAGATGTGCCCGATCTGATCGATCACCTTGTAGTTCAGGTACAAGAGGTCGGGGACGTCGTGTCTGCCGAACCCCTCTCGGCCGATGATCTCCTCCACGAGTCGGGTTTGGTAGGGGATCCGGGCGGGCGTCTGGAACCCACTCTCGATCACCACGTCATCCAGACCGTGTCCCCGCCATCTCCCGTCGGCGATGCCGTCGCGGCCCTCGAGCTCGGCGAAGTAGGTGGCAAGAGCCGGGAGGCTGTTCGCGTACTCGGGAAACCGATACCACTGACGGAGCAGGTCGGACAGATTCCATGCCGGCCCCTCCGCACCGAGTGTCTCCGCGCCTGGGGCTTCCCGAAGCACGGCCAAGGCCTTTTCGTTTCCCCGCCAGCCCGCCCCGTGCCCCAGCATGCCGAGCTGGATCGCTACGGTCCCGACCATCCCGGTCAGGGTCCGATCGTCCACGTTCTCGGTGTACCGGTCGGCTAGCGTCGGGCGCAGGAGGAGGCCGGGGCCGCTTCTCCAGGGGGAGACGATCCTCCCGTCCATGCGGAGGTGATGGCCGACCAGGCCGTGGGTCTCGGGGAACACGCCCGTGCCGATCGTGGCGTGGATCTGGGCGCTGCTGGTGGGGCTCGAGCCCACCTCTGCCTCCTCGATCCAGGCGCCCTGAGGGACGAGCGAGCGAAGGTTGGGCCACTCGTGGGGCCACTCGTCGAGCACGTTTCGCCCGGCGCCGTCCCAAATCAGGGTCACGATGAGTCGCGGGGGACCCCGCCGCTCATCCCTAGGAACCAGGACGTCGGCGAGGGCGCGGCCGTAAGGCGTGGGGAACTCGATATCAAGGAGCCTGGCCCAGGTGGGGGAGATGTCCGCGGAGGTCACACGCTGGTCGACGACCCCGAGAGGCTTGATGAAGCCCGGTCCGTACCAGAACATCGGGACGCGGGAGGTGTGATCCCACGGGCCAACGTGCGGGAGCCCATCGCCCACGAAATTCGGTGCCTTCGGCAGGATCTGTATCTCGCCGCTGCGCTGAGGGTGGTACCCCCGGGCGATCCGACGGATCCACCTCCGAGGCAGGGCGCAGGCCATCTCGACCATCGGGTCGTTCGCGGGTAACAGAGCCGGGCTCGCTGCCCCCGCTGGGGCGGCGGTCCGGTGGGTGATCGGTTTCGATCCGGTGCAGGCGGCAAGAAGCGTAGCCGCCGCCGACGCCGCAGACAGTCGCAGGAAGTCCCGCCGACCGAAGCTGCGAATGCACCCGGTGTGCGACATAGTGAGCAGGCTAGCAGCGAACGACCCAGCTCGAAGATTAGGCTGCCTCTCGAAAAGCTGGAGTCCGTGGCGGGACGCGGGTCCGGGAGTCCGGGCTATCGTTGGCCGATGGTCTGCCCCCAATGCGCGATGCCGAACCCGGATGGAGCTCGGTTCTGTTCGAGCTGCGGAGCCGGGCTCGAGCGAGCCTCATCGATGGGGCGCCAGACGCGGCTCGAGTCCTACCTTCCGAAAGGCATGCTCGCCAAGCTCGAGGCCGCGCGGGCCGGCCGGTCCATGCAGGGCGAGCGCCGGATCGTGACGATGCTGTTCTGCGACGTGGTGGGCTCGACGGCCATGGCCGAGCAGCTCGATCCCGAGGAGTGGACCGAGATCATGAACGGGGCATTCGAGAATCTCATCGCGCCGGTCTATCGCTACGAGGGGACCCTGGCCCGGCTGATGGGCGATGCCATCTTCGCGTTCTTCGGAGCGCCCATCGCTCATGAGGACGACCCGCAACGGGCGGTCGCCGCCGGCTTGGAGATCGTCGAGGGCATCCGCGCATACCGCGAGATGATGAAGGGGGATCGCGATCTGGACCTGAACGTTCGCGTGGGCATCAACACAGGTCCGGTGGTGGTGGGCGAGGTCGGTTCAGACCTTCGACTCGAGTACACGGCGATGGGCGATGCCGTGAACGTTGCCGCTCGGATGGAGCAAACGGCGGAGCCCGGCACGGTGCAGATCACCGCCCAGACGCAGCGCCTCGTCGCCCCCTATTTCGAGGTCGCACCCTGCGGCGCCGTCGACGTGAAGGGCAAAACTGAACCGGTCGAGGCCTACCGTGTCGTGGCAAGAAAGGCACCGTTTGGGCCGATGGCACGAGGTCGCCAGGCGCCACTCGTCGGGCGCCAGCGTGAGATGACGGAGCTCCGACGGGCCATCGATCAGACGCTCGACGGACGAGGGCAGGTGGTGTGCCTGATCGCGGAGGCGGGACTGGGCAAGAGCCGGTTGATCGAAGAGGCCCGGGATCATTGGGATCGTCGCCGACCCCACACCCAAGACGACGACCGGCGCCTCAATCGCATGTGGCAGTACTGGCAGTGCGTCTCGTACGACACGGCCCGACCGTACGCACAGTATCGACGCAACGTGGCCAGGATCGCGGGCGTGAACGACACGGACCCTCCCCAGGTCGTCCGGACCAAGCTCGCCCGGATCATCCAGGACTCGGACGAGTGGCGGGACCCACACATGCGCGTCTGGCGATCGCTCTTCGGAGTCGGCGAGCCCGGGGAAGACCTGCTCGAGGGCGAGGAGTTCAAGCGAGCCATCACGGACCTGACGATTGGATCCACCCGGTACTTCGGCTCCGAGCCGCGCATGCTCGTCTTCGAGGACCTGCACTGGTGCGACGAGGCCGACCTGGACCTTCTCATCGGGACGACCAAACTCGTCGACGAGCTGCCTTGCCTGATCCTGGCGTCGTTCAGGCCCGACCGACGCGCCCCCTCCTGGCGGCTGAAGCAATGGCTCGAGACGGAATACCCTCACCGCTTCACCGAGATCGTGCTGTCCCCGCTGACCGATGAGGAGAGCCGCGCATTGATCGACGAGCTACTGCCCGAAGGCGACCATTCGCACGTCGTTCGAACCCAGATCATCGAGCGGACGGAGGGCAACCCACTGTTCGTCGAAGAACTGACAGCCGCCGTCATCGAACAGGGGGCGGATCCAAAGAACGGCCTGACGGTCCCGACCACGCTGCAGGCGCTGATCACTGCACGCCTCGACACGCTCGACGAGGCCACACGGCGAACCCTTCAGCTCGCATCGGTCATCGGGCGTTCGTTCCCGGAACCCGTTCTGCGCGCGGTCGTGGCCGATAGCGACGACCTCGAACAGCATCTGCGAACGCTGGAACGGGCTGGACTCATCAACGAGACGGCGCGGATGCCCCAGCGCGAATACGCCTTCCATCACAGCCTGACGCAAGAATCGACGTATGCCACGATCCTCCGCCGTACCCGGCGAGCACTCCACCAGCAGGTGGGTGAGGTCTTCGAGGAGCTGTACGCCAACCGGATCGAGGAGTTCGCGGCCCTGCTGGCTCGTCACTTCCTGGATGCGGGAGACGACGACCGGACGCTTCGCTACGCCGCCCGTGCGGGCGATCATGCGGCCAGGCTGTACGCCAATGCGGACGCCGTGACCCAGTACACGAACGCGATCGACGCTGCTCGGCGCCTCGAGCGTTCGGCGGATCAGCTCGACCTGTTCCCGCGTCGCGGCCGGGCGTTCGAGCTCGCAGGACGCTACGACGACGCGATCGCCAACGCCGAGTCGTGGCGGTCGCTCGGCGAGGAAACAGGCGATCGGTCGGCCGTTCTCAGCGCCGATATGGCGCTGGCCACCATGTTCTCGACGCCCACCCCGAAGTTCGATGCCGAGCGCGGCCGAGCGCTTTCGGAACGTACGCTCGACCTGGCGCGCCAGCTGGGCGATCGCGTCGCGGAGTCCAAGGCACTGTGGAACCTCATGATCCTGAGCGTGTTCGGCGGGGGAGCCCTCAGCGAGGCCGTGGACGCAGGCGAACGGTCGCTCGCCATCGCGCGCGAGCTCGACGCGCGCGAGCAGATGGCCTTCACGCTGAACGATCTGTGGCGCCCGTACGCCTCGGTTCGTGGCTTGGAGGCGGCACGGGCGAGCCTGGAGGAGGCCCGGGTCCTCTGGCGCGAGCTCGGCAACCAACCGATGCTGAGCGAGAACCTTGCCAGCTCGGCCTCGGTCGCCCGTCTGGCTGGGAACGACCAGGACGCGCTCGATTTCGCCGAGGAGGCCTTCAGGATCGCCAACGACATCGGCAACCTGTGGGGCCAGGCGTACGGCCTGATGAACATCTACAACATCTACTTCGAGCATGGCGAGCTCGGGAAGGCCATGGCAACGATGCGGCAATGCATCGCGATCGCCGAGCCCGCCGGGTTCATCGCTCCGCAGTCGATCACCCGCGCAGACCTCGCATCGGTCCATGCGTACCTCGGCGATCTCGAGGGCGCCCATGAGCTCGTGCGAGTCGCTCTCGACGTGGCGAGGGAGAATCTACCGGTCGCGCTCCCATGGGTGATGGGCGAAAGCTCGGAGCTCCACCTCCTCGCAGGCGAGCTCGACGAGGCCGAGGCCGCCATCAACGCGGGGAGCCAGGTGGAGGTGCTCCCGGAGCCGCTTCGGTCCGCAGCCTCCATCCGCGTGGCACTCATCCGGGGCCGCATCGCCGTGGCGAAGGGTGACCACGTCCGCGCGATCGAGATCGCCGACACGATCCTCGATCGGTTGCACCGGCGCGGGGTCCGGCACTTGGCGACGGACGCTCTCTTGCTCGAGGGAAGGGCACTCGCCTCGGCAGGAAGGATCGAAGAGGCCAAGGGCGTTCTGGGTGAAGCCCGGTCGGAGGCGGAGAGGCGCGAGCACCGGCGGATCCTGTGGGAGATCCTTGGCGAGCTGAGCGAGATCTTGGACGAGCAAGGGAACGCGGAGCCGGCGAGCGAGCTCCGGGGCGAAGCCCGACGCCTCGTGGTCGGCATAGCGGACAGTGTCGATGAGAAGGAGCTCCGGTCTGGCTTCCTGGATCGGCCCGACGTGAAGATGGTGCTCTCTGGGAGTTGACTATAGAGCGTGGGCTCGCCTAAACCCGAGGCGGCACGCAAACGCGGATTGGAGGCTCGGCGAAAGGAGGATGCCATGGCGATGGCCATCGATCCCGTCTGCGGGATGCGGATCGACACAGACGACGCGGCGTCGACGGCCGAGTACGAGGGGAAGACCTACTTCTTCTGTTCTCAAGCCTGCCACGATGCGTTCGTGGCCGATCCGATCTCGTACGTCGCTTGATCCACGTCGAGCATGGAGCGCGACCGGCTAGCGGAGGACGAACTCGCCGAACGAGCGGGCACGAGCGTCGAACGCGTCCGACAGTTCGCGGACCTCGGGATCCTTGAGCCCGAGGACGGGACGTTCCCCCGTCGGGACGTCATGCGAGCGCGGGTGGTCCTGGAGCTCGAAGCAAAGGGGATAGACCCGGACGGGCTGGGCAAGGCGTTGGCGTCCGGACATCTGACCCTCGGCTACATCGAGAGTGCAGTGCGGCGCTTCCCTCGCCTGGATCAGACGTTCGCGCAGCTCAGCGAAGACATGGGGATCCGGTTCGAGACCTTGCAGAGGTTCTACGTGGCGTTCGGTCTGCCGCGCCCGCAATCCGACGAGCACGTCCGAGAGGAAGACCTTCCAGTGATCAAGGCCATTCCCGTCCTCTTTGGAGCTGGAGTTGGGGAGGGCGACGTGCTGCGTGCCGTGCGCATTTGGGGCGACAGTGCGCGGCGCGTAGCTCAGTTCCAGAACCACTACTTCCACCACACGATCGAACAGCCCTTTCGACGCCGCGGCCTCCGCGACAACGAGGCGTTCGAAGCAGCCCTCCGCGAGGTCGGAGTCCGAATGGGCCACTCTGGCGAGCAGATGCTGGGCTGGTTGTTTCGACGTCACGCTGAGATCTTCTTTACCGAGCACCAGTTCGACCACATCGAGACGGCGCTCGAAGAGGCCGGGATACGTCAGAGGTCGGCTCCGGGGGTCGAGGCGGTCGTGTTCGCCGACCTCTCCGGGTACACGAGGCTTACCGAGGAGGCCGGTGACGAGGTGGCAACCCAGGTCTCGCTGACGCTCGCGCAGCTCGTGAGCGAGATCGCGGCGCGGCACAGGGGCGAGGTCGTGAAGATGCTCGGCGATGGGGTGCTCTTCCATTTCCGCGATCCGGGCGACGCCGTCCGAGCGTCCCTCGAGATCGTCGAGACCGTCACCCCGCATGGCCTCCCACCAGCCCACATCGGCGTGAACGCGGGACCGATGATCTACGACGAGGGCGATTACTTCGGTCGGACGGTGAACATCGCTGCGCGGATCGCGTCGCAAGCTGGGGCGGGGCAGGTATTCGTCGGCGAGGACCTCCTCCGCAGCGTTTCGCCGAAGGGTTTCCAGGTGGTCGAGGTGGGCGAGTTCGAGCTGAAAGGCATCGCCCGACCCGTGAGTCTCTACGAAGTTGTGCCGGATCATGGCGAGTGACGCTCCCGTGGCGAGCAGCTAGGTCCTATGGGATTTGTTTCGCGCTTCCTGCGCATTCAGAAAGGTGAGGGTCGCCTTGCAGGGCTAGTGGTCGGCTTGGCCTTCGTGGCGATGACAGCGTTCACGGTGGGTGAGAGCGGGATCAACGCGCTGTTCTTCGATCGAGTGGGCGCACAGGCGCTCCCCATCACGTACCTCCTCCAGGGGGGCGCCTCATTCTCGGTCATGCTCGCCCTCACCGGCACGCTGGGCAGGCTCGGCCCTCGTCGGACCTACCTCATAGCGCCCCTCGCGCTCGGCGCCGTCCTGGTCGTCGAACGTGCATTGATCCTCACGGACGTTCGATGGATCTATTTCGTGCTCTGGGTCACGGCGGCGCTCGGAACGCTCCTGCTGGGGATTTCTCTCTGGGGGGTCGCCGGCGCCGTCGTCGACACGCGGCAGGCCAAGCGACTGTTCCCGATCTTCGCGGCGGGCGGCATCCTCGGTTCAGTCTGCGGGGGCGTCCTGACGAGGCCCCTGGCCGGGATGATCGGCGCCGAGAACCTGCTCCTTGTGTGGGCGGCCGGTTTGGGGGTGGCCTTCTTCCTCTCGCGCCTCGTGCTGGGGCCTCGGATGGCGTCGGCGGTTCGGCGCGTCGCCCCGAGGCGTCAGTCGGCGCTGCGCGACATGGCCGGCGCGTTTGTCTTCGTCCGCAGATCGCGGCTCCTCTTGCGGATGACCGTTGCGGCCGTCCTCTTCTCGATCCTGTTCTTTCTGCTGTACCTGCCCTACGCGCGAACCGCGAGCGAACGGTTCCCGAAGGCAGACGAGCTCGCCGGCTTTTTCGGGTTGTTCTGGGC
>JBKPDU010000111.1:0-15919 GCA_046728055.1 Actinomycetota bacterium | reverse complement strand
CCACCTCGTCCCCATCCTGATCGGCAACGGCACCCGGCTCTTCGAGGATCTCGACCCTGAGGGGATCGAACTGAGGAGGACGAGCACGATCGAGACACCGGGCGCCACCCACTTCCGATTCGAAGTGGTGAAGTGACGCACACAATCCCCTACTTCTCGCCTTCTTAGGGCGCGGCTCTCGTGAAGATGATCGCCTCGGGATAGAGCCGCCCGGTCGTGAACAACGATGACGGTCCGGTTCGCCGACGCCGTCGAGCACGGCGACAAGGACTAACTCTCTACTCTTTCTTCCGGTACCCCGTCGCGCCGAACCTTCGCATGACGGCCGCTCAGGCGGAGCAAATGCCCATCTACCTGCGGGTATTCCTTCCCAGGGGACCGAAATGGTCGAATCGAGCGTCCAACTCCCGCTCGCGGGGCCCCGATGAGTACTTCATCGGTATCTACGCCGTCCGTTCGGCAATCTCGGCACGCCCGTGGCCCGTATGCCCTCCGTCAACCGACGATCAGGAGCCGAGGCGTTGGAGGTGACGGCAGGCCCGGCTCCTCCGGCTCCGTTGTTCGAGGGGAGGACATCCATGAAACGAACCCTGTGCATCGTCGCATCCTGTGTGCTACTCGTAGCCATCCCGGCTACCCCCAGTGCAGCGCAGCCACTTGATGATCCGATCCCGACCTCGATCAAGACCGGCGGCCTCCCGATCAGGCTGGAGCTGGTCACCGACGGCCTGACGGCTCCGAACTGGGGAATCGCCGCGCCTGGCGACACCGAACGCCTGTTCGTCGTCGACCAGCCGGGGATCATGTGGGCGGTGTCCCCCGCATCTGGCGAGAGGAGCGTGTTCCTCGACGTCTCGAACCGGCTCGTTCCGCTCGGGGCGTTCGGGCCCGGCACGTTCGACGAACGAGGGTTCCTGGGCCTGGCCTTCCATCCCGACTACGCGAGCAACGGCCTCCTGTACACATACACCTCCGAGCCGGTCAACGGACCTGCCGACTTCTCGACGATGCCGCTCGGGACGACCGCGGACCACCAGAGCGTCGTCGCCGAGTGGACGGTTCCGGATCCAACGGATGCCGCCGCGGTCGTCGACCCGAGTACTCGGCGCGAGCTGATGCGGATCGACGAGCCCCAGTTCAACCACAACGCTGGGGCTCTCAACTTCGGGCCCGACGGGTTCCTTTACATCTCTCTCGGTGATGGCGGGAACGAGGACGATCAAGGGGTCGGCCACAGCCCGCAGGGCAACGCCCAGGACCCGAGCAACGTGCTTGGCAAGATCCTTCGGATCGACCCGACGGGGTCCGACTCGGCGAACGGCAGCTATGGAATCCCCGAGGACAACCCGTTCGTCGACGATCCCTCCTTCGTCCCCGAGATCTGGGCCTACGGGTTCCGGAACCCCTTCCGGTTCTCGTTCGACTCCGCGACCGGATCGCTGCTGGCGGCGGACGTCGGCCAGAACGACATCGAAGAGGTCGACGTGGTCACCGCGGGCGGCAACTTCGGCTGGCGCGTCAAGGAGGGCTCGTTCCTGTTCGATCCGAACGGAGATCAGCCCGGGTTCGTCACCGAGCACAGTCCGGGCGAGCCCGCCGGCCTGATCGACCCGATCGCCGAGTACGACCACGACGAGGGCATCGCCGTGGTTGGAGGCTTCGTGTACCGCGGCGACGCGATCCCGGGGCTGCGCGGACGGTACGTCTTCGGCGACTTCGCTCGCAGCTTCACGGAGTTCGGACGCCTGTTCTTCCTGAGCGCTGCAGGTCGGATCCGGGAGTTCCGTCTTGTCGGACAGGATGCGCTGGGTCTGAAGCTCGATGGATTCGGCCAGGACGCCGCGGGAGAGCTCTACGTGATGGGGAACACGACGGGGACCCCGTTCGGAGACACGGGCGTCGTCCTGAGGATCGTTCCGGCCCAGGCGTGACGAAGGAGCCGGACGCGCGAGGGGCCCCACGCCGGCACCGGGGCCCCTCGCTCTCGCTGAGTCCGGATCGATCGCCTACGGCGTCGCGATCCTCCACAGCCCGCGACTGTGTGTCGCCGCGACGGACTGACCCACGCCAGGGTAAGCGAGGTCGTCGATCACCACTTTCGACAGGTCCCGCCGAGCTGGGGTCACGACTTCGTGAGCCTCAGCCGAAGCTAGGATGACGCCGACGTCGGTCGCAAAGACGAGGTCGCCGTCGCCGGTCACGTTGTTCCCACCGTTCCGACGATCGTGACGGGTCCGCTCGAGCAGGCGCCGTTCGAGGTCGGCGAACGCGAGGAGCTCGTTCATGGGGCTCACCCCAGGAGCCGGAGCGCGTTGACGTGCTCCCCGACGCACCGACCCTGCTGGAGACCGAGTTCGATCGCCGGGCGGAAGTGGATCCCTCCGTAGAACCGTGAGATCGCGGCCTCGCCCGCCGCGTCCCAGAACGTCCGGAACGATCGGGACGGCAGCCCACGATCGTTGTGTGTGTGGTCCGTGAACGCGACCTCGCCAAACAGGTCCGTCAACACGGATGCCGCAGCCCCCGACTGCACCGAGTGGCCCGAGGTGAACTCCGGGAACGGCGGTGTGGTGAGCAACGGACTCCAGGCGGGATCGATCAGAGCCTGGATGTACGTGACCGGCCGGAGCAGGTTGACCTGGAACTTCGTGTGCCAGCAGCAGATGAACGCGTCCGCGACGGCCATGCCAAGCTTCGCGTATGCGATCGCAGCCTCTGCGAGGGATGCGCCGCTTCGCCGGAGCGTCTGGGTGAGGATCGACAACGAGTGGCCGGGGGGGGTGACCGTGGCGCCTGGATCGTCCGACCAGAACAGCGCGATGGCGCGCTGCTCATCGGTTAGCCCGTTCACCGCGGCGAATACGTCGTAGGCCTGATCGAAGAACCGTGACGCGGGATCCTCGTCGTACGCCGTCGGAGGGCCCGGAGGGCACGTAGCGCCCGAAGCGCTCGCGAACATCCGGCAGCTCCCCCAGTCGGGCTGCAGCGCGGGGAAGAACCCGGGCGGCGTTGGCACCCACAGCCCCGGACCGACCGGCGGGACGTACGGCGGGAAGTTGTTGGCGAACCCCGCGTGTCCGCCATCGGACACTGACCAATCGTAGACGGCGGCTGCGACCAGGCGACCTCGATCGACGGAACGTCGCACGACGCCGACCGGGACCCCACGGCGAGCGCCGACGAGGAGGCCCGATTCGAGGGTGTCGAGCTCAGCGCGGATCTCCGCCGGGGCCGTCGGGAACAGGCTCCGCGCGATGCTCGCAAGCGTGCTGTTCGCCACGATGTTCCAGTCGTAGGCCGCGTTGCGACCGACCGAAGACACCTCCGGAAGGTCGCGGACCTGTCCTGCGAGCGAGCGTCCTCCCGTGATCCCCGGGACGAGCGACTCGAACAGCGACACGCCCGTGTAGGCGAGCGCTCGCGAGGCGACCGGCGGACTGTACCCAGGTGTCTGCCGGATCAGGCGGAGCGTCTGGTCGAACCAGGCGGTCGCCACATCGGCTTCGAACGACTCGGCCGAGGGGATCGCCGATGTGCGGCCGGCCTCGGCGCGAACGGGGAGGAGGAGCGTCACGGCTCCCGTCAGGCCACCGATCAGGATGGCACGACGGCCGATCGAACCGTCATGCGAGCTCGGCATCACCCGTTGCAGCCCCTCGTGACCGTCCCTCACGATCCTTCCCCTCCCTCCGAGTGGAGAGCGACGCCAGGGCACCATACACTTCCAAGTCCATCGCTAGGCGAAGAGCGCGCGCCCCACCAGTGCGCCGATCCTCCATCATCGAGTCGAACAACGGCTCTTGCTGGATGCCGATTACGTGTCCTGTCCCCGAGCGAGGCCGATCCATCGCTCATCCGGTTGATGTCCCGTCGCGCGCGAGCATGATCACGGGGATCAGAAGGGTGTGGCGGGAGACCGTCACTAGGCATCAGTCGAACACGAGCTGGATGGTTCGGCGGTCCCAGGGCGGAACCATGTCCCAGGGCCAACCGAGTGCCAGAATCGAGGGAGATGGGCGACCGACAGAGCATCGAGGTTCGCGTGGCGACGGCCGCCGATTCGGCCACGCTTGGCCGCCTGCTGCACGCCTTCAACGTTGAGTTCGACGAGGAGACGCCCGACCAAGATGTGATCGCCGGGCGCGCCGCGCCGCTGATCGAGAGCGGCGAGCTGCTCGTCCTGTTGGTCGGTGAGGGGCCCGACGGGTTCGCGCAGCTCAGGTTTCGGCGATCGCTCTACAGCGACTTGCTGGACGCGTCGCTCGACGAGCTCTATGTCGTTCCAGGGCGCCGGGGCACTGGGCTCGGCCGGGCGCTCTTGGACGCGGCGTTGGAGCACGCACGCGCACGCGGGGCCGACCACATCGAGCTCAACACGAGCGAGGCCGACACCGCCGCGTTGCGTCTCTATGAGAGCTCTGGATTCACGAATCGCGAAGGCGGCCCCGCCGGCCCGCGGATGCTCTATTACGAGCGCGACCTCTGAACGGTTGCGGTGGCACCACGTCGTTGGGGAACCGAGAGCTGACTGGTGCAGAACGCTCTCCACGTGAGGGCCGCCACCGCTGTCAGTTCAGGGCCCATTCACGGCGGCGAACTCCGCCTCCTGGCTGGACCAGCGTGTGGCTGCTCCCCCTCATTCCAACGCCACCCTTCGAGCGATGAGTTCCGCCCCACGGCGTCGTCTAATATGCGGTCGGCCGAGGAAGGAGGACCGTGATGTCGCACGAGTCGTCCATTCGGCGGCCACGCGTCCTGTTGAGCGGTCTCGGGATGGGCGAGTCACCGCGATGGCACGACGGCCGCCTCTGGTTCTCCAACTGGGGAACCAACGAGATCGTCGCGCTCGACCTCGACGGGAATAGCGAAGTCATGGGACGCGGTGGTGGGGGGAGCGGCTGGGCCGCCAACTGGCTCCCGGACGGACGCACGCTCGTCACTGGCGACGAGCTGATCCGCGTGGAGCCCGACGGAACTCGCGTCCGGCACGCCGACCTGAGCCACATCTCGCCATACGGCTGGAGCGAGATCACCGTCGACGGACGAGGCAACATCTACGTCAATTCGATCGACTTCGACTTCGCGGACTTCAACGACATCCTCGCCAGCGGGAAGGCACCTGGGAAGATCGCGCTGGTCGCACCCGAAGGTGACGCCCGCGAAGTGGCCGACGATCTGGCGTTCCCGAACGGTATGGTCGTCGCGCCGGACAACGCCACCCTGATCGTCGCCGAGTCCTTCGCTCGTCGGCTCACCGCCTTCGACATCACCACCGACGGCAGCCTGTCGAATCGGCGCCTGTGGGCCGAAGTCCCGGGCGACGGGATCTGCATCGACGCCGAAGGCGCGGTGTGGTGCAGCGACGTCGGACCGGACGACGGGGGTGTGTGTCTGCGCGTCCGCGAGGGTGGCGAGGTGCTCGATCGGATCGAGCTCGACCGCCCCTGCTACGCGTGCATGCTGGGCGGCGAGGACGGCAGGACACTGTTCATGGTGGTGGCGAAGTGGTTCGGTCCGGACAAGATCGACGAACTACTGCAAGCGAAGACGGGACAGGTCTTGACCGCCCGTGTCGCCGTGCCGCACGCGGGCTGGCCATGAGTGCTCTCAGCGAAAAGAGGATCACTAGATCGCAGAATTTGTTGGCACCTCACACGGTGATGACGACTTTGCCCCGCCCGTGCCCAGTCCCCAACTCGCGGATAGCGTCCGGCACGTCGCTCAGCGGATACCTCGCACCGATCACAGGCGTGACCTTGCCGGCCTCGATCAGGTCCTTGAGCACGAGGAGGTCCTCAGCCTTAGGTCGCCCGAGGAAGTTCGTCATCTTCTGCCCGACGAACGGCGAGATCGCTTTCGCTCGCAGCACGCGACCCATCCCGAGCCATCGTCCGCCGCCTTCGCCGCCTACGAGAACGAGCGTTCCCTTCGGGGTGAGGGCACGCCGCAGCGATGACGCCTCTCGGTTGCCCGCAGTGTCGAAGATGAGGTCGTACCCGCGCGTCCCCTCGGCGATGTCCTCACGGGTGTAATCGATGACCTCGTCCGCTCCGATCGAACGGACAAGCTCGAGCTTCGAGGTGCTGGACACGCCGGTGACGTGGGCGCCGAACGCCTTCGCGATCTGCACGGCGAACGACCCCACGCCGCCCGCTGCTCCTATCACCAAGACGCGCTGTCCCGCTTGGACCTTGCCCACGTCGCGGAGGCCCTGGAGAGCGGTGCAGCCGGTTGTCGGCACCGTCGCCGCCTCCTCGAAGCTCAGGTTCGTCGGCTTGGGGGCGAGCTTGTCGGGCCGCGCGATCGCGTACTCGGCGAACGCTCCATCGGCCACGCCGAACACCTCGTCGCCCACGCGGAGGTGGGTAACGTCGTCGCCGACCGCTTCGACGCACCCCGCGACGTCCTGACCCCGGACCCGCTGCTTGGGTGCTCGCATCCCTGACACCAGGCGGATCGCGTAGGGCGTGCCGGTCATGATGTGCCAATCGCCGATGAACGCGCTTGCCGCGTCGACGCGGATCAGGACATCCCCTGGACGCGCGACCGGCATGTCGATGTCCTCGAGCTTCAGAACGTCGGCTGGGCCGTATCGATCCTGGACGATCGCCTTCATGCTTTCTCCCCTCCCAGGTACCTCGCGCGTGACGTCGCGCCCTCCCGCAAGACCAGAGCGTAGTTGCGCGCCTCGGTTCGCCCCACACCTTTGGCGTGAGCAAGAAACCACAATAGGAGGGATGTACGAAGTCTGCTTTGTACCGGGGCGTCGCGGACGAACGTCGAAGTTCAGCCGGCGTCGACGTCCAGGCGAATCCCTGTCTCCAGGTAGCGATGCATATGAAGCAGGAGATCGAAAGGATCATCTCCTTGACCGATCCCCCTACGATCCCTCCGCTTAGGTGGTCGAGATTCCCTGAGCGGGGGGTCCACGGACCGGGAGAGGATCGGAGTTTTCGATCCCTACAGCTCGTGGCGAACGCGTACCTCGACGGCACTTGCTCCGAGGTGGATCCGGACATCACACTGAAGGCCACCATCGCGGTGGCCGCCTGGGCGTGAACGGTTCGCCCAACCAGAGTAAGGTCATCTGATGGCGCCGGCCCGTGCGGGCGAGGAGACCCGCAGACTTCTCAACTGGAAGCGGATCGTCGGCTACCTCATCTCGGTCCTGATCGTGGTCGCCATCTTCTGGTGGGCGATCCCCAAGTTCGCGGACTACCGGGATGTGTGGGCGGCCATGAAGACGCTCACGCCGATCGAGGCGTGGTCGCTCGTGGCCGCGACCGTCTTCAACCTGGTGACCTACTGGTGGGCGAACCAGGCGGCCCTGCCAGGCCTCGGAATCGGCAAGGCCGCAGTGCTCACGCAGACGACGACCTCGGTCGCGAACACGCTTCCCGCGGGTGGAGCCATCGCGGTTGGGTTGACGTATTCGATCCTGGACTCATGGGGATTCAGCGGCACGAGCGTGGCGCTGTATGTCGGCGTGACTGGCGTTTGGAACATCTTCACGAAGCTCGCGCTGCCGATACTGGCGCTCGTGTTCGTTGCGCTCAGCGGCCATCTGACGACCACGTACATCGTGGCCTCGATCCTCGGCGTCATCGTCTTGAGCGTGGGAATCGGACTCTTTGCTTTGGTGTTCCGAAGCGAGGAGTTCGCGATCAAGATCGGCAACTGGCTCGGTCGCGTTGCTTCGTGGTTCCTCCGACTCCTGCGCAAGCCCCTCGTCACGACGTGGGGCGAGGGTGCGGCGCGCTTCCGACGGGACACGATCGTGCTGGTCGAACACCGGTGGCTCAGGCTCAGCTTGGCGACGGTGCTCAGTCATGTCGCCCTGTTCCTCGTCCTGCTGCTCTCGCTGCGCCATCTCGGCGTTTCGGAGCAGGAGGTGTCCACGGCCGAGGCGTTCGCCGTGTTCGCGTTTTCGCGCCTCCTATCGGTTATCCAGATCACACCCGGTGGCGTCGGGGTGATCGACCTCGGGTACATCGGTGGGCTCACCGCGTTCGGCGGGCAGGAGAAGGCGGCGATCGTGGCAGCGGTCCTGCTCTTCCGTGCATTGACGTACGCTGTCCAGATTCCGATCGGCGGGCTCACGTACATCATCTGGCGGGTCAAGTCGGACTGGCGTCGTCCCGCCGACGCGGCGGCACAGCGCGAGAGGGCCAGCTACTTCTCGATCTGAATGAGTGGCGGTGGCGGGTAGCGCGCCCGCCATTACACGGTCTGTGCGTGTCGGTACATGCTCGACGCGGGGGTGAACTCCGCTCTTCAGCCCAGCTTCACTGCCGTGCCCGAGGCGGCTGATCATGAGCATGAGGGCTTCGTCTTGCCGATGCGCACTGGCGCGCGCTCGACTATCTCTCAGTGGGACAGATCCACCTGCTCGACAATCCCCTGCCATATGAGTCACTGAAGCCCGACCACGTGAAGCCGAGATTGCTCATTGGGGGACACCCCGGCCTGACTTCATCTACGAGCACACGAGCCGGGTGATCCGCAACGCTGACCTGGATGCGACGTACGTGATCGGTCCGGGACATGGCCCTGGCAACATGATCGAGCCTCGGCGCCGTTCAAGAACCTCGAAAAGCTGGTCTTCACAAGGGGGCTTCTGCGACGTTGGCCCAAGCGCCGGGAAGAGTTGAGTCACGTTGGTTCGGCACTGCTGTTCTCAGCCGGCACCACCGTCGGAACGCCGAACACCAGGTTGACTGCGGACGCCACCATCACCCCGAGGGCCGCCCCGCCGATGAGATCGAGGGGCAGGTGGGCCGCCACGTACATCCGAACGAACGGGACCGCGATCGCAAGGACGATGGCGGCGACCTGCCACGGACGTCCCAGATATGCCAGCGCGATGATGGTGATCGCCCACGCCACCGCGGCATGCCCGGAGGGGTAGCCCAGGCTGTCCGGGGAAAACGTCTCTCGTTCCACTACCCCCTCCAGGAAGTCTGCCGGACGGCCACGAGCCACGTATTCCTTGATCACCCTTGCGAGCAGGTAGACGGTCACCCCGCTGATGGCCAGCGACGCGGCCAGGAGCCACCTTCGGAACAGGAGAGCGACGGCGGTAGCCACCGGGATGGTGATTGCGGTCCCGTACTGGTTCAGAACCCACAGACCCCAGCGGATGCTGTCGGGCAGTCCGTTGATCGCCTGGAAGACGGTGATCTCCCAGCCATAGACACCACGTTTGGCCAGCACGGTGGAGATGACCAGTACGGTAGCTCCAACCAGAGCGAGGACGACGTCGAGCCGGCGCCGTCGCCTCCCTGGGGCCGACGTCGGGGGACTGCCCTGGGTAGCCGCCGCCGCAGCCGGCTGGTGCTTCCGCCAGTTCTTCATGCCACGCAAGGGTATGTAGGTGTAGCCGTGCCGACAAGCGTTCGGACCTAGCGAGCGAGTAGATGCCGACCGCCTGTGTCTCAGTCACTGGCAGCTGAAGGTTCGGCGTACGGCAGGTCCGTGTCGCTTCCGCACCTAGGCTTGCGGTGATGCCCTTTCGACAGGGGACGCGGCCGCGCTGAAAGACGGCGCTTGGGTCCTGGTCTCAATCGCGATCGTCAGGGGATCTTCGGCTGAGCGATCCCAAGTTCGCCGATTACAGTGCCGTATGGGACGCGCTCGGCGCCCTCACCCCGATCGAGTTGATAATCCCGGGCAACGCCGCCTCCGGGTGACCTTCATCACCCTCCGGACGGAATTCGCGGGTGCGTCCGATCGTTGTACGGGAAAGGCCAGAGAGCCGCGGACGACGAAGGAGGTCCGGTATGGATAACTCGAACGGCATGCAGCGGCGCAGTGGTTGGACCTGGAAGGTATGGGTGGGGATCTTGGTCGGCCTAGCGGTCGTCGCCGGGCTCATCGTTCTCATCGCGAACGCCGGCGGTGGCTCGGGCGGGATCTACTGACCCGACGTTTCAGCCGGACCGTGTCAGAGGGGATTTGAACCCCTCCGATCCGTTGCCACGGCGTGTGCCGAAACAGACAACCGGGCGTTTGTGGCCTGCTCGCTCGTGCGATGCACTTTCACACGGCACTGGCGCGCAATGCACGTGAGCCACGCAGCGACTGTCCAAGTGTCGGCTTTCTAAGTCGTCGCCGGGGTTCTTCAACTCGTTCATCCGTCATTTTCTCTTCCTCTCCTCCAGTCGGTCGTGCCTTGCCGCCGTAGATCGCGACTCGCTTCGGAACTCGGTCCAGCGCCCCACCGATCGAGTCACTCAGGAGGACCTGGATGAATCGCTTCTCGTCGCACCTACTGACACGACAAGTACTGGACCGGCGCCCCAAGCCCCTGGGTGACGTGTTATCAACCGCGTTGCTTCCCGGTCCGAAGCAGTGCGGCGCCGCTCAAGGCGAGAAGTCCGCTAGCCAACAGGGCCCCGGCCGCCCACAGCAACGCGATCTCGTTCCCTTTGTCGCGCGCGCCGGCGAGGCCGAAGTAGTCAAGCAGAGCAGCACCTGTGATGCCGAGGGCACCGCAGCGAGCCCTTGAAAGGCGATCCCAAGAAGGATCAAGGGCCAGCCCGGACGGAGGTTACGCAGTCCCATCGTCGCCAGCCGCGGCTCGACCGCCTTCGCGGTCACGCCTGCTTGGTGGCCGATCTTTCCGCCTCGTCCACTTGCTCGTGGACGAGTATGACGAGCCTTGCGCGTCGTCTCGCACATCGTTCCGCGTTCCTGGGCGCAGGATGCAGGGCGGGCGTAGGGGAACGTCGCGGTGCCGGTGAGGCGTTGCTCGCCGGCGGCTCACTCAGCCGCCGCGCGCGGCTCAAGGACGACCACTGCCGTCTCTCGCGGCCGTCGCGCAGCGTAGCTGTCGAGGTTCTGGTCCAGTTCGCGCCAGAGCTGCCACAGCCGTTCGCGATCCTCGCCCACCGCAGCGCTCCCGAGCACCTCGCGCCGGATTCCACCGGCCAGCTCGACGATCGCCTCAGGGTGGGCCTGCAGGTTCAGCCACCACGCTGGCTCAGCCGCACCCCAGCCGTTCATGGCCATCGAGACCAGGTTGTGCCCATCCTCGTAGTAGCCGACGATCACGCTTCGCGGCTTGCCACTCCGCCGACCGCGAGTGGTGAGCCGCAGGGCGCCCCACTTACCTGGACGCGGAGGCCACAGCCCCTTGCGGCCCCGGCTCGCCCGATAGATCAGCCGGTGCACGTGCCAGGCGATCACGACAAACCACCGCGGTGGTAAACGCGCCTTGCCTGCGGCCATACCTGCTCCCCATCCCGACGACGACCTCACCATCTTGGCACTGTGAGCGGAGCACCGCGGATCTGACGAGGACAGCACCAGGTTCAGTTGGCTCGTCAGTTGGCACGACTCAAGCGGCATGAGCAACCTCGAGCTGTGAGGGATGTCGCGGCCAGGAGCTCGGTCCGGTGGCTGCCCAATCCTCAGCTCACCGCTTCTTCACGAGCGCGGCGATCGATCCAACCGGTCTTCCCGTGCCTTTTCTCATCCCTTAACCTTCGTATCCGTTTCGTCGAACAAACTTCGCCGCCAGGCATGCGGGGCGGTCAGCACCCTGGCTCTCACTGGCCACTACGAAGCTCGTCGACGGGCGGGAGGGCATCGCTCCCGGCTCCGGTAGCCGGGGGGTCGGAGTCAGCCGCGGGCCTGGCTGATCCGGATATGGTTCCCGGCCGGGTCGCGGAAGGCGCAGTCGCGGACGCCGTAGGCCTGGTCCATCGGCTCCTGGATCACCTCGGCGCCGGTCGCTTGCACGCGCTCGAAGGTCCCCTCGAGGTCCGTGGTCGAGAAGTTCAGCCCCCGCAACAGGCCCTTTGCGAGCAAGTCGCTGATCGCGACCCGGTCCGACGGCGAGATGCCCGGATCGGCTGCCGGAGGCTCGAGCACGATGTTGACGTCGGGCTGCGAGGGAGGTCCCACGGTGACCCAGCGCATGCCATAGGCGCTGACGTCGCCGCGCACCTCGAAGCCCAGCGCGTCGCGATAGAACGCGATGGCCTTCTCGTGATCGTCGACCGACAGGAAGCAGTCCTGCAGTTTCACGTCCATGGACCCGAGCCTATCCGCCCCCGGTGGTGGCCGCTTCTCGATTCCTGATAGGTCGCAGCGCCGCCCGCACCAGGCAGGCGGGAAGCGAATCCATCCACGAGTGATCCCGAGCCCGATAAGCGCTCGGGGTCTCCCCGACGAGCTCGGTGAAGCGCGCGCTGAAGGTCCCCAGCGACGAGCAGCCGACCTCGAAGCAGACCTCGGTTACCGAGAGGTCGCCGCGGCGCAGCAAGGTCATGGCCCGCTCGATGCGCCGTGTCATCAGGTAGCTGTAGGGGGTCTCGCCGTAGGCAGCGCGGAAGCTCCGTGAGAAGTGGCCGGACGACATGCAGGCGGTGCGGGCCAGGGCCTCCACGTCGAGCGGGCGCGCGTACTCACGATCCATCTGATCTCGCGCGCGCCGCAGACGTACCAGATCGCCGCGATCCACAGACGCACATCGTACCGCCCGCCGCCGGATGTCCGGACTCACCAGATCGCCCGCGACGGCGCGACCGTCGTGGCTCTGCTGGGTTCGGATAGGCCCGAGGCGGACTCGGAGGCTGCCGGCGCGAGTTCAGAGACGCGGGAGATGAATGGGATGAAGCGTCTCCGCATCGAACGACCGAGAGGCCATCGAAAGGGTGAGTGGCTCGAGGTACTTCCTCTCGAACCACGAGCCCCGGATGTCGTTCGCGTCAATGGCATGAGGAGGCTCAGATGAGCACGACCAGATTCCGCCTAGCCATTTCGCTCGGGCGAGCAGACCGATCAGGAATCGAGAAGCGCCGGTCACCCAGTCGCAACCTAGAATGACGTCGTACAGGGGCCATACACACAGGGTCGATGTGACCCGCGACTCAGGAGGTAACCCATGACCCGCTCTTCAACCCAGGGAATCAAGACGGTGCTGCATCCCGTGTCCGACCTTGCGACGGCCAAGGCAGTGTACGCCGCCCTGCTCGGCGTCCCGCCGCAGTCCGACGACTCCTACTACGTCGGCTTCGAGGCGGAGGGCCAGCACATCGGGCTGGTGCCCGGCGGTGGACCGCAGGGCATGACCTCACCGGTGGCCTACTGGCACGTTGCGAACATCGAAGCGAAGCTGGCCGAGGTGACCGCTGCGGGTGCCATCGTGAAGGAGCCCACGCGCGACGTCGGTGGCGGCCGCCTGGTGGCCACAGTCACCGACCCCGATGGCAACATCCTCGGGCTGCTCCAGGACAGATGATGGGACTGGTTCGGCGCACGGAGGTGATTCGCTATGGCTGAGAAGAGACCTACCAAGAAGGGCACGCAGCGGTCCGCCAAGAGCAGCACCGCAACAGGCAAGGCGTCCAAGGGCTTCACGGCCGAGGAACGTGCTGCGATGAAGGAGCGCGCCCGAGAGCTGAAGGCAGCCGCGCGCGGGGCGAACGGGGAACGTGAGGTGCTCGCGAAGATCGCCGAGATGCCGGAACCAGATCGCGCCATGGCTACGCGGCTCCATGAAATCATCAAAGCCAGCGCGCCGGCCCTCTCGCCGAGAACCTGGTACGGGATGCCCGCGTACACGAAGGATGGCAAGGTCATCTGCTTCTTCAAGGCCGCCCACAAGTTCGACTCGAGGTATGCGACGTTCGGCTTCGAGGACACGGCGAACCTCGACGAAGGGGCCATGTGGCCGACCTCCTATGCGCTCAAGAAGTTAACGGCGGCCGATGAGAAGAGGATCGCCGCGCTCGTGAAGAAGGCGGTGAGCTGACGACCGAGATGGCCACGAAGACGGACGTGCGGTCGCGTGCCCTGCACGATGCCGACAGCCACGATCTGATCCGGGTGCAGGGCGCGCGTGAGAACAACCTCAAGGACGTCAGCGTCGAGCTCCCGAAGCGCCGGCTGACGGTGTTCACTGGCGTTTCCGGCTCGGGCAAGAGCTCGCTGGTGTTCGACACGATCGCGGCGGAGTCGCAGCGGATGATCAATGAGACTTACAGCGCGTTCGTGCAGGGCTTTATGCCGACGCTGGCGCGGCCGGAGGTCGACGTCTTGGAGGGCCTGACGACGGCGATCATCGTGGACCAGGAGCGGATGGGCTCCAATCCCCGCTCCACCGTCGGCACCGCCACCGACGCCAACGCAATGCTGCGGATCCTCTTCAGCAGGCTCGGGAAGCCGCACATCGGCTCGCCCAACGCGTACTCGTTCAACGTCCCCTCGGTGAGGGGCAGCGGTGCGATCACGGTCGAGCGCGGCGCTAGGACGAAGACCGAGAAGGCGACCTTCACCTTGTTGGGCGGCATGTGTCCGCGCTGCGAGGGCATGGGCAACGTGACCGACATCGACCTGACCCAGCTCTACGACGAGCGTAAGTCGCTCGCAGAGGGCGCGCTCATGATCCCGAGCTACAACGCCGACGGCTGGCAGGTGCGCATCTTCACCGAGTCGGGCCTCCTGGACCCGGACAAGCCGATCCGGAGATACACGAAGAAGGAGCTCCATGACTTCCTCCACGGCGCACCGACGAAGGTGAAGGTCAACAACATCAACCTGACCTACGAGGGGCTGATCCCCAAGGTCCAGAAGTCGTTCCTGTCCAAGGACGTCGACGCGCTGCAGCCGCACATCCGGGCCTTCGTGGAGCGGGCGGTGACGTTCACGACATGTCCCGAGTGCGAGGGCACCCGGCTCAGCCAGGAGGCCCGGTCGTCGAAGATCGAGGGGAAGAGCATCGCCGACGTCTGCGCGATGCAGGTCAGCGACCTCGCCGACTGGGTCCGGAGCCTCGACGAGTCGTCGGTGGCCCCGCTCCTCACAGGGCTGCAGCACCTCCTCGACGCGTTCGCAGAGATCGGACTCGGATACCTCTCGCTCGACCGGCCGTCGGGCACCCTGTCAGGGGGAGAGGCACAGCGCACCAAGATGATCCGTCACCTCGGCTCGTCGCTCACGGACGTCACCTACGTCTTCGACGAGCCCACGATCGGCTTGCACCCCCATGACGTCCAGCGGATGAACGACCTGCTGCTGCAGCTGCGCGACAAGGGCAACACGGTGCTGGTCGTGGAGCACGATCCGGAGTCGATCGCGATCGCCGACCACGTCGTCGACCTCGGCCCCGGCGCCGGGTCGGCGGGCGGCTCCGTCTGCTACGAAGGTGACGTCGAGGGGCTGCGGGAGAGTGATACCACGACGGGGCGCCACCTCGACGACCGGGCGACCCTGAAGGGATCGGTGCGTCCGTCCTCCGGCGCGTTGGAGATCCGCGGCGCGACAGACCACAACCTGCAGAACGTCGACGTCGACATTCCGCTGGGGGTGCTCTGCGTGGTGACGGGCGTCGCCGGCTCGGGCAAGAGCTCGCTGATCCAGGGCTCGGTCGCCGGCCGGGATGGCGTCGTGGTCATCGACCAGGGGGCGATCCGCGGCTCTCGACGGAGCAACCCGGCGACGTACACCGGTCTTCTCGACCCGATCCGCAAGGCGTTCGCCAAGGCCAACGGCGTGAAGCCGGCGCTGTTCAGCTCCAACTCCGACGGCGCCTGCCCCACCTGCAACGGCGCCGGCGTCATCTACACGGAACTGGGCTTCATGGACACCGTCGAATCCGTCTGCGAGGAGTGCGAGGGGAAGCGGTTCCAGGCATCGGTGCTGGACCACCACCTCAGCGGCCGCGACATCAGCGAGGTGCTCGCGATGTCGGTGACCGAGGCCGAGGAGTTCTTCGGCGCCGGCGAAGCGCGCACGCCGGCCGCGCACGTCATCCTCAACCGGCTCGCCGACGTCGGGCTCGGCTACCTCAGCCTCGGCCAGCCGCTCACTACGCTGTCCGGCGGCGAGCGGCAGCGGCTGAAGCTGGCCACCCACATGGCCGAGAAGGGCGGCGTCTACGTCCTCGACGAGCCGACCACCGGCCTCCACCTCG